>SLDA01000535.1 GCA_007125545.1 Thermoflexales bacterium | reverse complement strand
GGCGCGTCAGAGGAGAAGCTCGGGCGCACGTTGGAGGGCCGGCGCGATCAGGTTGTGTTGGCGAGCAAGAGTGGCGCCCGCGATGCTGAGGGAATGCGACGGGACCTTGAGGCGTCGCTCACCGCGCTGCGGACGGATCACATAGACTTCTACTTCCTCCACGGGGTGAATACGCAGGACGATCTGGACACCATCAGCGGGCCAGGTGGGGCACTCGATGCGCTGCTCAAGGCCCAGGACGAGGGACTCATCAAGGGCATCGGACTGAGCAGCCACCGGCCCCCGCAGCTCTACCTGGACGCGCTTCAGCGACTCCCGCTCTCGGTGATCCTGATTTGGGACAACTACCTTGAGGAGCAGTACCTACCTGAGATTCGCGAGCATGTCTACCCGCTGGCGCGCGATAAGGGTGTGGGAATCACGGCGATGAAACCGTTGGCGGATGGCTTTCTGTATCGCTCGCCGGAGATGGCGCTTCGCTATGCACTGGGGAACGGGTCCGAGGTCCTGATCTGTGGTATGAATCGGGTTGAGCATGTCCGGGAAGCGGCTGAGGCCCTTGCGAAAGGCCCGCTGGACAGCGAGGAGCGCCAGGCGGTGTTGCGGGACGCGCCGGAGCTCGGCGCCTACGTCTGCCGCCAGTGTGGAGCTTGCTCCGAACCCTTAATGGGTCTCTTCCGGCTGGAAGGGTATGTAGACCGGCAGATGATCGACTATCTGCCGCACGATCCTGCGGACTATGCGCTTCGACTGAGATTGGCGCATTGGTTTGACCTCGCTGAGATCGCACGCCAGCGCTTTGCCGAGTCTGGTTGGGATCCGAATGCGTTGGAACGGGAGGCAGAGACGACCACCTGTCAGTACGGCATTGACGTGCGTCGAAAGGTGGCGCTGGTGTTAGGCAAGCTGCGGAGCGAACAAGTCAGCCTGTTGTAGACCTGTGTTATCCCACTACGTCGGTCACTAGTCTAGTTGAGGAGGGTCTCAATGGGGAAGTCACAACGTCTTGAGGATAGGTTGGCTGCTTTGGATGAACTCCGGCGCGATCCCACGTCATCTGAGACGTTGGCGGCGTTGCGGAAAGCGTTGACCTTAAAGGACAACTACGTTGTCGGCCGGGCTGCGGAGATCGCAGGTCAGTTTCAGCTAACAGAGTTGGAGCCGGATCTGATGGTGGCCTTCGACCGCTTTATGGTCAACGCCCAGAAGACCGATCCCGGCTGTGCCGCGAAGCGCGCGATCGCGGAGGCGCTCTATCGCATGGAGTCTCATCAGGCTGAGGTCTATCTGCAGGGTGTCGGTTACGTTCAACTTGAATCGGTCTGGGGCGGCAAGGAAGACACTGCAGCGGCGCTGCGCGCGGTCTGCGCTCTGGCGCTGGTGCGGATCAACTATCCGAACGTGATGCTCGAACTGGCACAGCTTCTGGCGGATCCGGAACCGGAAGCTCGGGTTGCAGCAGCCCGCGCCATCGGGTACGCCGGTTTGGATGCGGGTGTGCCATTGTTGCGCTTCAAGGCGCTGATCGGTGATACACACCCGCCAGTTCTTGTGGAGTGCTTCACAGCGCTCCTGCAGCTCGCACCGGAACCTTCGTTGGCCTTTGTCGCCGGATTCCTGCAGCGTGAGGATCGGGCGTTACAGGAGGCGGCTGCGGTGGCGCTGGGTGAATCGCACCTGGTACAAGCCTTTCCCTTCCTGGAGACGGCTTGGGAAGATGCTTTCGAACCGGAGTTGCGGCAGATGCTGGTTCTGGCGATGGCGTTGCTGCGGCACGAGCGTGCCCTCGACTTCTTGCTCTCACTGGTAAGGAGAGGGGGCACACGTGGCGCGGAGGCGTTATCGGCATTAGGTATGTACCGAGATGATGAGCGTATCTGGCCGCGCGTGGCAGAGGCACTGGAGGAAGGCCAGAAGGACGAGTGACGCTCTATGACGACAATCGACAGTACTGAAGGGAGATCTCTATTCACCGCAAGCGAGGTGGGCGCTTGTCTGGCAGCGCTTGCTTTCGCGGCTGACCGGCATCGCGATCAGCGAAGGAAAGGGCAGACGCGGGAGCCCTACATTAACCATCCAATCCGCGTGGCCCACACCCTGTGGGAGATCGGCGGCGTGCGCGACACGGTGGCGCTTGTGGCTGCGCTGCTACACGACCTCCTCGAGGACACTTCGGCGACTGCCGGCGAGGTGGAGGCGCGATTCGGTCGAGAGGTACGCACTGTTGTCGAGGAGATGACCGACGATAAGTCGTTACCGAAAGACGTTCGGAAGCAGTTGCAGATCGAACACGCGCCGCAGCTTTCACGGCGGGCCAAGATGATCAAATTGTCTGACAAGATCGAGAACGTGCAGGATCTCATTCAAGATCCGCCGGCTTCCTGGTCACACGAACGGCTGAGCGACTATATTTCCTGGGCCGACCAGGTGGCTGCGGGGTTGCGCGGGACGAACTCGGCATTGGAGGCGCGCTATGATGATGTGGCCCGGAGAGCGCGTAAAAGATTGCAGGCCGCTGATGGTGCCTAAATCCGGATGATGCTTCTGCCTTCTCTCATCCTAACTGCAATACTAGGGGGTTTGTATGAATTACCGTGAAATGGGTGATACCGGCGTGTTGGTTTCCGAGGTGGGGTTTGGCGGCAACCGCCTGGGCGAGAGCTACGCTGACGACCAGCATTGGGTGGACCTGATACGCCACGCGACGGATCTGGGGGTCAACTTGTTTGATACTTCCGAATCCTATGGGTGGGGCCGTAGCGAGGAAATGCTGGGCATGGCGCTCGGGAATCGGGATGACGTGCTCATCGCGAGCAAGATGTGTCGCGTACGCGAGACCGGCGAGCACGAGTTTTCGGCGTCGCGCATGGCGACGACGGCAGAGGCGAGTCTGAAGCGGTTGCAGCGCGATGTGATCGACATCTACCAATTGCATAGCCCCTCCCGCGAAGCGATGGAGCAGTTCGACTGGGCGGAAGGTATGGCAAGGCTCAAGGATCAGGGCAAGATCCGCTTTGCTGCCGTCGCCGTGAATACGGAAGCGGATGCGATCTGGCTGATCGAACAGGATCTCGTGGATGTGCTTCAGATCACCTACAATATCTTCCACACCCGCCCCGAGGAGGGCCTCTTCGCCATCGCCGCGGAGAAGGGGGTCGGCCTCATGTGCCGTATGCCCCTCGCGCGCGGCGTGCTGACCGGTAAGTTCCGGCCCGGAGACGAGGTGGATTCCGGGCATCGGGCGACGCTCGACGGCGACCGGATGTGGGATAACGTGCGTCGTGCCGAAGAATTGAGGCCGATTGCCGACGGATATCCGGGCGGGATGACGCGTATGGCGCTGCACTTTGCCCTGACACCCCGCGCGGTCTCGGCACTGATTCCGGGCGCGCGTACGGTGGCACAGTTGGAGGAAAATATTGCAGCATCCAATGGCACCGGCCTACCCGCTGAGATTTCTGAGCTCATCACGGCGGTGCGCGCCGGTTGGGACTAGCGTTCGGCGTCCAATCTTTCTGATGCAGCAAGCAGCCCCCAGTTGGTTTCCGGGGGCTGCTCTCGTTCTCACTTAACCGTTTGCGCGGTAGCGGAACTGTCTACTCCGCGAAGATCCGGATCAGGTAGTGAAGCAAGCCTCGTCTGGGGTTGCCGGGGTGTCCCAGTGCTATGGGCTCGCGGTTCTTGTCCCGGAGCTTCTCCTCCGCCACGAGCCGCGACACGAAAATCTGTTCAAGATTGGTTTCCATTCTGTCCTCCTATATGCAACGGGTGTGAGCTCACCCTAAACTGACCTAGGCTCTTGTCTGCGAGATTAACTCTATCTGTTTGTGCTGATGGTCGGCATTCCCGCTCTGTCGACTCAAAGGTAATCCGGCTGTGGCAAGAAAAAAGGACACCCTAGGTCTTGGTGTCCTTCTTTGACGCCTACGAGGTTAGCTGTCGGGCTGGGACCAAAGAAGCTGGCCCTACATCGAGATCGTTCCCCCCGGCCCGACCCCGCGTTTCGCCCCGGTGCAGATGGTTCCCCCGCTGCTGGTGCATTTGGCGATCCTACGATATGCTTGTATATGTACATTTGATCTTCCCACAACCACATCTACTATAGGGCCTGATCATTAAGTCGTGTTTAAGCGCATGTTAACATTGTGTTAACGAGCCGGAGATTCCACGAGATGCTGACCAGGAGGTCCATAGTATGGTAGAGACACGGGTGGTATATCTGGAGCCCGAGGTGATGACGGTGAAGACGGTGACGCTGCCGGAGCTCGGCCCCAACGATGTGCTGGTCAAGGCGCACCAGGCATCGGTCTGTGGATCGGAGCGCTACTACTACCGCGGCATCAACGTGCGGCCTCAGGACGAGGCAAAGGGCGGTGAGGATGTACAGCTTGGCGCCGGGCGAGGCGATGGAAAGCCGAAGCATGCCTATCCTATGGGGCCCTTGGGCCACGAGGGCGGTGGGACCATCGTGGAGATGGGGGCGGGCGTCGATACTTATCTTGGCGGTGGCGTGGTCGCAGTCGGCGACCGTGTGGGCAGCTTGATCTATCCAACCTACACCGATTACTGGGTCACCGACGTGCGGCACGTCCAGCCGATTCCCGATGGCGTTTCCTTCGAGGTTGGGTGTCTCTATGAGCCGTTGGGATGTGCTGCGTGGGCCGCGATCCATATGGGTGTGAAGCTAGGCGATACAGTCGCCGTGAATGGGGTGGGGTTTGCCGGCAACATTATGCTGCAGGGTGCGCTCAAGTCGGGTGCCTCCTTGGTCATCGCTGTTGACGTCGTGCCGGCGAAGCTTGAGATCGCCAAGCAGCTCGGGGCGCACATTGTAATCAACGCGCTGACGGATGATCCGATTGCTGCTGTAGACGAGATTACCCGAGGCGAGGGTGTTGACATCGCCGCCGAAGCGGTGGGTGGTACGGGGATCGGCATCAAGCAGGCGCTGGCAATGGTCCGCCACAACGGCATTCTATCGCTCTACGGCGACAGCTACGCGCCTGTGGATGACTTCTGCTTCCACCGGTTTCACGAGGATGGCCTAGAAATCCGCAACCTGAACGCCGTTCATTACACTAAGCTGCGGTCGGTTGAAACGATGCGCGAGGCCTACCGAGCGGTGGAGCGCGGTGTCTTCGACCTCGATGTCATATTCGACCATTCCGTGACCTATAGTCTGGATCAAGTTGGTGAAGTGTTCGCTGCAGAGGCAGCGGCGCTCGATACGCAGAGCTCGATGAAGACGTTACTTATTCCGTAATTCTAGAAGAAAGAGGAGGTATACCCATGGTTTTGAATCTCGAGTGGCGCCACCGCCTGCAAGCCTGGCAAACCGAATTGCCCCGTCATTTCTACCGCCCATTGGGTTCCGTCGAATTGGAGGGGTTTGTGACGCTGGAGCAGTTGGCGACGGAAGAGGCGACAACGCGCGCGTTTGCACCGATGCCCGCCGGGACGGCGTGGGGCGCGAAGTGGGAATATGGCTGGTTCAGGGGCGAGTTTGTGCTCCCTGCGGAAGCCGAGGGCCAGCATATCGTGCTGGCGGCGGAACCCGGAAGCGAGAGCATTATCTTCGTGAACGGGAAGGCTGCGGGCGCCAGAGATCGGCACCATTCCGAGATCACGCTGGCGCAGTCCGGTGTGTCCGGGACCCGGTACGAGATCCTCATGGAATCCTACGCCGGACACGGGCCGCGCAATGTACACGCGGGGCCGACGCCGCCAGATCGCGAGACGGTACCCGACCCGGGGCCGACGCAGGCGGTGGTTGGTGAGACGACATTCGGGATCTGGCAAGAGGACGTTTATCAGCTCTGGGTCGATGTCGAGACCCTGTTCCAACTGCGCGAAAACTTGGACGAGGATAGCCTGCGGGTGATGGAGATCGACGACGGACTGAAGGCATTTACGCTGATCGTTGACTTCGAGTTGCCGCGTGAGCAGATGCTGGAGACGGTGCGCGAGTGCCGCGAGCGGTTGCAGCCGCTCCTGGCCTGTGTCAACGGATCGACGGCGCCGGAGATGTTTGCGTTCGGCCACTCGCACATCGATGTTGCCTGGTTGTGGCACCTGGCTGAGACAGAGCGGAAGACCGGGCGCACTCTGGCAACCCAGTTGGCGCTGATGGAGATGTACCCCGAGTACACGTTCCTGCAGAGCCAGCCCCATCTCTACCGGATGCTCGAGCAGCGGTATCCCGAGCTCTACGAGCGGGTCAAAGCGGCCGCCGAGCGCGGACAGCTCATTCCGGACGGCGGGACCTGGGTCGAGCCCGATACGAATATCACGAGCGGTGAGAGCTTGATCCGCCAGTTCATTCATGGCAAGCGCTACTACAGGGAAGTCTTCGGCGTCGATAGCGAGATGCTCTGGTTGCCTGACGTCTTTGGCTACTCCGGCGCACTCCCGCAGATTATGCGCGGCTGCGGAGTGAAATACTTCTCGACGCACAAAATCTTCTGGACATATCACGGGGCCGACCCTTTCCCCTACATCACCTTTGTATGGGAGGGGATCGACGGTTCCGAGATCAATGTCCACTTGCATAGCGACTACAATGCACGGATGGATCCAAACAACATCATTCAACGCTGGACGGAGCGCGTGCAGAAAGAAGGTTATTCGACGCGCCTCTACCCCTTCGGTTTTGGTGATGGTGGCGGCGGGCCCACCCGGAATCACTTGGAGTTCGCGCGTCGCATGGAGAATCTGGAAGGCATGCCCAAGGTGCGGATGACGACGCCGATGGCCTATTTTAAGGATCAAGAGGCTCATGGCTGGCCGGAGGCCCGGTACGTGGGCGAGCTTTATTTTCAGGCGCATCGGGGGGTGTATACGTCGCAGGCGCGGACGAAGAAGGGAAATCGCGACAGCGAGATTGCGCTGCGGCGGGCCGAGATGTGGGCGGTCGCGGCGCGTGCCCTGACCGGCTTCGAGTTCTCTTCAGCCACGCTGGATGAAGCCTGGAAGGGCGTGCTGCTCAACCAGTTCCACGATATCCTCCCCGGATCTTCGATCCAACGCGTGTACGAGGAAGCGGAGGAGCTCTACGCCGACGTGATCGAGGCGGCGAATGAGGTCGCCATTGACGCGGTCTTTGCTCTAGCCGAAGGCGATGATGGGATGATAGTCTTCAACGATCTCTCGTGGGAGCGGAAGGGTCTGGTTCCGTTGCCCGAAGACTTTGACGGCGCCAGCGTTGACGACGAGGTGCTGCCCGCACAGACCATTGACGGCACGGTTTACGTGGAGGTGACGGTTCCTGCTTGCGGTTGGATCACTGTGAAGCCCGCAGCACGTGGCGAAGTGGAGAATACCGTGAAGGCCCTGAGTGATCCGGCAGCTACGCCCGTTCTCGAGAATGCATGGCTGCGGGTTGAGTTTAACGAGAAGGGTGAGATCACGAGCCTGGTAGACAAGACGGTGACGGCGGGCGAGTTGGCAGCGGCAGCGTGCAATAGCTTCGAGATGTACAAGGATGTCCCGTCCCGCTTCGATGCGTGGGATATCGATAGCATGTACACGCAGTTGCCCGTGGCACTCGATGAGCCGGCTGAGTTTGAGGTGGTCTCCGAAGGACCGCTCGAGGCGACGTTACGCATCACGCGCCGGCTCAACAACTCGACAGTGACTCAGGAGGTAAGCCTGCGCCGGGATAGCCGCCGGATCGACTTCAAGACCACGGTCGATTGGCAGGAGCGGCACAAGCTGCTCAAGGTAGCCTTCCCGGTAACGATACACACGGATGAGGCGGTGCACGAGATCCAGTTCGGTCACATCCGGCGTCCGAATCATCAGTCGCGGCCCTTCGATGCGGATCGCTTCGAGGTCCCGTGCCAGAAGTGGACGGCGCTTATGCAGGAGAATCGCGGCGCCGCCGTACTGAACGACAGCAAGTACGGTGTGAGTGTGCGCGGGAACGCAATCAAGTTGACCCTGCTCAAGTCTGCGCTGGCTCCGGACATGTATGCGGATCTGGGAGAACAGGAGTTCGTCTACAGTTTCTACGCCTGGAACGGTTGCTTTGCCGACAGCGGGTTGGTTCGGGAGGGCTACGACCTCAATATGCCGCTCATGACGGCGGCGGGTGATGCGGGAACGCGCTCGCTGTTCAGCGTCGACTGCCCGAACGTGATCATCGAGACGGTCAAGCCGGCGGAAGACGATTCGGAGGACATTATCGTGCGCCTTTATGAGGCGATGCGATCGGACGTGCACTGCACTCTGTCGACCAGCTTACCGGTCTCAACGGTGCAGGAGACGGATATGCTAGAGACAACGCGCGTCGCGGAGCTGGCTGTGGAGGATGGGCAGATCGAGCTTACCTTCAGACCCTTCGAGATCAAGACACTGCGCCTGACGCTAGACGAGTAAGGGAGCGTACTATGAACCAGTCGAGATTCGCGCTCTTTTTCGGCAACCGCGGGTTCTTCCCTGCCAGTCTCTTGGCCGAAGCCCGCGAGGAACTGCCTCGGGTCCTGAAAGCGATGGGTCACGAGGTGCTGATGCTGGATGCAGATGCGACCCGGCACGGGGCGGTCGAAACGCCCCGTGAGGGGGAGATCTACGCCAACTTCCTGCGTGAGAACCGGGGTCAGTACGACGGTGTGATCCTGTCGCTTCCCAACTTCGGCGATGAGACCGGGGCGGTTGCTGCGTTGAAGGATGCAGGCGTCCCCATACTCATTCAGGGCTATCCTGACGACATGGATCGAATGGCGCCGGAGGTGCGCCGCGATGCCTTCTGCGGTAAGCTCTCGATTATGGACGTCTTTCATCAATACGGACTCCCCTTCACGGCGCTGAAGCCTCACGTGGTGAGCCCCAGCAGCGAGAAGTTCAGGGCTAATGTCGACCACTTTGATCGCGTCTGCCGCATCGTGGCGAAGATGCGCAATATGGTGGTCGGCGCAATTGGCGCACGGACCACGGCGTTCAAGACGGTGCGTATCGACGAGATTGCGCTTCAGCAGCACGGAATCACGATGGAGACGCTCGACCTTTCGGACATCTTCGCCCGGATGCGAGCGCTGGAGCCGACCGGGGAAGCTTATACTGAGAAGGCGGCGACACTGCGGGGTTACACCTCGTGGACGGGAGTGCCGGAGGCGGCGTTCGAGAAGATCACGCGTCTAGGCGTTGTTCTCGATGAGGTGATCGATGAGTATAGGATGGACGCCATAGCCCTGCGTTGTTGGATCGAGTTGCAGCAGCAACTGGGCATTTCCGCGTGCGTGCTCCTCGGCGAGTTGAACAACCGCGGAATCCCCGCCGCTTGCGAAGTGGATGTCGGCAACGCCGTGGCGATGTATGCGTTACATCATGGGTCAGGCGAGCCGGCGACCTGCCTCGACTGGAACAATAACTATGGCGAGGAGGATGACAAGTGCATCCTATTCCACTGTGGACCGGTGCCACGCGCGTTGATGGCGGGACCGGGACGAATTGCGGACCACGCGATCTTGGCGAATGCCGTCGGCGAGGGCTGCGGATATGGATGTCATGTCGGGCGCATCGCGCCCTTTGACTTCACCTTCGCCAGTATGCGGACCGAGGCAGGCAAGCTTCACTTCTATCTGGGAGAGGGCGCTTTCACTGAGGACGCGATCCCAAGCGACTTCTTTGGCTGCGGTGGCGTAGCCGCGATTCCCCGGTTGCAGGACGTCCTGCTGCACATCGGGTACAACGGATACCGGCATCACGTGGGGGTGACGCGTGGTAAGGTGCTGCAGGCATTGCGCGAAGCTCTGGGCCACTATCTCGGCTATGAGACTGCGGAGCCTCAATCGGCACCCAGGGAGGTGTAGCCGATGGCTGATTGGGTGCTCGCAAAGCCGGATATCGTCCGCCGGGCATGGGAGGCGGGGATCGTGATCCCCGCCTTCAACGTGCCTTTCCTGCCGATGCTCGAGCCTGTGGTGCAGGCCGTCGTGGATCAGGATGCGTTTGCCCTGATTGAGACGGCGCGCATCGAGTGGCAGAAGTTCGAGTGCTATGGTCCGGCAGCGGTCGCCGAGGCCTTTGCCCGGTTCGCCGTTCCGGGATATGTGCGACTTCATCTGGACCACGTGCCGGTGATAGACGAAGATGATCTGGAGGTCGATTTTCTGCCCATCATTCGTAGAGCGATCGAGCTTGGGTACGACTCGGTGATGGTCGATGGGTCAAAGTTGGAGCTTGATGAAAATATCGCGGCGACTCGCGCCGCGGTCGAGCTGGCACACGAGGCCGGGATCCCGTGCGAAGCGGAACTGGGCGCGATCCTACGTGAGGGTGCCGGACCGCTACCGCCTTACGAGGAGCTTTTCGAGTCCGGTATGGGTTTCACGGACGTCGATCAGGCTGAACACTTCGTCAAGGAAACGGGCTGTGATTGGCTCTCGGTGGCAGTGGGTAATCTGCACGGCGCCGTGTCGAAGGCTGCCAAGGACCTGAAGAAGACCGAAGCGCTGCTCGATCTCGACCGCCTCGGGGAGTTGCGGGAAGCAACCGGCGTGCCCCTGGTGCTGCACGGCGGATCCGGTGTCCCCGGGGCCTACATTCTGGCAGGCGTGCAGAGGGGTATCGCCAAGATCAATGTGGCTACAGAGATCCGTCAGGCCTTCGAAGAGGGATTGCGCACAGGTGGAGGGTTGGAGGCCGGCAAGAATGCCGTTTACGAGCGCACCTTGACGCTCCTCAAGGATGACTTCCGGGTTGCCGGGCTACGGCAGGTGCTGGAGGCCCCGAGTAAAAGTGAGCTCGGCACCAACCCCGACCTGCGATCTCATCCCGAGTTGTGGGGCTCTCTATGATCGATAGGGCCAATCCCGAGATGCGAGGTGTAAACGGGAGGCAGCAGCCATGAGTCTGTTGGGAATTGACGTCGGCACTACCGGCTGCAAGGCGGCATGTTTCTCGGAGACGGGCGAGCTGCTGGCGGCTGCCTATCGCGAGTATGACATCCGGCACTCACAACCCGGATGGGCGGAGTTGGATGCGCTAGAGGTGTGGGACAAGGTCCAGGCTACGGTGCGTGAGGTCGCAGCCCGCGTTGCCGCGGACCCGATCGTGGCAGTAGCCGTCTCCTCTCTTGGCGAGGCGGTTGTGCCCGTTACGCACGATAGACAGGTGCTCACCGAGCCAAGTCCCGCCGGTCCTGGGCCGCGTTCCATCCTTAATTTCGATGTTCGCGGTGAGGAGTATCTGGGAGAGCTTGGCCGCACGCTGTCCGACGATGAGCTCTATGCCATCAACGGCAACACGCTGGGCAATCACTATGGGTTGACCAAGCTGATGTGGATCAGAGATCATCAGCCGCAGGTCTACGAACGGGCGGACAAGTTCCTGCATTGGTCCAGTTTCATTGCTACGATGTTGGGCGCGGAGCCGGCGGTCGATCTGTCGCTTGCCAATCGCACCTTGCTCTTCGATGTGGGTAGTGCAGACTGGTCGGACCGGCTACTGGAATGGGCCGAGTTGGATCGTGACAAGCTACCGGTGGCGGTACCCTCCGGCACGGTCGTGGGTAGGGTGGAACAGCGGATCGCGGCGGATTTGGGCCTACCGCCGGACGTCGTGATCACGACCGGCGCACACGATCAGTGCGCCAACGCTATCGGGTGTGGCGTTCTCGAGGAAGGCCATGCGGTCTATGGGATGGGTACCTTCATTTGTGTGACGCCGGTCCTCAATGCAATTCCGGATCCTCAGGCGATGATGGCTCAGGGTCTCAATACCGAGCACCACGCCGCGCCGGGCAGGTATGTGACCTTTATCTACAATCAGGGGGGGGCTCTGGTGAAGTGGTATCGCGACATCTTCGCCGCGGAGGAGCAACGCCAGGCGCAGCGAGCCGGGCGCGACCTCTATGCCGACCTCTTCGCCGAGCTGCCTGAAGGTCCCAGCGGGCTTGTGGCGTTACCCACCTTCACCACGACCGGTCCCCCGCACTTCATTCCTGATGCTACCGGTGTCCTCGCGGGCCTGCGGTTGGGGACGACACGTGGGGCCATTCTGAAGGGTCTGGTAGAGGCCGCGACCTTCTATATACGTGCGTGTATCGAATCCCTGCCGGAGGCGGAGATCGCCATTGACGACTTCCGTGCGACAGGCGGGGGCAGCAAGTCGGATGTGTGGGTTCAGCTGTCCGCCGACATCCTGGGGCGCCCGCTGGTCCGTCCGGTGGTCACCGAGGCCGGGGCCCTCGGTGCCGCGATTATGTCCGGGGTGGGGTCCGGCGTTTTTGGCTCCTACGCCGAGGCAGTTGCCGCGATGGTGCGACTGGAGCGGTCTTTTATGCCTAACCCCACGGAGCACGCGCGCTATGCGCCGTGGTTCGAGCGCTACCAGGAGCTTTGGCGTTTGGCGGGAGCGTACACACGCGAGCTCTATCGAGACAGGGCCTAGACGATGAACAGTAAGGAGCGTGTCCGGCGTGCGCTGGCTCACGAGCCGGTAGACCGGGTGCCTATCGGCTTCTTCGCTATCGACTTCGATACCGTCGAACGGCTGCTGGGGCACGAGACTTACCTACGTGCAAAGGCCAAATCGCAGATTGCATTTTGGGAAGGGCGCCGGGATGAGGTTGTTCAGAGTTGGACCGAGGATACGATCGAGCTCTACCGCAAGCTCGACTTTATCGATATTGTCAATGTCGGGGCAATGGCGGGCGGTGTGGCCCCCGCGCGGGGTCAGAGCCCGGAGCGCGTCCGTCAGATCGATGCGACGACCTGGGAGGCCCGTGACGGGCGTGTTTGGAAGTACTCGGAGATCACGGGAGACCTGACGCTGGTCGCTGGTCCGACACCGAACTACCGGCTCGACGATTTCCCTCTGGATGCTGTTCCACAGCGGCCCGATCCTTCGGTCTTTGAGGCGGTGGATGCGGTGATTGCAGCGTTAGGTGAGAGCCACTATATCCTGGGCCCCAGCGGCGGCGAGGCGGGGATGGTGTTGCTGGGCGGGATGGAGCACGGGCTGATGCTCTATGCTCTGGATCCCGACCTGGTGCAGCGGGCCATCGATTACACTACACGGATAGCTCACCTTGAGGATGATATTTACATCCGTCCCGGCACTGATGGGGTGTTGTGGGGCACAGACTTCGCTGCCACCACCGGCCCCTTTATCTCGCCCCGGATGTTCCGCCGCTTCTGCCTGCCCTCGATCAAGGAGCGGGTGCAGGCGGTCAAGTCGCGTGGGCTGGCGGTTCTGAAGCACGCGTGCGGGAACAACTGGAAACTGCTGGATATGTTCGTTGAGGCCGGTTATGATGCCTACCAGGCGATTCAGGCCTCGGCAAGCATGGATCTGGGGCGGGTGAAGGTCGCGTACGGCGATCATCTGGCCCTATGGGGGGGTGTGCGGGTTGAGAATCTGGTATCCGGGACAGCCGAGGATGTGCGCAGGGATGTCGAGGCGGCGATGCGCCTGGGAGCACCCGGCAGTGGTTATATCTTCGGGACGACCCACTCGGTGGCAGTCGGTACCAAGTACGATAACTTCCTTGCGATGCTGGACGCCTACCATCTGTGGGCGGAGCGTGCGGCAGCCGGACAGTTCGGGTGAGCCCGTTAAGAGAACGGTTGCGCTCAAAAGAGGTCATGCTATCCTGGGATGTGAAAGCGGGTAAAGAACCCTGAGTGGATCAAGACTATACTGAGGAGAGAGGGACGATGATTTCGTTTGCTATTGGCGGGGCGGTGTCCGCTTCAGCGGCTCGGCCTTATACCTGGAGTTTCACCCGTTACGCTGCCCTGGATTTACGCACTTATGTCTAGGCCAACATCCATTTCCCGGTACGGTGACGGACGTACCTGGTACAAAGGTAATACTCACATTCACAGCACCGCCTCCGACGGAGGGCTCGACTTCACCGAGTTGGCGACTGCCTACGCCCTTGAGGGCTATGATTTCCTGGTCCGCACCGATCATTGGGTCGCCTCTGACATCACGAAGGATCCTTTCGAAGCTCCATTGCTCTGGCTCGACGGTATTGAGCTCGATGGGAAGGACGACCAGGGCAGCTTCTATCACGTTGTGGGCCTCGGGCGCTTCGAGGGTATCGAGCGTGAAATGGGCCTCACCGCCGCACTCAGTGCGATCCGCGAGCAGGGCGGTCTTCTAATATTGGCCCATCCTCTGTGGACGGGGAACACGTTTGAAGAGGCGGAGCGGTGGAACTTCGATGGCGTCGAGCTCTACAACCACGTGTGTCACTGGTTGAACGGCAAAGGTGATGGCCTCGCCTATTGGCAAGCGATGCTCCAAGCTGCTCCGAATACGCTTGCTTTTGCGGCTGATGATGCGCACATTCGCCCCTCACATCCTGGATGGAACGGTGGGTGGGTCATGGTGCAGGCCGAGACGCTGGCGCCTGATGAGATCAGGGAGAGCCTGCGCACCGGTCGCTTCTACAGCAGCACCGGACCCTCTTTCGAGCGAATCACGTGCGATGGGTCACACGTTCATATCGCGACCTCGGAGATTCAGTTTGCGCGTCTCGCCGGACCGGCTTCCCTGGGCGCTCGCACCGGTGACTTCTCCGGATCGCTATTTAAGGAAGCTAGCTTTGAGATCCCCGCCGACTGGCCCTATGCTTATGTCGAGATCGAGGATGCTCAGGGGCGGCGCGCGTGGACCAACACGCTCTTGACGACCGCAGAATGAAGTCAGGGAGCGGCTCAGCCGGCGGATGATCTCGATCCGCAGGGAGATGTGGCGTCGCCATTCGGTTCTGCAAGTGGGGTCTCCTCTCTAGCCAATCATCGAAACAGAGGTATGCAAAGTGGCAAGTCGTAATCTAGATCGACCGAACATTGTCTTCATCCTGACGGATGACCAGGGATATTGGGCGATGGGCAGCGCCGGCAATCACGAAGTCATTACGCCGAACCTGGATCGCATCGCCGCAATGGGGCTGCGCTTCGAGAGCTTTTTCTGTGCCTCCCCCGTTTGTTCGCCTGCGCGCGCATCGATTCTCACGGGTCGCATGCCCTCACAGCACGGTGTGCACGATTGGCTTCGCAAGGGCAATCTGGTCGGAGAGAAGACGCCCGGTCTGGGGTGGGGGGATGATCGTGAGATCGAGTATCTCAAGGGTATGCCGGCTTACACGGAAGTGCTGGCTGAGAACGGCTACACTTGTGGCATCAGCGGCAAGTGGCACCTGGGCGACAGCAAAAAGCCCCAGAAAGGCTTCAGTTACTGGCACATCTTTCCCTATGGGGGTGGCGACTACTACAATGCCTACTTCATCCGCGATGGCAAGATCGAGCGCGAGCCCGGCTATCTCACCGATGAGATTACGGCGGGTGGGCTCCGCTTCCTGGACGCTCACGCTGAGGATGAAGCCCCTTTTTACCTGAGCGTGCATTATACGGCGCCACACTCGCCCTGGCGTGCGGGCCAGCATCCGCAGGAATTGGTCGATCTCTACAAGCACTGCCCGTTCGACACCTGCCCCGAGGTTCCGGGTGGGCATCCCTGGCAGATCAACAGCGCGCCGCGGGGCACGGGGGACGCCCGTCGGGAATTGCTCAGTGGCTACTATGCCGCGATTACCGGACTCGATCGGGGTGTAGGTCAGCTCCTTGAAAAGCTTGAGGCGATGGGTGTGCTTGAAAACACACTCATCCTCTTCACGAGCGACAACGGTATGAATATGGGACATCACGGCATCTGGGGTAAAGGTAATGGAACCTTTCCGCAGAATATGTACGATACTTCGGTGAAGGTGCCGATGTTAATCGCGCGACCCGATACGGTGCCGCAGGGGATCGTAGGAACCGATCACCTGCTTAGCCATTACGACATAATGCCGACCCTGTTGGATTACCTCGGCCTTGAGCACCCTGCTGCCTCCTCACTGCCGGGTCGCAGCTTTGCGCCTCTGTTACGGGGCGAATCCCTGCCCCTGCGGGAGCACGTCGTGGTCTTCGACGAATACGGACCGGTACGTATGATCCGCACCCGCGAATGGAAGTACGTCCACCGGTATCCTTATGGTCCTAACGAGCTGTATGATCTCGTGAACGATCCCGGCGAAGAGCACAACTTGATCGATGAGGCGAGCCGGCAGGGGCTTGTGGTCGCGCTCAAACGCGACCTGGAGACGTGGTTTGTGCGTTACACCGATCCGGATCTGGACGGGACCAAGGAACCGGTCACCGGGAAAGGGCAGGTCGACCTCGCCGGCGTTGCCGGGAGGGGACGCCATGCCTTCGATGCAGATTGGTGGTACATCGACGAAGACGGCACGCGGCGTGAAGATAAGGCGTGGTTCTTCGGCGAAATCCTCGAAAAGTAAGGACAGTGAACATGGAGTCAAAGAAACTCTCACATAAGCGACCGGCAAATCTAGACATCTACTACTACGGTGCAACGTACTATCCCGAGCATTGGGGGCCTGAGGACCGGGAGCAGGATCCGGCATGGATGGCGGAAGCCGGATTCAACTGTGTCCGTATGGCGGAGTTCGCATGGGACTACATGGAGCCGGCGGAAGGCGAGTATCGTTTCGACCTCTTCGATGAGGCCATTGCCAGACTGGGAGAGCATGGCATTGACACGATCCTTGGCACACCGACGGCGACGCCGCCAAGATGGTTAACCTTGGCCCATCCTGACGTGCTGCGTGTGAATGCGGACGGCGTGCCTATGCAACACGGATCGCGTCAGCACGTGTGTCCGAGCAGCGAAACCTTCCGCCGCTATTCGCGTCAGATCACGCGAGCGATGGCGACGCACTTCGCGGACCATCAGCATGTCATCGGGTGGCAGACCGACAACGAGCTCAACTGCCATTTCTCCGAATGTCACTGCCCCCATTGCCAGCTTGAGTTCCAGGCTTACCTCGCTCGCGTTTACAACGACGATATCGATGCGCTAAATGCGGCCTGGGGAAATGCCTTCTGGTCGCTGACTTACCGCGATTTCAATGAAATCCCCACGCCCAAGAATCTCTATCCGGCGTATGCCAATCCCGCCCACCTGTTGGACTACTACCGGTTCATCTCGTGGAACATGACACGCTTTCAGCACGAGCAGGTCGCGATCCTACGGGAGACGCAACCGCGCTGGTTCGTGATGCACAACGGTACCTTCGCTCACATCGACTACCGGGGACAGTTCGGGCGCGATCTCGATTTTCTCGGGTTCGACGTCTATCCTTTCTTCGACTTCGATCCTGATACGCGCCCCTACAGCCAGGCCTTCAACCTGGACCATGCCCGGGCTTGGACAGGTAACTTTATGATTCCCGAGCAACAGTCCGGCCCTGGAGGTCAGGCGCCCTACTTCCACGATACGCCGGAGCGTGGCGAGGTCCGCCGAATGGCCTATACCTCCATAGCCCATGGCGCTGACAGCCTGCTCTTCTTCCGGTGGCGCACTGCACGGTTCGGCGCGGAGGAGTATTGGTGTGGCATTCTAGATCACGATAACGTGCGCCGCCGTCGCTATGCAGAGGTGAAGCAGTTGGGCCAGGAGTTGAAGATTGTCGGGCCCGAGATCCTGGGTACGCGGGTGCGTGTCGATGTAGGGATCGCGGCGGCGGATGTGGATGTCTATGATGCGCACAGTACGATGCCTTTCGGACTACCATCTCCTCGGCAAGTTGCCGAGACAGTGCACACCTTTTTCACGCGCAAGCACTATGCTGTCGGTTGCGTGCATCCCTCTGATGATCTGTCGGGCTTGAAGGTCTATATCATCCCGCACTGGGCGCTCTTCAATCCGGAGTGGCTGCCGAATCTGGAAGCCTTCGTCGAGGGCGGCGGGGTGCTCGTGTTGGGCGCTCGCACGGCAACCAAGGACTGGCACAATAACGTTATTCCCGAAACACCTCCCGGTCTGTTGAGTCGTTTGGCCGGTGTCAAGGTGGTCGAGTATGGGCGCCAAAATGCGCCCGACAAGCGGCCATTGACCGTGCGCTTCTATCCCGGCAAGGCTGTTGCTCATTCACAATATTGGTACGAGCAGATGGACATTCTTCCCGGTACCAGCACGCTCGGACGGTGGACGGAACGTCACCTTAGGCTCAAGCCTGCGGTCACCGCAAGGCAGGTGGGAGCGGGCAGCGTCGTCTATGTCGGCACTTTTCTCACGGACGCGGTGATGGAGGGACTTCTTCCTGCCCTGATCGAGCGCTCCAGCGGCTTGGCCCCCCTCCTGCCGGAGACTCCGGAGGGTATTCATGTCGTGGTTCGGGAGAACGCCGAAAAACGCTTGTGGTTTTTGATCAATGGCAGCAGCGGCGTGTTGAAGGCCAAAGAGCTTCCCGAGGGGGTTGACTTGCTTCCCGGCGCCGCGAATGCAGTGGCGCGACCGGCCACCTATCTGTACATAAGCGCAAACGAGGTGCGGGTGATTAAGGAGACTCTCTAGTCTTGCTTCCGGCAGGAGTCCACGGGTGTCAGTGAGACTGATCGCGGTCGACCTCGACGGGACACTCCTCACTGCCGGCAGTATGGTGGCGCCGGGAGGAGCGCGCGTGTTAGCAGCTGCCGCGCAGCGAGGTGTGCGCGTGATCCTTTCCACCACCCGTTCTCCTGAATCCGTGCGAGCATTCGCGCGTGAGATCGGCCTCGAAGATCCGCTGATCTGTACCAACGGTGCCGAAATTTGGCTGTCGCCAGAGGGTCCGGTGTGGGTTAGGCGACCCATACCGGACGCACTCGCGCGTGCGGTTACGCAGCTTGCCGATGATCGTGGTTGGTCGTTGGTGATTACCGCGGGCGAGATGACGTACACCCGTCAGGTGTCTGGTCAGGCGCTGGGGACCATGAACCCCCATCGCACCATCGTGGCTCGCAACGCGGAAGCTCTCGCGGGCGACGCACCCATGCGCATTCTGAGCTACGAGCCGAAGGCTATCGTGGAGCTTCGAGACTTCTGCACGCGACGTTATGCTGATCAATGCCATTTGGAGACTTACTATGATCTGGATCAGCAGGTGAAATCGCTGGGCGTTTTCGCAGCCGGCGCCGATAAGGGCACCGCCCTGTCGTCGGTGATGAACCGGCTGGGCATTGGGACGGAGGAGGTTATGGCAATCGGCGATAATCCCAATGACCTTCCCATGTTCGCGTGCGCACGTATCAGAGTCGCGATGGGCAATGCCACGGCGGATGTGAAGCGGGCTGCCACGGTAATCGCGCCGGCTCACAATGAGGAAGGCGTGGCCTGGGCCGTGGAGCGTTTTGTTGAGCTATAGATGTACTTCGCTATCTAGAAGGTGTTGCTGTAAAGGAGTAGTGCAATGACGAAGATAACCGTCAACCTGGCCGATTCTATCAGTGTCATCAATCCGAATATCTACGGGCACTTCGCCGAGCATCTGGGGCGCTGTATCTACGAAGGCGTTTGGGTGGGCGAGGATTCGGCCATCCCCAATACCGGCGGTATCCGCAACGATGTCGTGGCCGCACTGCGCAAGCTCAAGCCTGGGGTGATTCGTTGGCCCGGCGGCTGTTTTGCCGATGATTACCACTGGCAGGACGGCGTGGGCCCGGTAGATAAGCGACCGCGCCGCGTCAATATCCACTGGGGGGAGGTTGTCGAACCTAACAGCTTCGGGACTCAGGAGTTCGTCCGCTTTTGTCGCCTTGTCGGCGCCGAGCCCTATTTCGTCGGCAACGTCGGCTCGGGATCGGTTCGCGAGCTTCGGGAGTGGACCGAGTACTGCAACTTCGACGGGGACAGCACGTTGGCGCAACAACGGGCCGCCGACGGAAGCCCCGAACCGCTAGATGTGACCTATTGGGGCGTTGGCAACGAGAACTGGGGATGTGGGGGCAGTTTTTCGCCCGAGGACTACGGCACCGAGTTCCGCCGTTACGCGACCTTCGTTCGTGGCTTCGGCAAGCAGCTTTACGTGATCGCGTGTGGCCCGTCGAACAATGACGTGGAGTGGACCGTGCGCTTTTTCCGGAAGCTGCGCACCGATTTCTGGGATTTCCGCAACATCCACGGCTATGCCGCTCACTATTACTGCGGGACAGCCGGCACGGCTACGGAGTATACGGTCGATCAGTGGTATGAGCTTATCCACAAAGGACTGTTTATGGAACCGCTTGTGGTCCAACAGCGGGCGGCGATGGATGCTTACGACCCGCGGCGCAGGATCGGCCTTATCATTGACGAGTGGGGGACCTGGCACCCGACAGAACCGGGCACGAACCCGCGCTTCCTCTACCAGCAGAACTCGCTGCGAGATGCTCTGGTGGCGGCTACCTCGCTCGACATCTTCAACCGCCATGCCGACAAGGTCGTGATGACGAACATTGCGCAGACGATCAATGTTTTGCAGGCGATGATCCTCACCCAGGAAGAGAAGATGCTTGTCACACCGACCGGTCATGTCTATGAGATGTACGCTCCTCACCAGGGTGGAACTGCGTTACCGATTGGAATCGAGTCGGAGTCAGTGACCTTCAAAGCGCGCAACAGCGAAAATGACCTTCCGCTGATCGCGGGCAGCGCATCACTGAAGGGCAAACGCCTCTTCCTGACCCTTACCAATAGTCACGCCAGCGAGAGCCTTGAAGTGCCTGTTGAGCTACTCGGTGGCGCGGAAGCTCGTAGCGGCAGCGCCCGGGTGCTAACGGGAGATATCCACGCCCACAATACATTCGACGCCCCCTCTGTGGTGCAACCGGAGGCGATGGATGTTACGTGCGAGGGATCGCACTTTGTTCTGACGCTACCCGCCGCGAGTGTAGTGGCGGTGGAGATCCAGCTGTAAGGAGTCATTGGATGAATTTCATCTTTTTCTTTGCGGATGAGATGCGTGCTGAGAGCGTCTCCACCTACGGACACCCGTTGGTGGAGATGCCCGCGTTCGACCGGCTGGCGGAGGAGGGGACACGGTTCGATCAGTGTCACGTGCAACATACGGTCTGCACGCCCTCGCGGTGTAGCTTAATGACGGGCTGGTATCCGCATGTCTCCGGTCACAGGACGCTCTGGCATATGCTCCAACCTCACGAGCCCAGCCTCTTTCGATACCTGAAGGAGGCTGGATATCACCTCGAATGGTATGGTAAAAATGACCTCTACGCTCAGAGCTATTTTGAGGGAGTAGTCGACCGGTGGGTTGACTTTGGCAGCTCTAATGCAGGCCCAAACCTGTTCGAACCTGGCGAGCCCGGCTACTTCAGCTTTCTCCATCAGCCCTTCGATGGGGCTCTGCACGAGACCGGCGATATGCGAAAGGTGCAAGCGGGGATCGACTTCCTGCGCGAGCGAGGGAGCAGCAAGCAGCCTTTCGCGCTTTATCTGCCGCTGTCGCTTCCGCACCCGCCGTACAGCGTTCCTCTACCCTACCACGAGCTTTATAGTCCGGACGAGATTCCGCCACTCCGACCCGCAGGATTGCCGGATAAGCCGGACTTCCACACCTTGATCCGCGAATACAGGGATCTGGAGAAACTCCCCGACGAGCATTTCGCGAAGATCCAGGCGATCTACCTGGGAAGCAACAGCTACGTCGACTGGATGCTGGGACAGCTCCTCGATGTATTGGATCAGACAGAGCTCGCTGGTGACACGTGCGTGATAGTAGCCTCCGATCACGGAGACTGGGCCGGGGATTACGGACTTGTCGAGAAGTGGCCCAGCGGGCTGGACGATACGCTGACCCGGGT
>SLDA01000313.1 GCA_007125545.1 Thermoflexales bacterium | reverse complement strand
TCACGGTGACGTTTATCGACCTGTGGGATCCGGGGAGCGCCGATACCCACACCTTCTCCTTCGACTGGGACAACGACGGCACGTATGAGATCGTGGAGCAGGTGGAGGCCACGGCTCAATACACCTGGCCTGACAACGGTACCTACACGGTGAGGGGCCGGGTGAGCGACGACGACGGCGGCACCTACGAAACCACGACCGAGGTCACGGTGACCAACGTCGCGCCTGAAGTGACCGCCAGCCCGGAGAGCCAGACGGTGCAGTACAGTGAGGCAATCGCCGAAGTCACCTTCACCGCCACTGATGTGGCCGCGGACACGATGGAGGCCGCAGCGAGCTGGAGCTCGGTTGGGAGCACCTTCCACAGCGGCGTGCCCACTGGCATGACGCTGGACGACGGTTCCTGCAGCATCGGTGCCGGGATCAATACCTGCGTCTGGAAGCTGACCGGGACTGTGAGCATGCCGGCGGGCACCACCACCGTACGGCTCACGGTGACGGATAAGGATGGCGGAGCGACCGACAAGGACGTGACCTTCAGCGTGCAGCCGGAGGAGGCAATCGTCGTCTTCGACAATGTAAACCCCGTCGCCGTGCAGGTAGCCACGGCAGGGGGCGCCAGCGGCGCCTTCACGCTTGGCGTGTGTGTCAGCGAACGAGATCTCCCGCCGGCGGGCGACATCAGCCTCGCCCAGGTGAGTATGAGCCTGGTGCCGGTAGGGCCCGGCGGCCCGGTCGTGGGCATCGCGGGCGCGCCCGCCGTGGAGGCAGGGAAGCAATGTGTTATCTTCGGCTTCGACGAGGTGCCGGTGAACACTTACACCGTGCTGGCGACGGTGGACGGCGGCTACTATACCGGCGCGGGCGAGGACGTGCTGGTCGTCTATGATCCCAGCCTGGGCTTCACCACCGGCGGCGGCTGGTTCTACTGGCCCGGCACAGCCAATGAGGAGACCGGCTATCCCGGCGATCGGACCAACTTCGGTTACACTATGAAGTACAACAATAAGAAAGCCACCAACATCCAGGGTAGCCTGCTGCTGATCCGCCACCTGGAAGATGAGACTATCTACCGGGTGAAGAGCAACGCTCTCTATGGTTTAGCCCTCGGAGAGGACCGCACGATTCCGATGGGTTGGGCCTCCTTTAGCGGCAAGAGCACCTATCAGGAGCCGGCGTGGCCCGAGCCGGTCGGCAACTATGAGTTCATCGTCTATGTGGAGGACCGCAACGAGCCGGGCACGGGCGTCGATCGCTTCTGGATCGAGGTGCTCGGCGGGCTGGCGCTGCCGCGGTCGGCGACGGAGAACGCGACCGAGCTTCGGGGCGGTAACGTGGTTGTGCCGCACAGGGCGCGGTAGGGGGCCCTCATCCTCCCCCAACCCCTCCTTCTCCCATCCGAATGGGCGAAGGAGGGGGGCCAGAGACGTATATGTCCGGTGGGGTTGCACCGTCTCTCCGACGCTGGGCTACGGCAGCCCAGTCGACTATGGGCGAAGGAGGGGGCCGGAGGGACATAAACGTTAACTTGTTAGGTTGACGCCTGTGGGCCGGAGGGGGGAACTGCTGCCAGCATGGGGCGGCTCTGGCAGCCGGATCTGTGCCCAGCATGGTTTTGGGATGGGCTACGGCTTAGCTCTACTCTCGGAGAGGGCGAAGGACGCGGTGACGTCGCGGCGGGCGCGCACGGCGGCTCCTCCCAGGTAGAGTGCGCCCATAGACATCACGGCGGCGGCGGCCCCGATGAGCGCCCGGAAGCCAACAAACTCGGTAATGCCACCGCCAACTGAGGATCCCATAATCGATCCCAGGCCGCCCGCCATCCCGTATACTCCGGTCATACGTCCCCGTTCGGCGCGGGCCCGCACTTCGGAGGCGTAGGTCATCGCCGTCGCCGTGTGGGCGGAGTAGGCAAAGCCGCGAATGAGCTGCACGCCTATGATCCAGGGCATAATCGGTGCCACAAGATAGCCGACAAATACCATGCCCCATGCTACAAATCCGGCCGCCAGCATCGGAAGCCGTCCCACTCTATCGGACAACCAGCCCGCCAGGATCATCAAAGGAAACTCTGAGAGTGAGGCGAGCGACCAGAGCCGGGTCATCTGCGCGGGTGTATAGTTAAGCTCCTCGACCATATAGTTGCCCCACACGGCATAGACGGCGCCGACGACCAGTGCCCAGAGCAGCGCCGCAACGAGCAGCGGCGTAAGAGGCAGCCGGCGGGCCGGAGATGCCGGTTGTGCATCCGCCGGTTCAGTTGCGCCGGATAGGGGGTCTGCCTTGCCTTTGTCCTCCGACTTAGCCGCGTGGGGAGGCTCACTCACTCCCAGCGCGAGCAGGAATGCGACGGCCAGGATACCGCCTGCCAGCATAAAGGGCACGCGCAGGGAGGACCAGTCGGCAATCGAGCCGGAGATAAATGCCATGGATCCGAACCCCAGCGACGCGAGGCCCCGGTAGGTACCTATGCGGCGCCCCGCAGTGCTCCTCCCATCGCCGCGTCCGGCCGACTCCTGCCGGTGCTCCATCCAGTCGCCAATGAGCGCGAGGCTGGCCGTATCATAGGCGGCCTGTGCCGCGACCGATAGCGCCAGGATCGGGAAAAGCACGGCAGCACTGGTGGCACGGGCAAGCAGGCCATAGCAGAGTGCCAACACAGCCAGACCGCCGACGAGGAATAGCTTACGTTGCCCCAGACGGTCGGAGGCCCGGCCCCAGAGCGGGCTCGCGACGATCGCGACTACGGAAGTTACGGTGCCCAGGAGCCCAATAACCAGAAAACTCGCCCCCAGCGAGCGCCAGTAGAGCGAGCTAAGCGGTCCTGTGATGCCCCGAGACATGAAGAGCAGAAAGACGATTAAGGTCAGGCGTTTGATTGGACTCATAAGAGTGCAGTATATCCACAGTCACAAATAGAGCAACCGGCTCAAGGCCGAAGCGCAGGGTCTGGGAGGTTTACCCGAGACCGTTGACCCTTCATACGGCGTTTCACTTGAGCCAATAGATATTTGGTAGAACCGTACCACGTTCGGTAACGTTATAGGTGACTGAAAGCGCACGGATGCACGGCGCGACATCTCATGGTATACTTTTGAATGAAGGCCTTTGCCGCTACACTACCCCGAATGCCTCATTCACGTGCTTTATCGTGAGGGTGGACCGATCACATCGGAGTCACGCGCTCCAGGCAAGCCCCCACGTTCCTACGCCCCTTTTCCGCAGCCAAGGAGGTGCCAATGAAACCTGACGCTCAGGCATCGGAATGATTCACTAGACATAGATAGGAGGGACCGATGAAGAGAAGTAATCTTATCCCCGCAGCTGTGATCCTGAGCATCTTCATTCTCGCCGGCTTTCTGTTAGGACTGACCACGACAGCTCCGGTCGCCTCGGCGACACCGAGTGCGCACGTAAGGGTGGTGCACGCAGTCTCCGACGCCCCATCGGTTGACATCCGGGTCGACGGCGCGACGGTGCCGGCGTTGGCGGGCATCGCCTTCAAGGATGTCAGCGAATACACACCCGTGGCCGCCGGGACATTCACCGTAACATTGATCGTCCCCAGCATCAGTCTCCATCCTCTGCTGACCACGACGCTGACGCTCGCGGAGGGCGACGACGCCACGGTGATCGCTCTAGGAACCGTCGCCCAAGGCGATGACTATCCGCTGAGCTTGCTGACAGCCCCTGACAATAATGAGATCCCGCCGTTGGGTATGGCTCGAGCCCGTTTCTTCCATCTGGTCCCCGGCGCCCCAGCCGTCGATATCGCGATTCAGGGCGGTCAAGTTCTGTTCCGGGGAGTCAGTTACGGTCAAGCGACACCCTATGTCGAGATCGCTGCCGTTACATATGAACTGGAATTGCGTTTGGCGGGCACCAGCTTCGTGTTGGCACAAATACCTGGCATAACGGCGGCTCCCAACACCATTTACAGCTTCTTTGCCGTCGGAACTATCACAGCACCGGACATCGTCCAGAGCGTGGATCAGCAGTACGTCCGCTTGCGCACATTCCACGGCGTATCCGACGGACCGCCGGTCGACATATGGCTCGATGACAGCAGGGCCTTTGCCACTGTAGCATATAAGGAGCTGACCGACTACGTGGCGGTGATGTCGGGCACCTATACCCTGGGACTGACGCTCCCCAATCTTTCCCAACCGATCCTCGCCGAGACCCTGGTCCTGACCGGCGGTATGGACTTCACTGTCGCCGCGGCCGGGACGTTGACGGTGACAGATGCCCATCCCGTCACGCTGATTGCTTACCTCGATGACAATCGCCCGCCGACGGACGGAGAGACGCATCTGCGGTTCATCCACCTTGTCCCCGATGCACCCCCGTTGAATGTGAGCGTCACGGGGGTCGTAACCCCGCTCTTCAGCGGCGTTAGCTACAGGCAGGCGACGGGATACGCAGCGCTCAATGCGGGCGCCTATGACCTGGAAGCTTATGAGGTAGGCGGCACCGCGCCGATCGCATCGTCAGGCGAGCAAATCCTAGAGGACGGCCTGATATACACCGCGTTTGGCGTCGGGCTGGCCGCCGGTCCGGCACCGATCGAGATTGTGCTGGGCCCGACCGACTTCACTGTCTATCTCCCGCTCGTCCTCCGGGGCCCTTGACCGCTGCCATGTTAGCGCTAAGCGCCTACGCGCCGCCGGGCTCAGACAGGGTCAGTCGCCCGCCACCGCGCGCATCACCAGCGGCAGGAAGATCGGCTGCGGCAACATCTCCTCAAGAGCCCAGAAGGCCTCGATAACGTCTAGGGCACCAAAGGTACAGTGACCGTGCACATCGGTAACAAAATGTTGGTAGAGCGCATCGCGTCCGGCCCGGGTTACCTTCGCCTGGTAGAGGGTGGCGTGCAAGTATGGCACCACGAAATCACCGGTGGTGTGGAGGGTGACGAGAGGTCTGCGGAGATCACCAGAGGTCTGATAGAAGGCTTCAATCTCGTCAATGGCTGCCGGATCGGCCTCGATACGAGTGACGCCAAGGTTTAGCGCGTCATCATCCTCTGAACCACTGTAAACGCGGGCAGTGTTGTCGAAGGGTTGGCCACCCAGCTTAATCTTGGCGTCCTCGGTTGCAAAGACGTTGTACCAGAGCAGCTTTTCGATGGTGCGGGTGCTGGTCGGGGGATCGAACTCGTAAGGTGCTGCACCAGTCACGCTAAGGAGTTGGGTAATTGTGGGGGCGTTGACCGGATCCTCGATCACCGGTAGGATCGTAGACGAGAAGTAGGTTGTCGGCCAAGTGTCCATCAACCAGGTCGGGACCGTGACCGGATCCCCCGGCATCAAGCCTGGGAAGAAATAGTCAAAGACGATGCGGAAGTCCCCAAAGTGATCGACTTGCTCGTGAAACCCACCGTATGGGCCGCAGAGTGCCATCCCGCCGTCGAAGGCGTCTGGATGCTGCTCTATCGCCAGCGCGGCGATCAGCCCTCCCTCGGAGACACCGGTCAGCAGCACCCGCGTAGGCGTCGTCACCTCCGCCGTAAAGAGATCGATCAGATCAATGAGGTCTACGATCGCAGGTAACACTGCCAGGCCGTTGGTGGGGTAGCTGGTTGTGGCAAAGCCGTAGCCCATATCGGTCACCAGATCATTGACGGCAACGGGTCCGGAAGGGCCGGGCAAAAACATCTGGCTCGCGGGAATTCCGACAGGCTCAGTGATTGGCACGTATCCGTGCGCATAGAGCAGCAGGTCGCCGTTCCAATCAGGCTGACCAGCACCAGGGATGCAAATTAGATAATCAGATCCGCTCGCCTGCTGTCCCGCGATACAGTCGTCCGGTATCGGCAGCCCGGCAACTGGGGCCGTCGATTGCGCAGACGTCGAGGTACGCGCTATCGCAGTGAAGAGAAGCAGCAATGTCAAAGCAACCATGCCGGGTATCACCATCAGTGCTCTCCGTGCCATCTTTCGCTCCTTTCAACCGGATGAGGTGCCTCCAAGAGGGGGGTGCGGCAGGCAAATTGACCCTCGTCTAATGGATGAAGGTCCCATGTCTCTGGAGGCTGGCCGTGATCGGCAGGAGACAATGTAGGTGCGGTAGACCGACCATTCTGATATGCTATCTCAATGTATTATCTGCGAACTTGACAGGCAGTCAACTCTGGTTTAATATGTAAGTGTTATAGAGGACATACTAATATCGGAAAGAATCACCGGTCCGTTACACTGCAGTCTGAATACGTGTCTGCCTTCGCTGCCACCGTCGAACACCACGCCAAACGCCGGACCCTCTGGATGTCTCTGTCTCACTCCATAGCAGTATGAGATAAGGGCGTTCTGTCGCTGTGCGAGCGTGTGAACACACGCAAGCTCTCAGTCAGCCATAGAACATGGCTGCAGCGCATGCGTAAGGAGGTGGCTGCAAAAAACTTTAAGGATAAACGCTCAGATGCCTGTCTCGGAAACGACACCCAACAATCTTTATAACCAGGGAGGTTACGTATGTCTGCATACAATCGTACGAGATGGATTTGGCTGACGACCGCCTTACTACTGGCAGGTCTACTTACCGTCGCTATAGCTGCACCGTCAATGGCTAACTCTCTGACACGCATATCACCCCAAGCCCCGCTCCAGGCGGACCCCCTCGTGCAAATCGCGCACCTGGCGCCTTTTGCGATGGACCCGAACACCGTCGTATCGGTCAGGGTCGACGGGGACCCGGTCCCGGCCCTCGCCAATGTAGCCTTCGGCGACTCCACCGGTTATCTGTCGTTGCCGGCTGGGGAACGGCTGGTTGAGATCTTTCCGGCAGGAGCGACGGAACCGGCGATAGCGGGCACCTTTGACCTAATGGAGGACGCAGCCTACACATTGATCGCCATCGGCGGCGCCAATGATTGGCCACTTGCGCTTCTTCCGTTAGCCGACGACATGATGCCACCCACCGCTGGTCACGCCAAGGTTCGCATCGGGCACTTGGCGCCCTTTGCCGCCGGCGAAG
>SLDA01000308.1 GCA_007125545.1 Thermoflexales bacterium | reverse complement strand
CGCCGCTCCGCTCCGCCTTCGCTGCACACTACGGCCCGGTCAGAGACCGGCGAGACCCGAGCATCCCGTCCGATTTCCACTAGCCTTGTCGCGCTGTGGCACGGTCAGAGACCGGCCACAACAGGCAAAGCGCCGCTTCGCTCTCATCTACTGCGGCCGTGTCGCCCAGTCCGCTGGGCCCGTGACCGCGCCGCTCCGCCTCTGCTCTGCGCCGTTGCGGCCGTGTCTCCTGACCGTGCCGCTCTGCCTCTGCTCCGCTTCTGTTGCGGCCGTGTCGCCCAGTCCGCTGGGCCCGTGACCGTGCCGCTCCGCTCCGCTTTCGCTGCACACTACGGCCCGGTCAGAGACCGGCGAGACCCGAGCATCCCGTCCCATTTCCACTAGCCTTGTCGCCCTGTGGCACGGTCAGAGACCGGCCACAACAGGCAAAGGGCCGCTCCGCCCTACCCATACCTCCTGACCCCGACCCGATGCGCCTCCACCCATTCCCAGTCGATCGTCACGCCGAGCCCTGGCCCCATAGGCACCGGGACGCATCCTTCCTCGTCCACCGCATCGAGCGCGTCGCTGTAGTCGACATAGACCGGCGAGGCGAGGCTGGGAACCTTGGGGTGTACCAGGCCCAGCTCGTAGTAGTTGGTGTTGCGGATCGAGGCCATCACGTGCCGGTGGGCGGGCCCGGGAGCATGTACCTCGGCATCGAGCCCAAAGCCCTCCGCCGCGTGCGCGATCTTCATCGCCCCCGTGATCCCCATATCATAGGTCGGGTCCACGCGCACGTAGTCGGTGGCCTCCGCCACGACCATATCCACCTTGGGCTCGAATCCGCGCACGTGCTCGCCCATCAGGATCGGCGTCTTGATCATCTGCCGCAGCTTGCGGTGCGCGAAGAACGAGACGCCCCCGTCCTTGAAGGGATCCTCGTACCACATATAGTTGGCTTCGTCGCACGCCCGGCCCACCTTCAGAGCGTCGCCAAAGGTCTCGTACTCGCACGCCGGGTCGATCATCAGATCCATCGCGTCGCCCACCTTCTCGCGCACGGCGAGCACCGTGTCGACTTCGCGCTGAATGGGCCCGTGGCTCCACCCGTGGATCTTGAACGCAGGATAGCCCATCTCCTGACACTGCCGCGCGAAGTCGGCGAAGGCCTCCGGTGTATCGAGACCGCCGTTTTCGTCGCCGTGGTAGGTCGAGGCGTAAGCGGGCAGGCGTGTCTTCCACCCGCCCAGGAGCTGCCACACCGGGGTATCGACCACCTTGCCGGCGATATCCCAGAGCGCGATGTCGACCGGGCCCATCCCCATCCGGTCGAGCTTGCGCAGCCCGCGTTTCACATCGTTGTAGATCAGTTCGCGTTGAAGGGGGTCTTTGCCCATCAAATAGTGGGCAAACATCGCCATCTGGGCGTAGTCGCTCTCCCCGCCGCCCACGAACTCGCCCGTGATGCCCGCATCCGTGTGGATCTGAAGGATATGGCCCGTGCCCTTGAGGACGGCGCCCTCCTTATACACCTGGTTGAAGCTGTTGTAGTAGTCGTCGGGTGCGAGGTTGTGGTGCTCGCTCTCATAGCTGTGGACTTCGATCTTCGTGATGCTCAGTTGGTGGGTCATGGTGCTCCTCTTGGGGTGGCTGACTGCTGGATACTGGATACCTGATGCTTGATACTCTGGATCTGACGTCCTATCCGTTCAGGACATACTCCACCAGGACCGCCAGCGGTACCGTTGCCATCGCGATGGCGGTGTCGCAGACGCCATAGTAGAGATAGAAGATGCCGTCGACCACGACATTTCCCGTGGCGAAGATGACGTCGGGGATATAGAGCCCGAAGCGTTCGTAATAGGTGTTGGGCTCCATAATGAAATCGCGGGTGCGGGCCAGCACTTTCCTCGGATCCTCCAGATCCAGCAGCATCGCGCCCAGGCGGTAGATGACACGTTTCGTGGGCGGATAGACCGGCTCGACGCCGTGATAGATCACGAGCCAGCCCAGCTCCGTCTTGATGGGCGGCGTCGAGCCGCCGATGCGTCCTCCCGTGCGGCCCTCCTCTGACGTGCCCTCCGGCGGGACCCCCTCCCACCACTGCTCCGGTTTGATCAGCAACTGCGGCTCGTCCCAGCTCTTCAGGTCGTCGCTTGCCGTGATCCAGATGCCGGGTGCGTCCAGCGTCTCAATTTGGCTGTGGTCGGGGCTCACGAACTGCAACGGGCGTCGCAGTAGCCAATAGCGCCCGTTGATCTTCTCCGGAAAGAGGATCACGTCCCGGTCGTCGATCTCCCTGGGGGTCGCCCATGCCAGATGGGCCCAGTTGACCCGGTCCTTGGATATCGCGATCCCCGAGCGAGTCTGGTTCTCCATCGAGGCGCCCGTGAAACCCGGGAATTCGGCCTCACTGGACTCGGGCACGCCCAGCCCGGTGGGGTAGGAGTTCCACGCGTAGGGGCGGAAGGCGTACGTCATATAGTAGCTATCCTCGATCTTCACCACGCGCGGATCCTGGACGCTGCCGAAGCGGCTGCCCGCCATCTCCGGCGTGAAGACCGGCTCGTCGCTCACATGCCTGAAGTGGATGCCGTCCTCGCTTTCCAGCATCCCGATGAAGCAGTGAAAGGGACGCAGCCCGCCGGCCGTCCGCTCGTACATATAGAACTTGCCGTCTTCATAAAGCACACCGGGGTTGAAGGTGTTGCTCATCCGCCAGGGATAGCGGCCCGGGACGACGATCGGATTCTCCGGACAGCGATTGAACAGAGATGCCATCGGTTACCTCCTCAAGGTGCAGTCCTCGCTCGGCCTGATAACCTGATGGTAGCACGGGCTGTAGGCGGCGCAAGCCCTCGTGCCCCCGAACAGTTCCACCAGAGAACTCGTGCTGCAAGCGGCGCCGCTTGCAGCATCAAATTACCGGTGGGCCTTCGCACTGCACTTAAGCTATGTATGCCAACGCGACGCATCCAGCAGACAGCTGCCTAGCAGACAGCTGCCTAGCAGACAGCTGTCTGCCAGATGCCGAAATCCTCATCGCCGCAAGACGCGCATCCCGCGGCGCTAACTGTCAAGCAGCGCGATAACGCTCTCCACGTCGACATCGGTATCCACGCAGCCATCCCGCAACAGCGGGATCTGGATCACCGGAGGTGCCAGGTCTTGCCACCCCAGAGAGTTCACCGCTTCCACACCCTCGGCCAACTCCTGGTCGCACGCCACCGCAACAATCGCCCCCGGCCTCACTTCGGCCACCCGTTTCACCGCCAGCCGTCCACCCGGTGCCACGCATACGTCCAGGTACCCCGCGCGCAGCGCCGCTTCCCGGATAGGCAGAATCTTGCAGTCGGTTCGTGCGCAGCCATCGCATATTAAACCCTGAGACGTCATCTTTCCCGGGCAGCCCTGGCTGGGACGAAGGCAATGTGGGAGCAGCAGCATGCGTTCCGACGGTGAAAAGTCGCGGATGTCGACGTCCTGACGGGTTTCAATCTCTCTATTCAGTATTTGGTTGGACACAGCACTCTTCCTTTATTTTTGTCTGAATCATCTCGAGATCCAGACTGCAACCTATGGATACTTCTACATTTCTCCCACGATACGGTCGGTGTGCCGGACGAACTCGGGCCATCCTCTTCCCGGGATAAGCCGATAATCCTATTCTACCGGATGTGCGGGATTTTCCGAGAATCTGGAGGCAGAGTCGAAAGCGAGCACGGCCTCATACACCGTGCCTCGTCACGAAGTCCAGATCCAGGGTGACGCCGAGGCCCGGACGCGTCGGAATGGCCAGGTAGCCGTCCTCCAGCGTGAAGGTCTCTACCGTCACGCCGTCGCGCAAGGGGTTGGTCGAGCGGTCGTACTCGAACCAGGGCTCGGTGGGGAAGCGGCGGTCGGGAAAGTGCGGGAGTGCCGCGAAGAGCTGCAGCGATGCGGCCAGTCCGATGTTCGTCCCCCAGACGTGGGGGATGACGGGCAGATTGGCCGCGCTTGCCATCGCCACGATCCGGGCCATCTCCGTAAAACCGCCGGTCGCGCAGAGATCGGGTTGCAGGTAGTCGACCGCACGTCGCGCAATGAGCTCGCGGAAGCCAAAGCGGGTGTACTCACATTCGCCGCCCGCGATGGGGATTGAGGTCGCCGCGCGCAGCTCGACATAGCCGTCGATGTCCTCGGGCGGCACCGGCTCCTCGAACCAGGCGAGGTCGTAAGGCTCCAGCTCGCGTGCTAACCGGATGGCCTCGGGTGCATTGTAAGCGTGGTTCGCGTCCACCATCAGGGCGACATCATCGCCAATGGCGTCTCGAATGGCACGGACATAACCCAGATCGACGCGCGGATCGTAGCCGATCTTGAGCTTCATACCCTGGAAGCCCTGCTCTTTATAGCCCTGCGCCTCTTGCACCAAAGCGTGGACCGTGTTGGGGCTGCCCTGCGGCTCGTAGAGTCCGGTCGCATAGGCCTTGGCCCGCGAGCGATAGGCGCCGCCCAGCAGCTTGTGCACGGGCAGTCCCAGTGCCTTACCCTTGATATCCCAGAGTGCAATGTCGACGGCGCTGATCGCCGAGATGGTCAGCCCCTTCTGCCCCTGATCGCGCGTCCAGTTGTAAAGCCGGTCCCAGAGGACGGAGCTATCCAGCGGGTCGCTTCCGATGATGAGCGGTCCGAGGGCCAGATCGATGAGCTGTGCCACGATGGTCGACGGCCCGCCGAAGTAGAAGGCCTCGCCGTAGCCCTGGATTCCCGCGTCGGTTTCGACGACGCAGATCGCGCTTTGGCGGGTGCTGCCCACCCGTTGCGACCAGCCGAAGGCGCTCGCTCCCAGGTCGGCGGCAAGGACGTAGGTGGTGATGCCGGTGATCTTCATCCGCAACTCTCCTATTGATCGGGATGCCGGATTGGCGGTAGCTCTCCTGCTGGCGCGTTGGTCACCCGGTTCCTCCCAGAACAATAGGGTGATCGTTTCCGCTTGTCGTGCCACTTCTCCTCTAGCATACACCCATACGCAGCCGCCGCACAGCAGCGCACCATAGTCGGCGGGTGCATTTCAACTCGAGGGGCAAGCCGCAGTTTTGGCCCTGTCGCACCCTCGTTCTACAGCAGCGTCCAGGGCCAAAACTGCTTAGGTGCATTTCACCGTGGGGGCAAGTCCCCGAAGGACTTGCCCCCACGGTGAAATGCACCCATAGTCGGTGAGCTTCGGAGCAAAGCTGCCCGCTTTCGACCCACATGCATAGCTTATGATAGGAGACGAAGATGGGGACGAGACAGGGCCGGACCTGCCGGGTCCGGCCCTGTAACCGCTACCGTTAAGCGCTACGGCTGCGCGTTGTTGAGCATAAGCGGCAGATGGATCGTGGTATCAACGAGAGGAAGCAGGAAGCCCGGCTGCCCTGCGGGCAAGGCGAAGACGCCGAGCGGCTGGTTGACGCCGTCACCCACAGCGAAGAGCGAGAGAATCTGACCGTCCTCAAGCATCACAGGCATTGGGTTGATCAACACCGTGTCGCCCCCCGGAGACGTGATCGCCAGGTTGTACCAGCCTTCCGGCAGCTCGATATAGGGCGCGACAGCGCCATAGGGGACGTCGCCCAGGACCAAGGTCCCGTGTCTCAGTCGCACGTCGGCGATGGTGTCGTCGAGATCAGCGGCGAACGGTGCCAGATGTCCGATGCGGACCTTCGCGAAGCCATCGGCGGGTGGCGTGAGGTCGTCCTGCAGCTGCAGTAGCTCCAGGTCCCACTCATTGGCCCCGCCTATTGCAACGACGGTGAAGTCCAGCGTGTGGGTGAACATAAAGGTTTCCGTGATCACCGGATCCATCTCGCCCGCCGGAACGATCCCGATCTCGTGCATACCTGCCGGAATGGTGAGATACCCCGTTGAGTCGGCGAACTCAACACCTGAGAGAACCGGTTCGCCGTTTAGCGTAATCGTCACGGCTGTGTCGGGGTCCTCCGCAAAGGGTGCGAGGTGTGCAACTTGCAGGCGGGCTGCCAGATCTAGCAGGAACCCCGGGACGCCTGCGGGCAAGGCGAAGGCGCCGAGCGGCTGGTTGGCGCCGTCGCCCACAGCGAAGAGCGAGAGAATTTGACCGTCCTCAAGCGTCACGGGCATCGGGTTGATCAACACCGTGTCGCCCCCCGGAGATGTGATCATCAGGTCGTACGTGCCTTCGGGCAGTTCGACATAGGGCGCGACAGCGCCATAGGGGACATCGCCGAGGACCAAGGTCCCATCTTCCAGTCGCACGTCGGCGGTGGTGTCGGCGAGATCAGCGGCGAAAGGAGCCAGATGTCCGATGCGGACCTTCGCGAAGCCATCGGCGGGTGGCGTGAGGTCGTCCTGCAGCTGCAGTAGCTCCAGGTCCCACTCATTGGCCCCGCCTATCGCAACGACGGTGAAGTCCAGTGTGTGGGTGAACATAAAGGTTTCCGTGATCACCGGATCCATCTCGCCCGCCGGCACGATTCCGATCTCGTGCATACCTGCCGGAATGGGGAGATATCCCGTTGAGTCGGCGAACTCAACACCCGAGAGAACCGGGACGCCGTTTAGCGTAATCGTCACGGCTGTGTCGGGGTCCTCCGCAAAGGGCGCTAGGTGTGCAACTTGCAGGCGAGATGCCAGATCCAGCAGGAAGCCCGGCTCGCCGGCGGGCAGGGCAAATATGCCGAGTGGCTGGTTGGCGCCGTCGCCGACGGCAAAGAGGGACAGGATGTCACCATCCTCGATCTCCAGGGGCATGGGGTTGATCAGCACCGTGTCACCACCCGGGGTGGTGATCATGAAGTCATACACACCCTCTTCCAACTCCAGATAAGGGGTAACGTCGCCGTAGGTGACATCACCGAGGATCAGGGTCCCGTCACTGAAACGGATATCGACTGCTGTGGCGGCTTCGCCGGCGGCAAAGGGCGCCAAGTGCCCGATGCGAACCTTGGCGTGACCAGCGGTGGGTGGCATCATGTCGTCGGCTAACGGAAGAAGCGCAAGTGGCCAATCATTGGCGCCGCCGAT
>SLDA01000632.1 GCA_007125545.1 Thermoflexales bacterium | reverse complement strand
GTGTGAATCCAGTTGCCCGCAAGAAGATCTACCTCTCCCTGCTCCAGGCGCTGGAGTCCCTCCGCCTCAGTGGCAATTGGGACAAAGTCCACAGCCTCGCCGCTGCCCAACCAGATCTCGACCATACGCTCCAGAAGACGCAGTTCGAAACCTGTGGGAACCCCATCCTCACGATCCGCGGTATAGGGCCAGCGGTCGGGGAAATAGCCGATCCGCACGCGACCCCGGTCGCGAATGCGACCGATCACATCCAGTGTGCTGATCTGCGGCGACATCTCCGTCAGTCGCGGCGCGGGCGCGCTGCCCGGAAGCAACCGCACTACGGGCGGTGATGTGCCCGGTAACCAGCGATTGTAGAGCGCGTCGCGCGTGCCGTCGGCCACCATATCCTGGAACGTGAGTCGCACCAAGTTCGCAAAGAGAGGATCATCGTGCCTGTGGATCATGGCCACGGGCTCGTGCGTCCACTGCCCCACAATCTCGGTGCCGGTCACCCGACGCCGTGCGCGCTCCAACCGGTGACGCTGGTCGCCGTAGGCATCGATCTCGCGCGTGCGCAAAGCTTCTACCACATCGAAGAAGTTGGTATAGGGGACATAGGTCACGGTAATGGCCGGCCCGGCGGTGAAACGGTGTGAGCTGTCGGTCCACGTCACGATGCCCACACGCTTGCCGCCCAGATCGGCCTGGCTCCGAATGCCGGTGTCGGGATGAGTCAGCAGTGCCATACCGTTAGTAAAATATGGCGGGCTGAAATCCGCGCGCAGCTCGGCCTCCTGGGTGTGTACCAGGCCGCCAAGCGCCACATCCACCAAGCCATCCGCGAGGTACCGGTACGCCGTATCGGAGCGAATCTGGCGGAAGCGCACCAATTCCGACGAGCCCAGCCACCGGCGCGCCAATTCACGCGCAAGATCAATCTCCAACCCGGCTAGTTGGCTCTCCGCGGTGATATACGAGAAGGGCTCGAGATCATAACGTACGCCCACTACGAGCTCTCCACGCGCCAGTATGCGCGCCGCGGTCGACATCGAGGCAGGATAGGTGGGTTCGGTCGCGGGAGCGATAAAGGAGGGAGCGTCGATGACAGCGTCCTGCCGTGGTATCAGACGTGCCAGGTCCGCACAGCCGGACAGAGTCAAGAGCAGCAGCAGGAGGCTGCCCCAGATCCGCACTGGCTTCGTACCTGTCCACAGCCCGCGGGCCCGGCGCCACTTCGAGATTGTGTTCCGAGCCGGCATCCGCTGAAACATGGTCTCAAGCAGGTCCCTGGAACGACGTAAGCGATTCACGATGACGATCCTCCGGATACAACGTGCGCACGGCTCTATAGCCGCGCGCCGCCCACTATACCACAAAGGAAGAAAAGCGTCATGCTACCGATGGGCGCGCCTACCGCCTATCCTATTTGCCTTTGAGCCCCAACAGAATCCGTTCCGAGTTGAAGGGGAAACGATTGTACCATACGCCCGTCGCCTGGCGCAGTGCGTGATGCAGCGCCGAGGCCACGCCGATAAACGGCATCTCGCCCATTCCGCGCGCGCCCCATGGGCCGTTGAGTTCTGGGTTCTCGATCAGGATGGATTGCACACGGTCAGGAATGTCCTCGATCGTCGGCATAAGATAAGTACTGAAGTTTCGGCTCAGAGGATAGCCGTCTTGTTCGACGAAATGCTCTGTAGATGCCCAACCGAGTGCCTGAACCACACCACCCTCGATCTGCCCCTCGACAAGGCGAGGGTTAATCGCCTGGCCCACATCATTAGCACATACAATGCGCGGATAGGTACACAGCCCGGTCTGAACATCGACCGCCACCTCAGCCGCAATCGCGGCGTAGCCGTAAGCGAAGTTGGGATGCCCATAGCCGGTCTCCGGATCTACCTGTGTCGTCTTCGGCGCCAGGTAAGTATACTCGGCAACCGCCGGACGGTCTTCGTTGCGCCACTTCTCCAGCGCCGCCTCCACGGCTCCCCGGATCGCATTGCCGATCATATAAGTGGTACGCGACGCTGACACCGATCCCGAGCTATTGCTGTTTGCCGTGTCAACCGGCTGCAAGTCAACGCTATCCACGTCGACACCGGCAGCTTCGGCCACCATTTGCCGCACAATCGTACGAACGCCCTGCCCTACATCGGCGCTGGCGGCATAGGCGACCACCCGCTCAATCTCGCCCGTGCCGTGGAGTTCTACCCCAGCCCATGCATTCTCCTGATACCCGAAGGAAAACCCGATATTCTTGAAGGCCAAGGCGATGCCCACGCCGCGCTTGATATAGGCAGCGTCGCCGGACCTGGGCTCAACTTCCGGCGCGACCCACCTCTCTTCCTCACCCTCCGCCTCGCCGGAGACGCGATGCCAACCGACAGCCTCGGCAGCCGCCAGTAGACTCTCGCGGAGTCCGCGTGCATCGTCGGGCAAGGGTTTGCCCCAGGGCATGGCGTCACCGTCGCCTACCATGTTCCGCAGCCGCAGTGCCACCGGATCCATGCCGAGGGCCTCGGCCAACTTGTTCATCTGCGACTCAGCGATGAAGTTGCCCTGAGGCGCGCCAAATCCACGGAAAGCACCACCGGGAATGTTGTTAGTGTAGGCTGCCAGCACTTCGGTCTTCACGTTGGGGATACGGTACGGTCCGTTGGAGGTCAGCAGTGTGTTCCCCATCACCTTGTTGGTCGTGTAGATATAGGCGCCGGCATCAGCCACGACGTCACACTCCGCCGCCAGCAGATCTCCCGCGCTAGAGGCAGCCCATCGTGCTCGCGCGAAGAGGCGGTGACGCTTATGGTGCCCCAGAATCGATTCCTCGCGGCTCCACGTTATCTTCACGGGGCGGTTTAGTCGTTGCACTGCGAGAGCGAGCACAATCTGGACTGACATGTCCTCGCGTCCGCCGAAAGCGCCACCGATTGCCGGATAGAGGATGCGGATCTCTTCCTCGGGAATGTCGAGGGCGTGTGCGACCTGCGCCCGGTCCTCGTGTGCCCACTGCCCGGCGACGACCACGCAGATCCGTCCCTCTTCGTCGCGGTAAGCGAGTCCCGACTCGGGCTGAAGATAAGCGTGTTCCTGGCCCGGGATCTCATATTCAGCTTCGACCACGACATCGGCCTCCATCATAGCGGTTTCCACATCCCCACGTCGAATGCGATGGCGTGAGACAAGATTGCCCTCAAAGACCAGTTCGGGGTGTATGGATGTGCCGGGATAGGCGGGGTGCAAAAGCGGAGCCTCAGGTTTTAGCGCCTCGCGTGGGTCGGTGACCACGGGCAGATCCTCGTAGCTGACTTTTATCAGTCCGAGCGCCTGCTCCGCGGCGTCCAGCGTTTCCGCGACCACAATGGCGATCTGATCGCCCACAAATCGCACAATGTCGGTTCCCTCTTTGGTCCCGCCAGGCCCGCAGAGTACCGGCTGGTCGGGATACTGGAGACCATACTCATTGACCGGCACATCCTGAGAGGTGAAGACGGCGACCACACCCGGTAACCCCTCGGCCTCCGCTGTATCGACATCAAGAACGCGTGCGTGCGGACGTCCCGCAAAGAGGACGCGCAGCACCAGCATCTCTTCCACATTGATGTCATCGGGATAGAGTGCCTCACCCGTTACCTTTTCCCGCGCCTCGAAGCGCGGCAATGCGCGTCCCACAAAAGTCCCTTTCATTCTTGCTCTCCTTGCCAAGCTTCACGCCGCCGTGGTGCACGTCCTTTCAGGTCCCGGCCTTCACCGGGAAGGTCGCCGCCCTCCCGCCCCAACGTCTCCAAGGTCAGGATACGGCGCAGAATCGCGACGGTCGTCGCATATGTCGGGTCCATGCCGTAGTAGGAAAGGTTGTGCTCGCCGAGATTGCGTCCCTTGCTCATGGGCGTATCGGACGCATAGTTAAGAATACCGATCTCGAACGGCACAGGGTAGAGATTGATGATCTCATCTTCTGGAGTTCGCCGCGGACGGATGAACTCGTAGAGTGCCGAAAGATATGGCCCAGACTCCATCTCAACATCGGTATAGCCAAGGCGCAGAAACGACTCCATATAAACACGATTCTGAAGAAAGGTGCCGCGAACCGCGAGCGCCCGTTGATTATCCAACACGTCGCCATAGACCAGGAAGGGGACCACATCCGAAGCGGAAAAGACATTGTTGAAGAGATATGTGTTACTTGAGTGTTCGTCATACACAACATTGGGAATCAGCACATCTCCAATGCGACCGTTCAGGGTCGCAGCCTTTCCCAGTATGTACGCTCCCCGCAGCTCACCGACATTGACCGCGATCCGCGAGAGCAGATGATAGGCCGCAAACCCCAGGGGATAATCGATGTTCAAAATGATGGCATTGGTTTCCTTCAGGCGCTCAATCGGGAGGTTGTCGATGAGACGAGGGTCAAGAGAGTCACGTTGCAGAAGGGACAGATCGATCAACTGCACCTCAAGATCAAACGTATGTTGGCTGGGAATGCGCACTACACCCCGCTCGACCTCATACGCATCGCGGATCGCGACAAGGTCGCGACCCTCTGGAGCCTGGAGATACTTCTTCAGCACATAGTAGAGGAGATTGGACCAGTTGCTCGGGACTTTCCGGCGTCGAATTCGCTCGGCCTCTTCCTGCAGTTCGGCATCGGCCTTGGAAACCAGATAGTCCGTCAGCCGATCTTCATGCTGTTGGGCAAAACAGGTTAGCATATTGACGAGACTGTGCGTATTGCTGGAGACGAAATAGATCGGCCGCTCCCCAAGGTCAAAGGGGGCGCGATTGCTGACCCGATTCCACCATTTCTGGGTTGCCCGCAGATACTCGACATAGGAGCCCGCTACCAGGGTAACAGACATCCGCTTCCGCCGGGCTGCAATTGCAGCGAGAAACTCCGACAGTCTATCTCCCCAGATCACCTGAAGGCGCTGCCAATCGTCATCAGAGAGATGCAATACCTCCCGAACCTCCAGACAGGTAGCCGCGCTAAGCTGCCCGGATTCGAAGCACGCATCCAGGCGTTCGCGCATACCCGAACGCTGCCGGATTAAGTCATGCACCTTATTCCACTCGATCTGAAAAGCAGTCAACAGCGGCACGATGTCGTCGATATCCGAGATACTGGCAATATAGACCGCCAGTTGATCCTGTCCATCATAGAACATCGGTCGCCGCCGAGCCGGCGCGTTAACCGCCTCCCACGACTCGATCTCCGGATAACCGTGTTGGCGGAACACCTCTTGGCTCTGACCAAGAATCACCTGGCGAACACCGAAGATGCACTGTGGAAGCCGCAGACTGGAATAGACCAGGGCCGACATATCCAGCTCCAGAGCCCCGGCCAAGGGATGCAGTGACGAATCCATCGCCAGATAGGTCTCCTCCAGCGTACGGATCTGAACGGCATCCGTTGTTCGCAGCAGCGAGTAGTAGGTCCGCATATAGAGGGTGATCTTCTCAGCCCCTCTCTTGGGAACCGTGCGCCTCATCGCTTGGCAGCCTTCTCCACGGCGCTGATGATCTTGTAGTAACCGGTGCAACGGCAAAGATTACCGCTCAGCGCAGTCTTAATCTGGTCCCGGGTCGGACGCGGGAACTCCTCCAATAGCTTGGCAGCGCTCATGACGAAGCCGGGCGTGCAGTAGCCGCACTGGACGGCATCCTCCTCGAGAAATGTCTCTTGCACCGGATGCAGCGCCTCCGGCGTGCTAAGCCCCTCTATTGTCAGGATCCGCGCTCCGTGAGCGCGAGGCGCCGGGGTCAGACAAGCCAGCGTCGCAATTCCGTCCAGCCATACCGTGCAGGCGCCACACTCTCCCTCTTCACAGCCGACCTTGGATCCTGTCAGCCCGAGATCCTCGCGCAGCATCTGCAGGAGGGTTTTCCCGTTGGCGCCCTGAACCATCACATTTTCGCCATTAACCACCGCTTGAATGGGCTCGTTGCCTTCCGTCTGGTGGGCAATGGTGGGACCGCTCAACCGGGGCCAGCGGCGGGTCCTGCCCCACAATCGCACGATCTCTTCAGGTTGCGGCAGGTCGGGACGCAGGATCGCGCCACGCAGTGCAGAATCCTGGGCCTCCGCGTCGCGGAGCTGTTCAAGCGCTCGCCTGACCAGTGCCTGAACCTCCTCACGACGATAGTCGGCTGAACCTCGCACATCGTCAATAGGAAGAGCAGCGTCCATGGCACGCGCCGCCGCCTCGCGGATCTCCGAGTCCGTTAGTGAGCCGCCAACCACGGCTTTCTCGGCCTCCGACGCTCGAATGATGGTAGGAGCGACGCTCCCCAGTGCAATCCGCGCCTCGATAACCTGACGCGTTGCATCACGCACAAGCACAACGGCAACACTGGTCACCGCGATTGCCAAAACACGGCGCAGCCCCACTTTGAGATACACGCCCTGCTCCGGCTCCTTGAGCGGCGGAAACGCAATGTCGACCAACATCTCGTCGGGCGCCATCACCGTCCGGCGCACTCCCGTGTAGAACTCGACCAGGGGAATCGTCCGAGTTCCGCGGGTGCTCTGTAGCGTGACCTGGGCATCAAGGACAACGAGGGCCGGGATTGTGTCATTGGCCGGAGAAGCTGTGACAAGGTTACCGGCAATCGTGCCACGGTTCCGCAACGCAGGAGCCCCCACCCACCAGGCCGCCTGAGCAAGCGGGAGCGCTTGCTCCTGAAGCAGCGGCGAAGAGGCGACCTGCGCGTGCGACACCATGGGTCCCAGATGAATCAAGCCGTCATCCCCGAAGGCAATTGCATCTAGCCCACCGATGCGCGTCACATCGATCAAGACTCCCGGCTTCCGGGCCCCGCTCTGTATCTCGACGATCAGGTCCGTACCGCCCGCCATAATGCGAGCACGCGCCCCGTGCTCCCCCAGCAGACGCACCGCATCGTCCAGGGATGTGGCTGTGTAGTAAAGGTCCCAAAGCTTCATTGCCGCTTCACCTCCCGTATGGTGTAGAGCGGGCGTTGCTGGACCTCGGTGTAGATCCTGCCGATATACTCACCGAGTATGCC
>SLDA01000608.1 GCA_007125545.1 Thermoflexales bacterium | reverse complement strand
TCGGGCGAGCGTTCGACGTTCATATTGTTCGATCCCTTCAGTGGTGATGTGGAGTGGATCATTGCTTGCCTTCTTACGGTAAACGTCTTGGACAGCACGTTCAATAGCAGGGACGTCATAGGGCTCCACAGCCATGCCCAGCTCGTGCCGCTCCAATAGATTCTCTGCTGCTCCGGAACAGCTCAGGAGCAGTATCGGCGCCTGCCCTACCATCCAGTACTCGTAGATCTTGCCGGGAATCAGAGTGGCGGCTCCATCGTAATTAATGGCTAGAAGCAGGTCGGCAGACTTCAGCAATTCGACGAAGTCCTCCCGGGGCAGGTGCCCCATCTCCTCAATGACATCGGCGAGACCATACGTCTCTGCCATCTTCCGAAAACGCTCGGGAAGCTGCCCGGTGAAGGCGAGAGTCAGCTTATCTCGAAAGCCCGGCTCAGATTTGTGGAGGCGGCCTATCGCCTCGAAGAAACCTTCTGGGCTACGCCGCCACTCTTCCGACTCACTTAAACTTCCGGCGTGAACAATTACAAAGCGCTCATCCGAGCGTTGCGAAGCTGCTTGATTCAATCCGGCATAATCTTCACGATCATAGCCGTTGGGTACCAATACAAACTTCTCCTCGGGCATATCAGGATAACGCGCCCGAAAAGCGGCTCGGCTCCAGTCGGTTACGCTGACGACCCGGTCAGCGATGGTCACTGCCCAGCGTTCCATGCGTCGCTCCATCCACTGCGCCAGCTTGGGCTTCGCGCGATGCCAGGGGGTGTCGATCCAGTCATCTCGAAAGTCGAGAACCAGAGTTGTACCCGTGAGTAGTTTGAGCAGGGCACCTGTGATTGCTGATGAATGCGGGGGAGCGGTAGCGAAGATCACGTCGATCTTCTCACCGGATACAATCCGCCGGCCCGACCTTAGCGCATAGGGTAACCAGGTGATGCGTTCGTCTGGCAGAAGAAAGTGAGTCTTGGCAAAATGGCGCAGGCCGCTGAGCAAATTCACCACCGATCCGGCTATCGAACTCTTGCTTCGTATCTGCCGACCCTTGTCGAGAAGGGCAGCCGCCGGCTCACCTGATCCGGTTCGATAGATCTCAACCGTCTCGGGGATATCCGCCAATAGCTCCGCGCTTCCCTTCTTCTGCTGCGTCTCATACTCCTGCGCATCGTCAATCGTGAGCACAACAGGTCGCCATCCTAACGCCGGCAAGTACTTGGCGAACTTGACAGCACGAATCGACCATCCCACCGAGCCAAAAGGAGGAAATACGTAGGCCAGTATAAGTATGTTGTGGTCCCGCCCTGCTTCAGCCATATTTACCAGTAGATCCCTTCATATCGATAGGTACTCTTGGGCACCATACTCGAGCCATCGCGCTCCGAAAACGTCTTGACGAAATCTATCACCATATGATCGGGAGTCAGTAGATCTAAAAGTTGCCGGTGATGCTCCTCAACGTCATGGGCCACGACGATCACCTCAGAGTTGTTGACAACGTCCGCTATCGAATCGCAGAGTAAATTGGAAATGTGCGGGACTACCCGCTCGATGAACGCCTTGTTGCCGCCAATCAGCCGGGAAAGCTGCACATTTTCGTCGAAGATGCGCACCTCCATCCCCTTCCCGCTGAGGATCTCGACCAACTCCACAATCGGACTCTCGCGCAGGTCGTCGGTATTGGGTTTGAAGCTGAGTCCGATCAAGCCCACGCGTTTGTAGTCATCACGCATCACCAGGGTCGCGATGTCCCGCACCTGTTGCTCGTTACTCGGAAGGATTGCCTCAAGTACCGGCAGGCTCACATCCTTATGCCGCCCGAGATAAAGCATCGCGCGGAGATCCTTGGGCAGACAGGAACCGCCAAAGGCGAAACCGGGGCGTAGGTAGCGGCTGGAGATGTTAAGTCGTGTATCCTTGCAGAAGATGTCCATCACCTCAGTGCTGTCGACCCCGACCTTCTTGGAGAGCCGCCCAATCTCGTTGGCAAACGTGACCTTCAGCGCATGAAAGGCGTTACTGGCATACTTGACCATACAAGCCGTATCCAAATCCGTTTTTACAATCGGGGCATCAAGCGATTCGTATAACTGCTCCACGACATCAGCGGAGCGAGACTCCATCGCTCCTACCAATGTGAAGGAGGGGTCCAGGAAGTCCTTAATGGCGCTTCCCTCACGCAGGAACTCCGGGTTGGTGACCACACCGAAATCGACTCCCGCCTCCTTGCCCGAGCGCTTCGTCAGAGCCGGTAGCAATAGATCTTTCACCGTTCCCGGCAGGACTGTGCTGCGCAGGATGACTACCTTGTAGTCATCAACGTCACGGAGTGCCTGGCCAATCTGAGCGCCCACGCGCTCGACATAGGTGACGTCCAGGTTCCCGTTAGGCATTGAGGGGGTACCCACACAAATCAGCAGTGCATCCGCGTGTGCCACCGCCTTTTCCACATCCTGGGTCGCGGCAAGACGGCCTTCCGCTACCCCGGTGCGCACAAGCTCCTCCAACCCCGGTTCGATGATAGGGCTACGCCCTGCGTTAAGCGCCGCGACCTTGTCGGGATTGATGTCGACACCCAAGACCTCGTGCCCCTGTGCCGCAAAGCAAGCAGCCGACACGCAACCTACATAGCCCAGCCCAAATACACTGACTTTCATGAGTTCATCTCCTTACCGTCCCTACTCCCTTGAATTCCCACGCAAAGCGCAACCCACCGGCCGGGATTATGCCAGACCACTCTGCGACCAGTCGTAAGTTGCGTTGCTTACAGCCATAGTGCGGCGAATACCACGCATCCTCGGTGTGGGTATCGAGCGCATAGGGCACCGTTATCGTCGCAATCGGCTGGCACTCTGCACCACTGCTATTGTTCGGACTTCCATTCACGATCCAGTTTCCCGAGACTTCGTCTTGTAGGAGGTCCAAGCCAGGAGCGAGATGAAATGACCAAGCCACACTGTGATCACCTTTGCCAACTACACTGTCACTGACCCACCACAGACCGGGCACCGGGTGACGGATATGCCGTCCCACGCGCACCCCCCCTATATCGAGGAAGCCCCTCACGGCCCGCTCTCCGTGATATGCACACGCTGCCGCAGGCACCTGGGTCCACGCGAACTCGTTAAGTGGTACGGCTTGCTCCTGGTTGTCGATCCGCAGCGTGTTGTGCGCACCGGTCAGTCTAAAATGGGAACGCCATGGGCCGTGATAACTGTACGTTCCAGAATCGACCAAGAGGGATCTGCCGCCAATCCAAAGCACAATGCCCAATAGGTCACAGTGCGCGTGTGCACACGCGCCTTCCCCACCCAGACCGAATTCACCGCTTCTGAACATCGCATAGTCGGTATGAACGTCCCAGCTATCGCGGAGGATGTAATGCCCTCCCTCGCGGAATGAGAAGCTACGGGAAGAGGGCAGTCGATTGTCCAATGCCAGGAAAACATCTCGCCCGGCCCCACCCACAAGCCATAAAGCCTCGGCGCGGAAACTCTCGAACCCTCCTCCAGTATTCGTTGTGAGACCCATCCCGGCTCCAAACTTAAAATCGGAACGGCGATAGAGCACTGCCCCTACCGCCAGCCAGGGCCTGACATCCCGATGGTCCGTATGCATGTCAAGCCGCACGCCCCAGCCATCTCCACTGTCACCCAGCTGCGGCAATTGCCCTTCCGGATTCATCGCATAGAGTGCATACTCCAACATGCGTTCCAGCACCCGTTCGACCCGTGCTGAACGAGGCACAGTACCACACTGTCCCAACAGTACGACCAAGAGTACCAAGTCCAGGACAAACCGGTGGTAACCCGATGCCTGCTCCTTATTTACCCCATCCATAAAGGTCTGTCGGCGCAACGCCTGATCGAGAATCCGAAGCCCGGTGCGTACCCAGGTTTCCGCATCTTCGAATTCGGGGAACAAGCCGCCCACAACAATCAGAGCCGTGACCTCACCGATGAGATGGTTATTTGGCACCCCGTTCTCCAATGTCAGATGATTCCACAGGTGCTCCGCCTGACAGTAAAGGCCCTTAAGGAACCACCTGCCCCCTTTGCCTGAGAAGGCCTCTGACGATCGGAGAAGGTAGAAGGCAATGGACCAGGAGATCAACCGAATGCCGATCTCGAGTGAACTGAACCAGTTGATACCAATCGCGGGCGGATTCTGGGCCAGCCAACTCATCACCTGCTCGCTGCAAGCGACAGCATAGCGCTCGTCGCCGGTGAGGAAGTAGGCGCGACCGAGGGTCACAAAATGCTGGTGCCGGTTCAGCTCCCAGGTCGGCAGCGCATCATTCGTGCGCTTGTCAGTCCAGAACCACCGCGCCATCAAGCCGGTGTATTGCTTTGGCCAACTCGTTCCAGTTGAAGGGTCGAGATGCCAGTTAACCTCACTGGGGAAACTGAAGCTCGTGTTCAGCAAGCGGTGTTCTCCTCGACGCAAACGTTCAGCATCTCCAATAACCTGTGTAGCTTCCTCGGGATAGTGCTCACTTAGCACCGCAAAGAATTCTCTGGCCTTGACGCGCCGATCCATCGGGACGGGGCCCGACCCTGGGTCGTCGTCTGCGAGGACCGCGTCTGCGAGGACCGCAGCCTGCCCGAACAACGGCAAGGGGGGCGCGGGTTTCGTCCGTATATGAAGGAGCAGATCGTCAACACGCGACCACTCCTCGCGAACATGCCGCATCAGTTCCCGATCGGAGGGGAAACCACGGATAGGACGGGGCTGCACGTGCATCGCCGTGTCACCGGCGCGCGCACCATTGGTCTGTAGGGGCACCCATGCCTGCAGGTGCATCCATACCGCACGCGCCGAAAGCGAAGCCAGCGCCCAGCCACGACTGGCGACATCAGCGATCGTTCTGCCGATCTCCATCTCACCTTCCGTTACCATCGGGCACCCAGGAAAACCTTGCTGGATACGATCATGGCTCTACGACCCCCATGTGCACAGCGACCTGGCGTACAAACCGTTTGGCCCATGCACGCTCCTCCTTCCGAATCTCCTGGAGCAGTAATAAGGATGCGAAGTAGATGATCGCACCCAGTCCGATGCTCAAGAATAACCAAATGAAGCCCGGTGCTTCGCGTCCACCAAACGTTCCCATACGATAGAATACGGTCACACCCACTCCCATCAGGATTGCTGCGATTACGACTCGCCCCAATGTCTTGGCCGGGAAGTGCCATGTCAGGTAGAGACGAGAGGTGTAAGCCTGGAGGCCAATCAGGAGCGTGTAGCCGACTAGATTCGAGATACCGGCCATCACAAACCCAAAGCGCGGCACTAGCAGCAGGTTAAGGCCAAAATTGATGGCGGCGGCGATGCCCTGGTTAGCCGCAATCCGTCCAGTGTTTTTTCCGATCAACATACCCCGTCCGGCAATCTGGGCGAGGCCCCACGCAAAGCTAGAGAATGCAATAAAGCCCACGATATCCGCGCCATCTGCGTAGGCACTCGTCGTCAATAAGGACATCACCGGCCGAGCAAGCACCGTGAGGCCGACGGCTGCCGGCAGGCAAAGCAATAAGAAGAGGCGTGTGATCATTGTGATCGTGTCCTCAGTTGTCGCTCGGCCATCGTTCTCCCAGGCATTGATCACCATGGGCGCCATCGTCAGCATAAACAGCGTAACCAATAGGTCGATGCTTCTCGCCGACAAATGGTAGCCCATCGAATACAGTCCTACTTCCGTGTCTGAGCGGAAAAAGGCGATGACGTATTGATCCGACAAACGTAAACCCCACATAGCAGTGTTGCCAATCGCCAGAGGCCAGGCATATTGCCACATGCGCCCCGCGTCTTGCCGTTGCCAGTGTTTCGCGCCTGGCTTGGCGCCCCGCAGTGCCACGATCGTTAACGCGGGCACGAGCAGGGCAAAGGCCAGCAGTTCACCCCACAAGAGGCCTTCGATCGCGAAGCCGAAGACAATCACCAGCACCAAGCCAAACACCAGGTTCCCATAACGGTCCAGAAGCTCGAAGAGCGTGTACATCTTACTGCGCATCTCCGCTTGAACGATGTTCAGGAGCACCAGAAAAACGGTCTGGCCTGCAAAAACGCCGAGGCTGATGGCAAGCAGTGGGACCAGATCCTGCGGAAGGATATCGCGCAGTAGAAACAGCGACACACCGCCTACCATGCCCACGGCAGCCACAACTCCCAGAACCGTAACGCCTAAGGTCGTTATGAAGACCGAACGTTCGCCGTCTGCCTTATACGCAGGCAGGAACCGAATCGGCACCGACGCGACTCCAGAGGCAGCCATAGCAAAGAAAAAGTCGGATACGCCCTTAGCCAGCACATACCGTGCATATTCGTCCGGCATAAAAAGTCGTGTCAAGATGGGCAGGGTGATGAACCCTGTCAGCGCCGGGAGTAGCTTTGATGGCATGTACGTCATAATATCCTTGGCGAAGGATTTGAGCATAGAGTCTCCCGCGATTGTCAACGCTGTTCCAGCGTTTCCGGGAAGCCCGGTGCCCAGGTCCCGTCCGCTGTACCAAGCGTTTCATCAAAGCGATAAATGACTTCATTCGTCCCCAGGATGATTGCAAATATGACGAGGCTGCCGGCTTGGATGAAATTCGGCGCCACGATGTTGCTGATCATCTGACCCAGAATGGCCAGCGTAAATCCCAACACGACAGCTCTTCTTCCGCTGCCCCCAACGTCGGCTTGCATATGCCGCCATCGCTGGATACCGCGCCAGACGAAGAGACCATACAGCACCAGGAAGGGCACCAACCCGACCACGCCTGCCATGACCCAGACCCACAGATATGCATTATGCGCATACCAGCGCAGCCCTAAACCTGGATCTTCCGGTCGGAAGTAGGCATCATCCGGCATCCACGGACGATAGGTGTTTCCCATACCAATACCAAGTAGAGGGCGCTCCAATATCGTTTCCAGGGCATAGTCCGTTTCCATTAACCGCATCTGCGTGCTCTTGTCCTCAGCCAGGGTATCGGCCTGCATCCCACGGATTAGGCGATCCTCCGCCGCTAGAACATAGTCGCC
>SLDA01000531.1 GCA_007125545.1 Thermoflexales bacterium | reverse complement strand
CGAGCTTGCGCTGCGACGAGGGGGGAGAGCCGGATGCCGGCGCTATCTGTCGATGTGCGGCCAAAGTGGGCCGGCGGCGGCGCGACGTCGGCCTCTGCCTCTGCCTCCTCCCCGTCGGGGGAGGCCGGGTGGGGGTCTGCTTCCGGCCGAGTTGGCGCGTGGCGGTCTGCACGGGACGCCCCCCTCCAACTCCCCCCAACGTGTGACTACCGCGTGCCGGGCCGATCAGGCGCCGCGGACAAGACGAGCTTGCGCTGCGACGAGGGGGGAGAGCCGGATGCCGGCGCTATCTGTCGATGTGCGGCCAAAGTGGGCCGGCGGCGGCGCGACGGCGACCTCTGCCTCTGCCTCCTCCCCGTCGGGGGAGGCCGGGTGGGGGTCTGCCCTTGTAACTACTTTCCGTACTGAACCAGAGGAGCTCCGCGATGGCTGACGATGCTAACCCGCAGTCCTATGGCAAACCGCAGACAGATCCAAAAACGCTGGCCCGTGCCCGCGAGCTGCGCCGCAAAATGCCTGTCCAGGAAGTACGCTTGTGGCAGCAGCTACGCGGTAAGCGGCTGTGCGGCCTGCGGTTCCGGCGCCAGCACCCCGTCCCGCCGTACATCGTTGACTTTTACTGTCACGCGGAGCGTCTGGTTGTGGAGGTCGACGGACCGCACCATGGCGAGCAGGTTCAGGTCGAGTACGATGAGGCGCGAACAGCATATCTGGCAGCGAAGGGCTTGCGTGTGCTGCGGTTCACGGTGTATGAGGTGAAAGTGGCGCTCGAAGGCGTGCTACGGACGATCGCAGCTGCTTGCGGCGTCGACGTGGATGCGCCGGACGTAACGTAGGCGAAGCAGAGCGGACCCCCCTCTCGATCTCCCCCCAGGGCGGGGGAGAGGCCAGAGACGGAGCAGAGCGGACCCCCCTCGCTTCTCCCCCATCACGCATCACTCCTCACGCATCACTTTTCCCAGACCTCGATCATCTGCCTCCCCATATTCGTCCAAAGCCTGAGAAAGGTCGCCTCGTCCTGGTAAGTGTAGACGACGTCCTCGGACGCCGCGGAGTCGACGAAGGCGAATCCCTCGTCGGGGTCCCAGGCGTACAGGGTCTTGTAGTGCGACCAGCCTCCGTATCTGCCGTCGCGACGGCGGAAGGGCTCCCCTACGATGACAATGGTGGGATGGCCGCGGTTGAGGGCGGCGTAGAGGCTGCGCAGAGAGGCTGCTACACGCCAGCGCGTTCGAAAGCCGTTTCGGCGCAGGATGTGGGTGATACCCCATGGAAAAGTGGCCCATCCGTGAATGCGCAGCGGTAGGAGCGTACCCCGTGCCGTAGGCGCGCGCTCCATCTGCTGGCCCACAATGTCGCCATCCAGAACGAAAGTGTCGCGCAGTCCGTTGGCGACGATCATAGCACTGTAGGGCCCGCAATCGTTGGAGTTGCCCTGGTGACGGTGCCACTTGGGTAAGGGGTGTTGTAATTGCTTCTTCCAGACCTTGTTCTTGGGCTTGGGTAGCGGCCGCTGCGTTTTGTTTTTCTCCATGGCAACCCCCTTCTGTCGCGAATGTGCAAGACTTTCATAAGTATAATCGCAGGCCCGAGCTAGACAAACCAGCCCGCAATGCAAGCGAGTCAATGGTACAAACTCAGGCCAAACGCGAAGAAAACGCGTCCCGTCGTTTGTTAACTGAGTCCTGAGGTAAGATAACTTCAGGATGGTTTTATCATGGGCTGACGATGAACATGACGGATTCGGAGAAAGCTATGCGCACGATGGACTTGCGTACGCGGGTCAGTGTATATTGTGGTCAGGAGCGTTACGGGATTCTGCGTAAGGTGGTGGTTGATCCGAATGACGGACATATCACCGACCTGGTGGTTGAGCCGGCGGCACACGCGGCGACGGTGCGTGTCGTGCCGGTATCTCTGGTCACACGGGTCGGTGTCAATAAAGTGCATCTTGGCCTGAGTTCGCAGGAGATAGACCGGTATCCCGCTTATCCGCAAACCACGTCGCCTTCTATTAGGGTGTATCCGGCAGGGACGGGCGCCGCCGCGTTCGATGGACTGGGGTCGGACAGCCCGCCTCATTCGGATATGAAGGTGCCTGCTGAATGGATGCGACAGAGGGATGACAGCGCTCCGGCAGTCCGGATGGGCGCGACGAGTGGGGCGGGAATCGCTCCGGGGACGCCCGTGCTTTGTGGTGATGGACGCCTCGCCACCGTCGACCATGCCGTGGTCGATCCCGCGACGCAGCGACAGATCTATCTGACGTTGCGATACGGCCGGGTCGCTGATTATCGGATGGTACCGGTCGAGGTTATACGTCCCGGGTGCAACGGGCTGCTTCTGGCCCCTGATGTCTGGAGCAATCTGCCCATGTATGTGCCTCGCGAGGACGACGAGATTTACGAGGAGATCTGTTCAACGGTGCGAGAGTGTGCTGGGGATGTGTATGACAAGCTCAGTTTCACGGTAGAGAAGGGGCTTGTCACGCTGCTCGGTGAGCCGGATGCGGAGGGGTTGCTCGCGGAGATCGCCGAGCTGGTGAGCGCCATCCCGGGTGTGATCGACTTGCGGACGAGTTTGAGTTTCTGAAGCGGTGCAGGTGGACGGGGTGGCCTACCGTTTTACGTGCACGTTCAACTCGTGTGCCACCAGACGCACCACGGTCTCCACCTTGTCGAACCAGCCGTCCATTTCCGTCGCGTCGATCCAGAGCGCCATCGAGCGCGGCTGCAGTTGTTCGACGTAGAGCACTTCTTCAAAGAGGACGTCCCAGAGATGGGGCATCGGCTGGCCCCTGCCGGGTTTTAGCATCACGCGGTGACTCTCCCCCTCGCGTGACGCGCCATTCCTGTACATATAGACCGGTGTCACCGCGATCTCGCCAAACGCATACCGGTCGCGGACCATTCTCACCTTAATGACCACGCTTGCCGTCCGCGCATGATTCCAACGTCGCATCGCTTCCCCTCCTGTTGTGGCGGTGTCGATATTATCGACGAATTACTTCGATTATAGCGCCACATTCGACAGCACGAAAGGAAGAAAGTCACGTGGAGGGGGTGACATATATCCTGGTTAGATCAAATGTTCTACACCGGTCCCCACCTGCTCGCCGCGCACGCCTGTCCGTGGCTCTGCCGGTTCACGCCGGCAGAGGGCGGATAGGCATCCGCCCCAAGCGACCTGATGAGCAAGCGAGTGCATGAGCAAGCGGATAGATATGCAAGCAGGTGAATGATGCGGGTGCGTGAGGCGGGGTGACGGCCCGGCCACCCCCAGTAGCTTGCCGTGGACGCCTGTCCGCGGCTCCGCCGGTTCATGCAGGCAGAGGGCGGATAGGCATCCGCCCCAAGCTACTAGATGGGCAAGCGGGTGAATGGGCAAGCGACTGGATGAGCCAGCGGGTGAATGATGCGGGTGCGTGAGTGCGCGGAAGCGGTCAGGCCACCCATAGTAGCTTGCCGCGGACGCCTGTCCGCGGCTCTGCCGGTTCATGCCGGCAGAGGGCGGATAGGCATCCGTCCCAAGCGACTAGATGAGCAAGCGGGTCGATGAGCGAGCGGGTGTGGGGGCAAGTTCATCTTGCCCCCACACCCCACCTGAGTCTCAGTCTGCGCTTACCGGCGCCGTTTCCTGGCCTTTGAACTGGCTTACGTACAGGTGATGATAGAAGCCCTGTTGCTTCAGCAGCTCCTCGTGTGTGCCGCGCTCGATGATCTCGCCGTGGTTGATGACCAGGATCTGGTCGGCCTTGCGGATCGTCGACAGGCGGTGCGCGATAACGAAGCTGGTACGTCCTTCCATCAGGCGCAGCATCGCCTCCTGGATATAGCGCTCGGTGCGTGTGTCGACGCTGCTCGTGGCCTCGTCGAGGATCAGGATGCCCGGGTCGGCGAGCACCGCCCGCGAGATGGCCAGCAACTGCCGCTGCCCCTGGCTAAGGTTGCTCCCGTTCTCGGAGAGCAGTGTCTGGTACCCTTGTGGCAGCCGCCGGATAAAGCCATCTGCGTTTGCCAGCTTCGCCGCCGCGAGCACCTCTTCGTCTGTGGCGTCCAGCCGTCCGTAGCGGATGTTCTCCATCACGGTCGTGCCAAAGAGGAAGGTGTCTTGCAGGACGATGCCCAACTGGCGCCGCAAGTCGTCCATCAGCAGCTCGCGGATATCGTACCCATCCACCTTGATACTGCCACCCTGAATGTCGTAGAAGCGGGTCAACAGGTTGACGATGGTGGTCTTGCCGGCGCCCGTGGGGCCGACGAGTGCCACGATCTGCCCCGGCGCTGCATGGAGGCTCACGTCCTTGAGCACCGGAACATCCGGCTCATAGTAGAAGTCCACGTTTTCGAAGACCACGTCGCCCCGTACCGACGCCAGCGGCACGGCGTCGGCTTCGTCCTGCACCTCCGGCGTCTCGTCGAGCACCTGGAAGACGCGCTCGGCGCCTGCCAGCGCGGACTGAATCTGGTTGTAGAGTTGCGCGATGCTGTTGAGCGGCCACGAGAACTGGCGTGCGTAACTGATGAACGCGGCGATGGCACCCACCGTCGCCATATCGCGCACCGCCAGCCAGCCGCCGGCGCCCGCCACGAGCGCATAGCCCGTGTTGTTGACGAAGTTCATCATCGGCCCCACGAATCCGGCGAAGATCATCGCCTTCACCGAGGCGCGCTGCAGCTTGCGGTTGGTGACCTCGAACTCGTCGACCACCGTTTCCTCGCGGACGTAGGCCTTCACCACCTTGTGTCCGGTTATCGTCTCTTCGACGATGCCATTGAGTGTGCCCAGGTGCTCCTGGCGCAACTTGAACCCGGCCCGCGTCTGCTTGGAGATCGTCTTCGTGATTACCATCATCATGGGGACGATGGTCAACGTCACCAGCGCCAGGCGCCAGTTGATGACGAACATCATCGTCGCCACGCCGATGATACTGAGCGCGCTGGAGATCAGGTTGACCACAGCCTCGCCGAGGATCTGGCTGACGTTGCCGACGTCATTGGTCAGACGGCTCATCAGCTCGCCGTGCGTGTAGGAGTCGAAGTAGCGCAGCGACAGGGTCTGTAGTTTGGTAAAGAGGTCGTTCCGCAAATTGAAGACGGCCTTTTGCGAAGCTGCCGCCATAATGTACTGCTGCATAAACATTGCTAACGCCGAGACGACATAGACAGCAATCATGAGGATCGCCAACCGCCCCAGCCCGGGCAGGTCCTGCTCGGTGATGTACCGGTCGATGCCCAACCCCATCAGGAAGGGGCCCAACACACCCAACCCCGACGTAATGATGACAAGCAGGAAAACCCAGATCAGGGCCGCGCGCTGCTGCCACACGTAAGCGCCCAGCCGCCGGAGTGTGCCCTTCGCATCCTTCGGTTTCTCTACGGGACCCCAGCGTCCCCCAGGGCCGCGCCGTGGCCCGCTGGAGGCTGCAGGTCTATCTGACGAGCGCCGCTCATCCTTGGCGTCGGGCTTGCCGCTGCCGTTTGTTTGCTGTCGCTGGTTACTCATTGCTCAATACTCCCTCGCCCAGTTGTGAGTCGTAGATGTCCCGGTAGATGGGGCTGGATTTCATCAGCTCCGCGTGTGTCCCCTCCGCCGCGATCTCGCCTCCGTCCAGCACCAGGATCTTGTCGGCGTTCAGCACCGTGCTGATGCGCTGCGCGACGATGAAGGTCGTGCGCGGGAGAGCTTCCAGGCCCTTGACGAACTCGGCCAGCGCGTCCTGGATCTCGCCCTCGGTCTCGACGTCGACCGAGCTGGTGCTGTCGTCGAGGATCAGGACGGCGGGGTCGATCAGGAGCGCGCGCGCAATCGCGATGCGCTGCTTCTGCCCACCCGAGAGGTTGACGCCGCGCTGTCCCAATTCGGTGTCATAGCCGTCGGGAAAGGAGCGAATGAACTCGTGCGCCTGGGCCATCTGCGCCGCTGCCTCGACCTCGGCATCGCTTGCGTCGGGCCGCCCGTAGCGGATGTTGTCGCGGATCGACCCCGTAAAGAGCAGGGGCTCCTGCAGCGCGACCGCCACATTGCGCCGCAGCACATCCGTATGCATCTCGCGTACATCGACCCCGTCGAGCGTGACACGCCCCTCCTGCACGTCATAGAAGCGGGGAATGAGATGGATGAGGCTCGACTTGCCCGCGCCCGTCGCGCCGAGGATGGCGACCGTCTCGCCGGGCTCAGCCAGAAAGCTCAGGTTTCGCAGGACCGGTTCGTGCTCCTCGCCTTCATAGCCGAAGGTCACGTTTTCGAAGGCGACCCTGCCCATAGGGCGTGCTTTTCTTTCGGCACCGTTGCCGCGTCCGTTTCCCGGAATGGCGGCCTGGGCCAAGCTGCTGGACGCAGTCAGTACGTTGGATGCAGCCCCTGCCGTCGCCGGCACCAGAGCCGGCACCGGGAACTCCCGGCGAGCGTCCGGCTGGTTTTGGACTGCCGGGATACTCACGATTACCTCATCGATGCGCTGGGCCGAGGCGCCGGCCCGCGAGATGAAGATCACGATCATGCTCACCATCATCAACGACATCAGCGTGCGCATCAGATAGTTGATGAAGGCGATCACTTCACCGATCTGCATCGTGCCGGCGACCACGCGAACGCCGCCGAACCAGAGCACCGCCGCGACACCGACCTGCAAGATGAGCATCATAATCGGCCAGCCGATGGAGACGGTGCGCATTGCTTTGACGGAGAGCGCCATCAGGTCGTTGTTCGCGTCCGAGAAGCGTTCCTCCTCATGTGAGCCGCGCACGAAAGCCTTGATCACGCGCACGCCCATCAGCGACTCTTGCATCACGGTATTGAGCTGATCGACCCTTCCCTGCACGAGCTTGAAGAGCGGAAAGGCTCTGCGGACGATGAGCGATACCGTAATCACAATCAGCGGTATCAGAACGAAGAAGAGGGGCGCCAGCTCGGGTCCGGTGATCGCAGCCATAATCAGGCTGCCGACCAGCATCAGCGGGCCGCGCACCATCATGCGCAAGAGCATCGCCGTGGCGTTCTGCACCTGTCCGATGTCATCCGTGACGCGGGTGACCAGG
>SLDA01000639.1 GCA_007125545.1 Thermoflexales bacterium | reverse complement strand
TTGTTCCGTCCAAGCATCTGGCGCTGTCCGATCCTCAATTGGCCGTCGAGGTCGTCGAGGGGCTGGGTGGCTACGAAATCGCTGTAAGCGCGATCTCGCTCGCGCGATTTGTTCAACTGTCCCTTGAGGGGACTGATGAGGCCTTTGGAGCATTCAGCGACAACTTCTTCGACGTGCCTGCCGGACGCACGATCTGCGTGACGCTGCCGGCGCTGGCAGGATGGGATGTCGAGCGCGTTCGCTCGGCCCTTCGTGTGCAGAGCCTGATCGACAGCTACTAGACTTGGCTCGAGGCTTGCAGGTGGCTGCAGTAGCCTAGTTGCGTCGGTCGCTTCTAAAGTGAGGGAGGTCTAGTGTGCGGACACTAACAATTCTCGAACCAGGCAAGGTTAAAGTCCAGGATACGCCTGTGCCGGATCCCGGCCCCGGTGAGGTCCAGGTGAAGGTGGCAGCGTGTGGTATCTGCGGCACGGATGTTCACATTCTCCGTGGCGAATACATGGGCGACTATCCTATCGTACCCGGACATGAGTTCGCAGGTCAGGTGACTGCGACGGGGGGAGGGGTCGCGCGCATCCGTGTGGGTGACCGCGTGGCGGTCGAGCCGAACATTGCCTGTGATAACTGCCGCAACTGCTTGAACAACCGTCAGAACTTCTGCTTGAACTGGGAGGCAATCGGCGTCACGTTACAAGGGGGCATGGCTGAATATGTGGTGGCTCCAGAGAAGGCGGTGTTCGCCACCGGCGAACTGTCCTTCGAAGCTGCGGCGTTTATGGAGCCGCTTTCATGCGTCGTGCACGGTGTCGAACGGGCCGGGATCGAGCTGGGTGATCGTGTGGCGATCTTGGGTGCTGGTCCAATCGGACTGCTACTGCTTCAGGTTGCGCGACTCCGCGGCGGGGTAGAGATCACGGTGTTGGAGCGCCAAGAAGCCCGTGGCGCGCTGGCCGAGGCGTATGGGGCGCAACGTTGGGTCCGTGACGTGGAAGCACTTTCTGCCGGGGCCTATGACGTGGTGATCGATGCGACCGGTGTGCCCGCTCTGATGGCGCAGACGGTCGGGCTGGCACGCAAGGGCGGGAAAGTCTTGCTCTTCGGTGTGCCGCCGAGTGGCGCCGAGCTTGCCGTGGATGCATTCGCTGTCTTCGAAAGAGGTCTCACGCTGCGCTCTTCCTTCACCTCGCGTCGCAACTCCTACCAGGCGCTCGCGCTCTTGGAGTCCGGGGCGGTCAGCGTGGATAAGCTCGTGTCTCACCGGCTTCCCCTGGAAGCATTTGAGCAGGGCGTCTCGCTGATCGAGAAGGGTGGGGACGAGGTAACCAAGATCATGATGGTGCCTGATATGGCGCCTTAGAATATACTGCTTGACACGGATGAGAACTATGGTACTGTTAGCCACATGATCACGCTGAACTTCGGTCGCGGCTCGCATCATCATGCGAAGAGGACACCACCCAATTCGGGAGGTGCGGCTTCGCATAGCTGAGCGAGCGCAACCAGGTTTCACAGTAAGTTACATACCCCCCGGATTGAACCGGGGGGTTTTCTCATTCATGGAGGTAGTATGAAACGCGACGATATCCGATTTTCATTGCCGAGCAAGGGGAGATTGGCAGAGGACGCACAGGCGTTCCTGGCCGCGTGCGGGCTGAACATCTACAAGCCCAACCCGCGCCAGTATGCGGCCTCAATACCAAATCTTCCCAATGTAACCGTTCTCTTCCAACGCCCGACGGATATCGTCGTGAGCGTGCGGGATGGCAGCGTGGATTTTGGTTTCACGGGCCTTGACGTCACTTTGGAGTACGGCGGTGACCACGAGGAGGTACTCGTCCTGCACGAGGCCCTCGGATTCGGAGGCTGCCGCTTGGCGCTCGCGGTACCCGAGTCGTGGACAGAGGTCGTCACCGTCGCAGGGCTGGTAGCCGAGGTCGCGACCTGGGATCGGCCCTTGCGCGTCGCCACGAAGTTTACGAATCTCGCGGGCGCCTTCTTGGAGGCGCAGGACGTGAAGCCGTTCAAACTGGTCTATAGTGAGGGGACGCTGGAGGTCACGCCCTCGATCGGATATGCGGACTGCATTGTCGACTTGGTCTCCTCCGGGCAGACGTTGAAGGACAACCGGCTCCGCCTTCTCGAGGGGGGAGAAATCCTGCGCTCGCAGGCGGCCTTGGTCGCCAATCGCGCGGCCCTGCAGCAGCGACCGGAGGTGCTGGAAGTAGCGCGCACCCTCTTGGAGTTCACGGAAGCGCACCTTCGGGCAAAAGACCGGCTAATGGTCGTCGCCAACATGCGTGGTGAATCACCCTCCGCAATCGCCGGGCGGCTCTTGGAACAGAAGGTGCTGGGAGGATTGCAAGGGCCCACTATCTCGCCTGTTCTTTCATCCGACGACAACCAAAGCTGGTATGCGATGCAGATCGTGGTACGTCGCGATGAGTTGATTGAGGCGATTGCCGAATTGCGTGCTATTGGGGGGAGTGGCGTCGTGGTGACACCGGTCACCCACATCTTTGAAGAAGAACCGGAGCGCTATCGGGCGATGATGAAGGCGGTCCGGGGTGAGTGAGGAGGAGGCAACGATGATCACGATTTATGAGACTCCGGAATCCGCGGTTCGTATCTTGAACCGGCGGACGATGGCGACCGTGGATGACGTGCCCGAGGGACTGTTACGAAGCATCGAGCGCGTCTTTGAGGAAGCCCTGACGCCAGAGGCTGCGGTAGCCCGTCTGTTGGCTGATGTGCGTGCTGACGGAGATGTTGCGCTACGCACGTGGACGTACAGGATCGATGGCATTCATACCGGTGCGCTGGAGGTACCGAAGGTCAAGTGGACCGAGGCGTATGCGGCGCTTGCACCCGAAATGCGCGAGGCGCTGGAGCGGGCCACCTCGCGTGTGCGAGATTTCCATGCCCGCCAGCCTATCCCCAATTGGACGACCGGTGAAATGGGGGGAGTGCTGGGCCAGCGATTCGTTCCATTGGAGCGGGTTGGCGTCTATGTGCCCGGAGGAACCGCGCCACTGCCCTCGTCCCTACTCATGGCAGTTATACCTGCGCGCGTAGCCGGGGTCGAGGAGGTGATCGTGTGCACGCCTGCGGATCGCGAGACCGGTGAGCCTTCGCCATTGATCCTTGCAGCCGCTCACGTTGCAGGTGTTGATCGTGTCTTTGCGCTGGGTGGAGCACTGGCGGTTGCTGCTTTGGCCTTCGGCACCGAAACCGTGCCCCATGTGGACAAGGTCGTGGGCGCCGGAGGACTCTTCACGACGCTCGCCAAACGCCAGGTTTACGGTATCGTGGGACTCGACGGTCTTTATGGCCCCACCGAGACGGTGATCGTGGCTGACGATACGGCGACGCCTGCCTGGGTGGCGGCAGATCTGTTGGCGCAGGCTGAACATGACGACCTGGCAACAGCCATATTGCTGACACCATCGCGGACGCTGGCGACGGCGGTACAGGCGGAGGTGGCGCGCCAGGCCGAAAACCTGACGCGGTCGGGGGTCGTGGCGACCTCTCTGGCTCAACAGGGTGGGATTGTCATTACGCCCGATCTGGCGACAGCCGTGCATCTGGCAGACCAGTTCGCACCGGAACACCTGTGCCTATCGGTCGATGAGCCGGAGATGTGGGCTTCCCGGATCCGCAACGCCGGGGGTATCTTCCTGGGCGAGCACTCCTTTGAGGTCTTGGGCGATTATGTAGCGGGTCCCAGCCACATCATGCCGACCGGTGGAACGGCCCGCTTCAAGGGCCCGGTGAATGTTCTGGACTTCGTCAAGCTTATCAACATCATCGGACTGGACGCCGCGACCGCCGAGACACTTGCGGCTGACGCCGACCTGCTCGCAACTGCCGAGTCGCTCACCGCACACGCTGCTGCGGCGCGTTACCGGATTCCCACACCCGGTGACCGGTAAGAGGGGTTGGAAGATGAAGCCTACGGATCTGATTCGCGCTGACATCGCAACTATGGAACCCTATACGCCCATCTTTCCTTACGAAGTTCTCGCTGCGCGGTTGGGACGTTCTCCCGAGAGCATTATCAAGCTCGACGCCAACGAGAATCCTTACGGGCCTTCTCCCCGGGACCGCGAGGCTCTGGCCAATCTTCACTACATCCATATCTATCCTGATCCCGACAGCCGGCTACTCCGCGCAGCTCTCGCCGCCTTCACGGGTCTACCGGAGGAGGTGCTTCTGGCAGGGGCCGGTGCCGACGAACTCCTGGATCTGGTGATGCGTCTTTTCTTGGAACCCGGTGACGCAATTCTGAATTGCCCACCCACTTTTGGGATGTACACCTTCGACGCGGGGATTAGCGGAGCCGAAGTTATCTCAGTCCCTCGTCAGGGGGACTTTGGGCTGGACCTTGACGCCATCGAAGTGGCGGTGCGTGCACACCGGCCCAAGTTGCTCTTTGTGACCTCCCCAAACAACCCTGACGGGAGCTGGGTAGCGGACGAGGTGCTGGAACGGCTGCTGGCTTTGCCCCTCGTGGTGGTCCTTGACGAGGCCTATGTCGAGTTTGCCGGGCTGGAGCGCAGCCGGATTGGCCAGGTACTCGAATGTGAGAACCTCATTGTGCTCCGTACTTTCAGCAAACTGGCGGGGCTGGCAGGGCTGAGGGTGGGGTACGGCGCCTTTCCGGCTTCATTGATGCCACATTTGTGGAAGATCAAGCAGCCCTATAACGTTTCCGTTGCAGCATCTGCGGCTGCGACCGCTGCCTTGGGAGATCTGGATTGGATGCTGGATAAGGTTACGCGCATTGTGACCGAGCGGGCTCGCTTTGCCGGTCAGTTGGGCGACATTCCTTACCTGCGTCCCTATGTCAGTGAGGCTAACTTCATCCTCTGCCGTGTTCTCGAGCGAGGAGCCGAGGAACTGAAGCTGGCCCTGGAGCAGGAGGGCATTCTAATACGCCATTATCGTACATCCCGCCTGCACGATCACGTGCGCTTCACTGTAGGCACCCCGGAGCAGACAGATGCGGTGATCGCGGCGCTCAGGCAATGGATCTAGTCGAGGAGGTAAAGATGCGACAGTCTGAGGTCAAGCGTGAAACGCGCGAGACGCGTATTGAGGTAGTGCTAAATGTCGATGGGCGCGGATTCTATGAGATCGCGACAGGTCTGGGTTTTCTGGATCATATGTTGGGCCACATAGCGGCCCATGGCCTCTTCGACCTGACCGTGCGGGCGGAGGGGGATCTGGAGGTGGATGCACATCACACGGTGGAGGATGTCGCGTTGGCCCTGGGCACCGCCTTCGACCAAGCCCTCGGAGAGCGTAGAGGGCTGGTGCGGATGGGGTCCGCGTACGTGCCTATGGATGAGACCCTCGGATTTGTCGCGGTAGATCTCTCGGGACGCCCCTATGCTGTGGTCGATGTAGTCTGGACCGGTGAGACTGTAGGAGGCTTGCGCAATGGTGGTGCCATCCCCGTTACACTCTGGGCCCATTTCCTTGAGTCCCTGGCAGTGACGGCACGGGCCAATATTCACGCACGCGTGCTTTATGGTCGAGATGATCATCACAAAGCGGAGGCGCTCTTCAAGGCGCTGGGACGTGCACTGGATGCCGCAACTCGTATCGAGCCTCGCCGTCAGGATGCGGTACCTTCCACAAAGGGAGTCCTCTGATGATCGCCTTGATTGACTATGGGGCGGGAAATGTCCGCTCGGTGCACAAGGCCCTTGTGGCGGTGGGTGGGGAGGTAGTGCGCACCAGCTCCCCGGAAGAGGTCTTGGAGGCGGACAAGGTTGTTCTTCCCGGTGTGGGAGCCTTTGCTGATTGTATGGCCAGCCTTGAACGGCTCGATCTGATCGGCGCGATTCGCGCTGTGGTGGCTCGTGACGTTCCCTTTCTCGGTATCTGCGTTGGCATGCAAGTACTCTTTGACTACGGTGAGGAGCTTGGGGGACATATCGGGTTGGGATTATTGCCCGGACGTGTTAGTCGGTTTACGATCGATCCATCCTTGAAGGTGCCTCACACCGGTTGGAATCAGATCGAGCCGCTGCAGGCCACCGGACGCGCCAACACCTTACTTGCTGGGGTGCGTGAGGGCGCATGGGCTTACTTTAACCACGGCTATCGTTGCGAGGCCCAGCTGACCGATACGCTGGCAGTCACAAACTATGGAGGGCCATATGCGTCAGTCGTCGGACGACAAGAGCTCTTCGGTGTGCAGTTTCATCCGGAGAAGAGTCAAGATCTGGGTCTGCACATTCTGCGGAATTTCGTCGAGCGGGTTGGCGTCCCTGACCAGGCGGGCCTGACTGACCGCAAAGGAGTCGGACATGAGTAGTTTTGTGGTCTATCCTGCAATAGACTTGCGCAAAGGCCGTGTCGTGCGGTTGGCGCAAGGCGATCCCTCCAGGGAAACGACTTACAGTTTGGATCCTGTTCTGGTAGCGCAAGACTGGCAAGCGGCGGGCGCCACGTGGTTGCATGTCGTCAATTTGGATGGAGCGTTTGGCGAGGTTGCGAGCGTGGGCGCCACAGAGAGTGGGAATCTGCAGGCGCTCGCCGCTATGATGGAGTTCCCGCTAAGTGTACAATTCGGTGGGGGGCTGCGAGATCTGGCGGCGGTTGCTCGGGCGGTCGAGCTGGGGGTTTCTCGCGTCGTTCTGGGAACTGCCTTCGTGGAGGAACCGGACTTTGTGGTGGCGGCACTCAACAAGTTCGGTCCCGAGCGTGTGGCCGTTGGTATTGATGCGCGAGAAGGCGTCGCACAGATTCGCGGATGGCGCAAGCCAACAGCTTTGTTGGCAGTGGATCTAGCGCAACGCTGGGCCGATCTGGGCGGGCGTTGGCTCATCTTCACCGATATCTCGCGCGACGGGATGGGCAGCGGTGTCAATGTCGAGGCGACGGTTGCCCTGGCCCGCGAAACGGGGCTTAGCGTGATCGCTTCGGGTGGCGTCCGCACGCTTGCGGATGTACGGCGGGTCCGGGATGCCGGTCTCGCCGGTGTGATTATCGGGCGGGCACTGTATGAGGGGCAAGTGCTCCTCCAAGATGCA
>SLDA01000480.1 GCA_007125545.1 Thermoflexales bacterium | reverse complement strand
TTGCCACCCATCGTCCAATACCTCGTTGGTCTCCGGCGTGGGAGCCGTCTCATCGACAGTGGCGTATGGGACCAACCGCCATGAGTGGTCCTATATCCCCGGCGGCGTGATCTCGGGCCCGGCCCTTATTCGGCCCGACTATATGGAACTCAAGGAGCCCTGGCCCTTCCTCTGGCAGCAGACGGAGTACGTTATCGGTGGCTCTGCGGATTATATCTTCTGCGTGTTGGCTGCGGACCGGATGCTGAACGGCTAACGCGCAGTGTGACATGGAGCGCTCCGTGGAGACGATCACGCTTTCGGCAACGGACGGCTTCCCGTCATCCCTGGTTCTCACGTTGACGCAGGGCGTGCCTGCGGGGTCATTTCTGCGGCTGCGAGCCAGTGGTGTCACGATGCTGCGCGCGTTGCATGTCACTGCGGTCACAGCGCGGTGCCCGGATCGACAGCCGCTTCCGATTCTGCACCGGTTCTCGTGGCCCGCGATGCAACGTGATTGGATGTGGCACATCCGCACCCTATCTCTTGCGCAGGTCGAGGTTCCTGTTGACCTCCCGTCCGGGACGCAGCTGGACATCCACTGCACGCCGGATTCCCAGACGCCTGACACTGTCGATTCCGCCACCGTGATCGCGGACGTGACCTGGTCCCTCTTTGTCGGTCGCGTCGGGTCTTTGGAGGACGTCGAATTCCTGCCGCTTGCGGCGCCGCTGCACTTGCGCTTCGTTGCGGGACCAGTTGACCACCTGGAGGCTTTCCTCAAGCCGGATGGACGGCTGCTTGTCGCCGGGTTCGATCTTTACGGCAATCCCAGCCGCACGCGCGGCCACACTGCACGGGTCGAGAGTACATGGGCGGGGGGCGCCCCGACGCCACCCGTCGGGGTCGGTGAGACGGTGCGTCTGGAGGCCGTTCCCCCGCAGCCGGGGGAAGCCGCCCCGCACGCAGGTGGGCGCGTGCGCGTGGTCGATGAGACGGGGCGCAGCGCTACCTCAAATGCTCTGCCCGTGGCGCTGGACGGCACCCCGATCTATCTCGGCGAATTCCACTGGCACACCGACTTCAGCGGCGATGGACAACGCACGCTCTCCGCGGCTCTGACCAGCGCCCGTGACGAGTTGGGCCTCGACTTTGCCGGGCCTGCCGACCACATCCTGCCTAACGGAACCTACATGCAGCGCCTGCCGATTGAGCAGGCTGAGATCTGCCGCCGCTTCGACGAGCCGGGCCGGTTCTGCACGCTGCCGGGCGCGGAGTTGAGCGGCCGCTACGGTCACGCCAACCTCTGCGCGGCGGATTGGGACACGTTCCTGACGATCGTGAAGCGCTTCCCGCACGAGTTGCAGCCTCTCTGGCGCAAGATGCCGGATCTCTATCCCCTGGAGGTCCTGGCCGCCCTCTGCCCTGCCGGGAAAGCTATGATCATCCCGCACCATACCAATATAGACTCGGCGGTGGCCGAAGGGGTGGTGCGCGATGATGGGCGTCCCTACTGGTGCGCCCTTCATTGGCCCCCGCCGACGCCGGTACTCCAGCAAGGCCTGCGGCTCGCCGAAATCGTCCAGCAGCGGGGCGCCTTCGAGACCGAAGCTCCTGATCCGGACTGGCGTGTGGCCTGGGGTGGCTTCGGTGGTAGCATCCGGACCGCCCTCCTGCGCGGGTACCGGATCGGCTTCACCGGAGGCAGCGACAATCACACCGGCTGGCCTTCGCGCGCCACAGGTCGCGCCGGCTATGGGGGACTCACGGCGATCCAGGCGCCCGTGCTCGAAGGCCCCGCCCTCTTCGATGCCCTCTACCGGCGGCGCTGCTATGCGACCAGCGGGGCCCGCATCATCGCCGATGCCACGCTGAACGACCAACCCATCGGAAGCGAACTGCGGCTGCCGCCGGGTGCGCGACGCGACTTTCGCCTGCGCATTCAGGGCACCGCGCCCCTGGCGGCGGTCCAGATCGTCTCTATGGGCGTCGTCCTGGCCGACTTTCCGCTCTCGTCGGATACGTGGGATCTCGATACCACCTGGTCCGACGACCGTCCGGGCCGCCCGTTGCAGGATGTGTACTACTACGTGCGCGCCCGGCAGACGGATGGCCACTGTGCGTGGCTCAGCCCCTGGTGGGTCGACCCGGCGTAGGGCTATCAGACAGCACGTTATAAGGGGAGCAGACCGGGAGGTAAGGATATGAGCAGCTTTTCGATTCATCCGGAGACGAAGATTGGCCATATTGCGCTGACCGTGGCCGATAGTGCGCGGTCGCTTTCCTTCTATGAGGATATCCTGGGCTTTGCCGTCGAGCGGCGCGAGGCCGAGGTTGTCCTGCGAGCCGGCAGCGGCGAGCCGCTGATTCTGCTGACCGAGCTACCCGGTGCGCGGCCCAAGCCCCAGCATACCACTGGCCTCTACCATTACGCCATTCGGCTGCCCGACCGGGCCTCATTGGCCCTTGTTCTGCAGCAGTTGCAGCAGACCGGCCATGGGCTGCAGGGTGCTAGCGACCACGGCGTCAGCGAGGCCCTCTACCTCGCCGATCCCGACGGCAACGGCATCGAGATCTACCGCGACCGGCCCAGCGAGGCATGGCCCCGGCAAGGCGAGGCCCTGGAGATGGGCACAGCTCCACTCGACGTGGACGACCTACTCGCGTCCCCGGGCGCCGCCTCCTCCGACTGGCATGGCGCGCCGGAAGGCACGGACATCGGCCACATACATCTGCATGTCGCCGATCTGGACGCCGCGCGCCGTTTCTACTGCGATGGCCTGGGCTTAACCCTGATGCAGCGCTACGGTGACAGCGCCCTTTTTGTCTCTGCCGGCGGCTATCACCACCATATCGGACTCAACACCTGGGCCGGCGCCGGCGCCCCGCCCCCACCTGAAGACGCCGTGGGCTTGCGCTACTTCGCGCTCCGCGTGCCGGACACCGGCGCGCTGGACGCCCTCGTCGCGCACTGTGCCGAGGTCGGGATCGCGACCACCGGCACGCCCGAGGGGATTCGCGTCGCCGACCCGTCGGGAAACACCGTGCTTCTAACTACCGCAACCTAACCCGCGCTCCGCAACAGTAAGGAGGACTTATGCCATCTCAGCCGAATGTCTTGTACATCATGACCGACCAGCAGCGCTTCGATACCATCGCAGCGCTGGGCAATGAGCACATCTACACCCCCAATCTCGACCGCCTGGTGCGGCGGGGCCTGACCTTCACGAATGCCTATTCGACCTGCCCGGTCTGCGTACCGGCGCGCTACACGGTGCGTACCGGCTGCGAACCGCCCACGCTGCGCATCTTCTCCAACGCGCGTTCGCAGCCCGTGGAGGGCCAGGCGTCCACCATGGAGGGGCGCTGTGGCCCGTATCTGCCGCGCACGCTGCAGCAGCGGGGCTACCGCACCTTCGGCATCGGCAAGTTCCACACCCAGCCCTGGGACGAAGAGCTGGGCTATGACGTGCATCTGCACAGCGAGGAGCTCTATGGCACCCCGGCACAGCGGCGCGGGGACGCCTATGCCCGGTGGATTGCCGACCAGCATCCCGCCTTTGACTACATCGAGGCGCTGATGGGCGAGCGTACCGAGATGTACTATATGCCCCAGGTGAGCCCGCTGCCCGCGGAACTCACCGTCGAGCATTGGGCAGCCGACCGGGCTATCGAACAGCTTCAGGTGGACGACACCCGCCCCTTCTTCGGCTTCGTCTCCTTCATCGGGCCGCACCCGCCCTTCGCGCCGCCCGTGCCCTTCAACCGGATGTACGATCCCGATCGCATGCCCAATCCCATCCGCGGCGATCCCGCCACCGACCTGATGGACGAGCAGATTCGCTGGATGAACTACATCATCTGGGCCGACGACATCAGCGATGCCCGCGCTCGGTCGCTGAAGGCCCGCTACTACGGCGAAATCAGCTACATCGATGACTGCCTCGGCCGCATCCTCGACACCGTGGAAGCGCGTCCGGATGCCGACAACACGCTGATCTGCTTCTTTGCCGACCACGGCGATCATCTGGGCGACCATCGTGCCTGGCAGAAGGAGAGCTTCTTCGAGGCCTCGACGCACGTTCCCTTCCTGGTAAGCTGGCCCGCGGCGCTGCCCGCCGGCGAGCGCCGTGAGGAGCTGGCCTGCCTCACCGATCTTTTCGGCATCGCCACGCACGCGGCAGGCGACGTCGAAAAACGCGATGGCGTGGACCTGCTCGGCGCCGTCGCCGGTACTGCCCCCGCCCGTCCCTGGGTCACGGGAATGTACGGCGAGCCGGGAAGTTCGCTCTTCAAGATTATGGTCCGCGATCCGGACTGGAAGTATATTTACTTCGCCAACGGTGGACGGGCGCAGCTCTTCGACATGCGGCAGGATCGGCGCGAACTGCACAACCTCGCCGGAAGTTGCCCGGAGGTAGTTCGGCGCTTGCATGCCGCTGCCGCTGCTGCCTGCGACGTGCCCGGCGCGCGGGAGGCGTTGGACGCAGACGGCGATCTGCGCGCGTTCCCCCTCGAGGCGCGACCGCTGACCCGCATTCACCAGTTCGACCAGTCCCGCGGCGTCTCCGGTTTCCCGGAGCGACCGGAGGACGCACTGCACGCATACCGCGCGCGCCAGGATCGCGCGCGCACCGGTGGCGACGCGTGATCAACATCGATGTTGACGTACTGGTGGTCGGCGGCGGCACCGCCGGCTCGATCGCCGCAATTCAGGCGGCGCGTGCCGGGGTCCGAACCGCCGTCCTGGAGCGTGGTCCGCAGCTGGGCGGCACGATGACGACCGGCGGCGTCGCCTTTCCCGGTCTCTTCCACGCCTGGGGGCGCCAGATCATCGCCGGAATCGGATGGGAGCTTGTCTCAAAGACCGTCGCGTTGGGTGGGGGCGAGATGCCCGACTTCACCCAGCCCTACGGCCACGCTCACTGGCGCCACCAGATCCCGCTGAACGCCGGGCTCTACGCCGCCCTTCTTGAGGAGGCGTGCCTGGACGCCGGCGTCGTGCTCTTCTACTACGAGCTGCCCACACAGGTGCTCGAGGAGGAGGGTGGGTGGCGGCTTGAGGTTGTTGGCAAGGGGGTGCGTCATCAGATCACGGCCCGCCAGATCGTCGACTGCACCGGGGATGCCGACGTGGTGAGGATGGCAGGCTATACGTGCCTCCGCGAGGAGGAGACCCAACCCGGCACGCTCCGTTTCCGTTTTGGCGGCTACGACCTCGACCATCTGGATGGCCCGGCAATCGAGGCGCGCTATCATCAAGCGCTCGCCGCGGGCGAGCTTCGCCCCGGCGACGTGAGCCATGCGGATGGCCCGTTTATGGCTTTCCTGCGCTCGGGCGGCGAGAACGCCCAGCACGTCTTGCGTGCTGACAGCACGACCTCTTCGAGCCAGACTTACGCCAATATCGCCGGTCGGCAGTCGATGCTCCGCCTACTCCGTTTTGTGCGCTCGCTGCCGGGGTGCGAGCGCGCACACTTGCTAACGATGGCGCCGGAAACAGCTGTGCGCGAAACATTCAGGATCGCAGGTGAGGCCACGGTCACGGTCGCGGACTACGTCGAGGGGCGCCACTTTCCTGACGCCGTCTGCTACGCCTTCTACCCCGTGGATCTCCACACGCCGGAGGGCGTGATGCCCGAGCAGCTCGCGGAGGGCACGGTAGCGACCATCCCCCTACGCGCTCTCATCCCCGTCGCAAGCCGCAATCTGCTCGTCGCAGGTCGCACCGTCAGCAGCGACAGGCTGGCCAATTCCGCCCTGCGCGTGCAAGCGCCCTGTATGGCGATGGGGCAGGCGGCGGGTGCTGCCGCCGCGTTGGCGGCGCTCCAGACGATCACGCCGGGGCGCGTACCCTTTGCCCAGCTTGCCGGCTTGCTGGGCGCGCACGGCGCTCTGGTGCCCGAAAGACCTTGACTTATCACCAATCCCACGTATGATTACCCGCGTCGGGAGTGATGCCGCGGTCTTGCAAGTCCTATAGGGTCACACTCCCTGAATTGTCAGGCTGACGCAAACACGAGTTACGTGTGATAAAAAGAGGAGATGACTAATGGGAAAGCAACGCCGTGGAAAAGGTATTCGCCACCTGCTGCGCCGGGGCCGGGGAACATGCCCCAGTTGTGGCACAACCGCTATCAAGCTGCTCTACGACCGCCCGACTGCGGATGGCGGAAAGACCAAGGTCTGCAAACGCTGCCGGCACAAGTCGCTTTAGGGCTATAGAGCCGGATCGGATTCAAACCGAGAGACGCTCCACAAAGGAGCGTCTCTCTTTGTGTCTGAGGCGCGAGGGATGCGGAATTGACATCACTGTATTCTGCAGCCCCTGCCGCTGCCTTCAGGCCTCCGGCAGATCGAGAGTCTGCCGTGCCACCGCTGCGACGAGACCCAGCGCCATCCAAAACGCAATGCCCGGCTTGGCCCCCAAGGCCAACGCATCCGTAAGACCGTAGACGTGGAGCCCCACGAGCCCGGCGACGAGGCCCACGCAGAGCGCCCGGGTGAGTGGGCCGCCTGCCCGCGCTCGCTGCCGGCAGGTGTTGGCTGCGACGCCCAACAGCGCCAGATAGCCGATAAGGCCGGCCATCCCAAGATCCAGCGCGGTCTGCAGGAAAATGTTGTGCGCGTGGGCGATGTCGTAGCTCGGGCTTATCGAGGGGAGTGGGTACAGGAGTCGGGCCACCTCCCGAAAAGTACCCAACCCACAGCCTGTGAACATAAAGTCCTGAACTGCATAGACCGCTGTCCTCCACACGTCCACACGAAAAGACCAGGTATTAAGACCGCCCACAATCGTCCCCAGCGCTGCAGCGCTGGGATCTGTTCCAAGCATCAACTGCCCCAGGCGTTCGGGGCCCAGCCGCAGGAGAAGGCCGGTACTGCTCGCCAACAGAAGAACCGTGCCTCCCCAAGCCAGTCTCCGGATTACGCGCCGTCGATCACTCAACGCCCACAAAGCTGCCACAACTATAATGCCTGCAATGCCGCCCATCCAACCACTTCTGGACTGCGTAAGCAGCAGCGCGCTTCCCACAAACAGCAGCGAGAAACCGCTTATGATG
>SLDA01000019.1 GCA_007125545.1 Thermoflexales bacterium | reverse complement strand
GCTCCGCCATCTGAGCCCAGAAGGACTCTTGCGGCGGGTTCGGTGCGGCCCAGAAGAGGAATGCAACATCTTCCGGCTCAGGTTCGTCTACCGGTGTAGGTTCTTCGTCAGGATCCGGTTCTTCGATCGGAGTCGGTTCCTCTACAGGTTCCTCGGGGGGTGCCGGCTCTTCCACGGGTGGCGGTTCCTCGAGGTTATTGTTAGGGGCCGCACATGCTGTGACCACGAATGCAAAGATCAGCAGCACGCTTAGCCACTTGTGTATCCTTTTCATTTTCCTGCCTCCTTAAATGTATGTAGCTCCATACCTTCGGTCAAACGTTACATCCCCTGCAATGGGGCTACGCCTTCCTAATATTAAGGATAACAGGCCACTGCTTCAGAAGAAGGCGGAACGGGTGGGCATTTCGATAGTGGACCATTGGGAAGGTTGGCTTTCAGTAGGATCGGTCTTGACAAAAACGCGCTGATAATTTATACTATAAGGTATACTAAAATAGTTAATATGTCAGACTGGTATACGACCTATAAAGCGAGGGCATCATGAGAAGCTCAGTGATCCGGCGGCGTTCAGTCGTTGGCGTGCTAATGGGCGTAGCGGTGATTCTCGTGCTGATACTGCTGGGGCAGCAGCTGATAAGCAGCCCGGCAGCAGAGGACGCGCTAGCCCAGGGCATAGCGGTCTTGAGTTTGGTGATGGTGCTGGCTGTGCCTTTCGGACTGCTGGGGATGTTGGGGATACGGTTGGTAAGAGGTGCTGGACGGTCTTGGATCGGAGGTCATCGGGACGAGCAGGATCGTGATGCATGCCCGGACTGCGGTCAGGGCATTGAGTCTCACTGGGAGGCCTGTCCCTTTTGTGGAGCCGATCCGGTCGGATCGGACGATCCATCCAGAGGCCCGAGTCATACGGAATAAGACAGGATAGGCGACTGGAGGTGATGATAAAGAGCATGTCAAACTACTACGGCGATAGAGCGGAATACGTCCGGATGGGCCGGACGTGTCAAGAGGTTGAAGGAGGTTGTTACGTTCGAGAACACTGATGCGGGTTTCAAGGGTGAGGTGCGTCCGGATGGGCCGGACGCGCAAGGAGGTTTCTATGTTCGAGAACATGGATCTAGGTTTCGAAGTTGCAAGATCGCGTCAGCAAGAGGCGGTCAAAGAAGCTCAAAACCACCACTTCCTCCGTCAACTTCGACAAGAACGGCGTAAGCTCAGACAATCACAACCCCATCCCAAGCGTGCGCCCTTGCGGCGACGTGTAGCGTGTACGTTCGTACCGGTGAGGTGTTAACCTACCCCGCGTGAGGCCTCACCGCGATCTACAAGACCGGAAATGAAACGGGGCGGCAGCCATCGACCAACACCCCCGGCCGCCGCCCCCGATCCCCCCTCGCCCATTCCGATGGGCACCGGACCGGCACCGCCCTCCGGTCCCCCCTCGCGCCTCCGGTCCCCCCTCGCCCATTCCGATGGGAGAGGGGGCTAGGGGGTGAGGGCCACCCCCCGCCTCACCACACTATGCTTCGGCACATACCCCAAATAATAACTCAGCTCCGCGGGCGTATCCACGTCCCAGAGCACCAGATCGGCTTGCTTCCCCGTCTCGATGCTGCCGATGCGATCGGCGCGCCCGAGCGCGCGCGCTGCGTGGATGGTAACACCCGCCAGCGCCTCCTCCGGCGTGAGCCCCAACAGGACGCACGCCATATTCATCGCAGTGAGCAGCGAGAAGCACGGGGACGTGCCCGGGTTCGCATCCGTGGCAACAGCCATCGGGACGGCGCGGCGGCGCAGGAGGTCCACAGGTGGGCGACGTGTCTCGCGCAGGTAGTAGAGTGCACAGGGAAGCAGAACGGCGACCGTGCCGGCACGCATCATAGCCGGGATATCCAACGCATCGAGGTACTCCAGGTGAGCGGCCGAGAGGGCGCCCATACGGGCGGCGAGGGCCGTACCGCCGAGATTGCTGAGCTGCTCGGCGTGGATCTTGAGCGGGAATCCATGCTCGCGGGCTGCCTCGAAGATGCGCCGGGTCTGTTTGATACTAAACGCGATCTCTTCACAATAGGCATCTACGGCGTCGGGACGCAGCTCGGGCGGCAGTTCGGCCACATGTGGAAGCATCGTATCAATGATAAGGTCGACGTACTCGTCGGGACGCTTACGGTACTCCGGCGGGATAGCGTGCGCGGCGAGAAAGGTGCGGAAGATGTCCACCGGATGATCCTCGGCCAACATCGCCATAGCCTCCAGCATTCGCACCTCGGCCTCAAGTTCCAGCCCATACCCGGTCTTGATCTCGACGGTCGTGACCCCTTCGCTCAGTAGCGCACGCATCCGGGGACGTGCCTGTGCCGCTAACGCCTCCGGACTGCCTCTCCGCGTGGAGCGCACGGTCGACAGGATGCCGCCGCCGCGCTCGGCGATCTCCTCGTAGGTGGCGCCTCCCATACGCTGCTCGAACTCATCGATACGATTCCCGCCGTAAACCAGATGCGTGTGACAGTCGATCAGCCCGGGCGTGACCAGCTGCCCACGCCCCGGGATCGTCTTTCGTGCATCGACTCGGGGCAGCGCCGCGACCTCACCGACCCAGGTAATGTGACTGCCGCTGATGGCGATGGCCCCCCGATTGATGAGCCCATACCGGCCGCGCTCCATAGTGGCGATACGGACGTTATGGATTAGTAGATCTGCTTTCACAGTCAGCCCTCCGTTTCGTAGATCAGTGTGTTGGCGTATACTCTAAGTATAGTCGAAAGTTGGGAGGCGGAAGCCGGGAGTTGAAGGCTAACAGCACTCTCCCCATCACAGAAAGGAACATCCTATGTCGATACGGTTTGATCCTGAGCGGCGGATTCGCGCGCCACGGGGAACGGAGTTATCGTGCCGCTCCTGGCTGACGGAGGCGCCCATGCGGATGCTGATGAATAACCTGGACCCGGAGGTGGCTGAGAAGCCGGCGGACCTGGTGGTCTATGGAGGCATCGGACGGGCGGCGCGAGACTGGGCCTGCTACGACGCCATTGTGGCGACGCTGCAGCGGCTGGGTGAGGATGAGACCCTGCTGGTGCAATCGGGTAAGCCGGTCGGTGTCTTCCGCACGCACCCTGACGCGCCGCGAGTCCTCATCGCGAACTCCAATCTGGTGCCCCGCTGGGCGACGTGGGAACACTTCAACGAACTGGACCGTGCCGGGCTGATGATGTATGGGCAGATGACGGCGGGCTCCTGGATCTACATCGGCACGCAGGGAATCATTCAGGGGACCTACGAGACCTTTGTTGCCGCCGGCAAGGTGCACTATGGGGGCGATCTGGCAGGGCGGTGGATCCTCACCGGAGGCCTGGGCGGGATGGGTGGCGCCCAACCGCTCGCCGCGACGATGGCGGGTGCCTCGATGCTGGCGGTAGAGTGCGATCCCGACAGAATCAAACGCCGGCTGGCGATGGGCTTTGTCGATGTGATGGAAGCGGATCTCGACCGGGCGCTCGCTCGGATCGAGGCGGCGTGCCGGGAGCGGAAGCCCCTCTCGGTGGGTCTGCTGGGCAACGCCGGCGAAGTCTTCCCCGAGCTGCTCCGGCGTGGTGTGCGCCCTGACATGGTGACCGACCAGACCTCCGCCCACGACCCGCTCAACGGATATTTGCCCATCGGATGGTCGTTGGCGCAGGCCGAAGCGCTGCGCCGGACCGATCCTGACCGTGTCATCCGCGAGGCGAAGGCGTCGATGGCGATCCAGGTACGGGGGATGTTGGGATTCCGGCGGCTCGGCATCCCGGTCTTCGACTACGGGAACAATATCCGGCAGATGGCGTTTGAGGAGGGCGTGGAGACCGCCTTCGATTTCCCCGGCTTTGTGCCCGCGTATATTCGTCCCCTCTTCTGTCGCGGGGTCGGACCCTTCCGCTGGGCCGCGCTCTCCGGCGATCCGGAGGACATCTACCGCACGGATGCCAGGGTAAAGGAGCTGCTGCCCGATGACCCTCATCTGCACCGCTGGTTGGATATGGCGCGCGAGCGGATCGCGTGGCAGGGGCTGCCGGCCCGCATCTGCTGGGTCGGACTCGGCGACCGGGCGCGTCTGGGCCTGGCCTTCAACGAGATGGTGGCGAGCGGAGAGCTTAGCGCACCCGTGGTGATCGGGCGCGATCATCTGGACAGTGGTTCGGTAGCGAGCCCCAACCGCGAGACGGAGGGGATGCGCGACGGGTCGGACGCCGTATCAGACTGGGCGCTGCTCAATGCCCTGCTGAACACCGCCGGCGGCGCGACTTGGGTGAGTTTCCATCACGGGGGCGGCGTGGGAATGGGCTTCTCGCAGCATGCGGGCCTTGTGATTGTGGCCGACGGAACCGAAGCAGCCGCGCGGCGCTTGGAACGCGTGCTGACCAACGACCCGGCGACCGGCGTCATGCGCCACGCGGACGCAGGCTACGCGGACGCCGTCGCCTGCGCGCGCGAGCAAGGGCTGGACCTGCCGATGCTGGATGCTTGATGCTCGATACTGGATGCTGAGGCTCGATACTGGATGCTTGATGCTCGATACTGGATGCTTGATGCTCGATACTGGATGCTGGGTGCACGACGCTGGGGTGAGATCTACTGCTGGGAGGGTGCGGATGGGGGATCGGAGCTTTCGGGACTTGGCGGTGTACCAACTGTCGTTTCAACTGGCGGTCGAGGTCGACCGTATGTCGAAGACGCTGCCGCGCCACGAGCTGTATGAAGTGGGGAGTCAGATCCGGCGTTCTGCGAAGTCTATCCCGTCGAATCTTGCGGAGGGGTATGGGCGCCGCCGCTATACCCAGGACTATGTGCGTTTCGTTGTCATCGCGTTGGCCTCGTGCGATGAGACGCGCGTGCATCTCGACATGCTTCACGAGACGGGCTCCATAGACACCGGCCTGCATGCAAGCCTGTCGGCTCGCTACGACGAACTCGGCCGCAAGCTCAATCGCTTCCTACAAGCCATCCAAGCGCCCATCAAGAACCCTACCGCTAACCCCCACCATCCACCACCCACCACCCAGCATCCAGCATCCAGCATCCAGCATCCAGTATCTAGGCCTAGGAGGAATCAATGTTCAACCTTAAACTAACGCCGGGCAACCTCACACTCGCCGACCTCCGCCACGTGTGGGAGGGGCCGGTACGGGTCACACTCGATCCGGCGTGCGCCGCAGGCATCGCGGCAGCTCAGCAGGCGGTGATGGACGTTGTGGCGGCGCATGGGACCGTCTATGGCATCAACACCGGGTTCGGGATGCTCGCAAACACCCGCATCTCGGACGAGGACCTCGAGCAGCTGCAGGAGAACCTCGTGATGTCGCACGCGGCGGGCGTGGGCCCGTGGCTTGACGCCAATGTCGTGCGCCTGGTGATGGTGCTGAAGGTGAACAGCCTGGCGCGTGGTTACTCGGGTGTGCGGCGTGAGACCATCGACTATCTTCAGACGCTCATCAACCACGACGTCACACCATGCATCCCGTCCAAAGGCTCGGTGGGCGCGTCGGGCGATCTGGCGCCCCTGGCCCACATGAGCGCGACGCTCTTGGGGATTGGCGATGTCTGCCGGCAGGGCCGCACGACGCGCGCCGCCGAGGTGCTGGCGCAGTTGGGGATGCCGCCGCTCAAGCTGGCGCCGAAGGAGGGCCTGGCACTACTCAACGGGACTCAGGTCTCCACGGCACTGGCGCTTGCCGGCCTTTTCCGTGCAGAGAACCTGCTTGCAGCCGCCCTCGTCACCGGTGCGATGTCGGTGGATGCGGCGAAGGGCACCGACGTCCCTTTCGATGCGCGCATCCACGCGGTGCGCGGGCACGCGGGCCAAATCGACTGCGCCGCCGCTTACCGCGCTCTGCTATCGGGGAGCGAGATCCGGGTCTCGCACCTCGACTGCCCGCGCGTCCAGGACCCCTATTCGCTGCGCTGTCAGCCGCAGGTCATGGGGGCATGTCTGGATCTGATCCGTAATGCGGCCCGCACGCTTTCTATCGAGGCGGATGCGGTGTCCGACAATCCCCTCGTCTTCGCCGATACGGGTGAGATCCTGTCGGGCGGCAATTTCCACGCGGAGCCGGTGGCCCTGGCTGCGGACACGCTGGCGTTAGCGATTGCGCAGATCGGGGCGCTCGCCGAGCGCCGGATCGCGCTGCTCATCGACGCGCACCTCAGCGACTTACCGCCTTTCCTGGTGGAGGGCAGCGGCCTGAACTCGGGCTTTATGATTCCCCAGGTGACGGCGGCGGCGCTCGCGAGCGAGAACAAGTCGCTCGCCCACCCGGCGTCGGTGGACAGCCTGCCGACCAGTGCGAACCAGGAGGACTTCGTGAGTATGGCCACCTTCGCGGCCCGGCGGCTGGGGGACATGGCCGAGAACACCGCCGGTATCCTGGCAGTGGAATACCTCTGTGCCGCGCAGGGCATCGACTTCCGCGCGCCGCTCCAGACCTCGCCCAAGCTCCAGGAGGCGATGACCCTGCTGCGCGACGAGGTCCCCTTCTACGTCAAGGACCGCCTTCACGCGCCCGACATCGCGGCGGCACAGCGCATCATCGAGAGTGGCGTCTTTCGCGAGATGGTGGGGGAGAGGGTTTCAGGTTGAAGGTTGCGACCGGGGTGCTGCCCGGGGCGGTTGCTGTCGCCCGTAGCTTCGCAACCCTCAGTCTTCCTTCTCCTCGCTGTTCGCAGCTCCTGCGATCAGCGCCTTGAAGCGCGGATGGTCGTGGAGTGACGCGAGATCCGGATCTCGCGCCGCCCAGACGCGGTCGCCCGGCTTCGAAGCGAGGGCTGCCGTCAGGAGGTCCAGCGCGGCGTCGTGGTTACCCAGGAGGGCTTCCAGGCAGGCGCGGTTGTAGGCATCCTCAGCCGGCACGAGGTCACGAGCGCGGGCCAGATGCTCCGCGGCTTCCTCGCCCTGTCCCAGCTTTGCCAATAGGTTCGCGAGAGCAAGGTGCGTAGCGCCATCAGCATCATCAAGGTGGAGTGCCTGGCGGAAAGCATCTGCCGCCTCTTCCAGCCCTCCCAACTCGCCATACATCGTCCCCAGCCCGTTCCAGGGATCGGCGTCGGTCGGGTCGAGCTCGGTGGCACGGCGGT
>SLDA01000435.1 GCA_007125545.1 Thermoflexales bacterium | reverse complement strand
CGCTGACTACGAGGATTCATCCGAGCGGGGATGCGCCTCGAGATAGACTTTACGGGCTCGCCGATTAGTGACGTTAGCATAAATCTGCGTCGTGGAGACACTTTCATGACCGAGAAGCTCTTGGACAACGCGAAGGTCGGCCCCTCCCTCAAGTAGATGCGTTGCAAAGGTATGGCGCAGCAGGTGCGGTGTGACGATCTCGTCAATACCGGCAGCGATACCGGATGACCGGACCACCGTATCGACGGAACGAACAGACAGCCGTCCGCCCAGCCGGTTGAGGAAAACCGCGTCGCGCGTATGCTCCTTACTTAATGCAGGTCGCCCACTGTCAAGGTAAGCCCTCAGGGCCGCCACCGCGGGAGCCCCCAAAAGGACAAGCCGCTCCTTGTTTCCCTTGCCAATCACGCGCACCTCGCCGGTGTCGAGGTTGATATCCGGCAGGCTCAGAGCGACCAGTTCACTAACCCGGACGCCAGACGCATACAGGACTTCAATGATCGCGCGATTGCGCAAGCCTTGTGGCTGGCTTATGTCGGGCGCAGCAATGAGATCAGCCATCTCCTCCTCACTGAGGTAGCGGGGTAGCCGCTCCCCAAGACGAGGCGCATGGATACGGCGGAAGAGATTCTGCACCCAGGCGTGATTGCGAACGAGAAAATCACCGAAGGCCCGCAACTCGAAGACACGGCGAGCAATGCTGGCGCGCACATAACCTTGCTCGTCCAGCGCCTCCATGTACATCCTCACGAAATTGCGATCAAGATCTGATAAAGAAGAGATGTTCTTGCCAGCACAATAGTCGAGGAACTGCGCAATATCGGTCCCATAGTTCTTGACCGTATACTGAGAAGCATTGTCGCGCTCCAGCGACCGCAAGTAGCGAGATAACCAATCCGCAAGAGCCGCCATCAGTCGTTACGAAAGTTCCCGACTAACTCGCATCGCGTTCCGCTTGTAGTCTGTCGTACACGCTGAGAATATTCGCGACGTGCAACTGGTGGCTGGCAATACCTAGGGGAACACGCTCCAAGCCACATTTCTCGAGAGGGATGTCCCAGATCTCCTTGCGATCGCGACCCTGCTGGAGAACGGAGGCTGCCTGCTGGCGGACGCACTCCAGATAGTGGATATACTGATCCAGTACCGTGTTAACTTCACCCCGTAAAATGACCTCGCCATGCCCCTGGACGACCGTGTCCGGCTTCAGAGCCTTGATAAACTCTAGCGACTCAATCTCAGATTGCCAATCGCCGTCGGCAACGATGGGGATCGCCATCACGGCATCACCGGCAATCAGGACCTCATCCTCTTCGATGTAGACTCCGATGTTATCAGGGGTGTGTCCGGGCAACGAGAAGAGCCGAAAGGTTTTGTTGCCGGCATTCACGTAGAATTCCCCCGACTCAAAGGTAATCGTAGGCACGCGGAGGCTCACTTCTTCGAATGTAGGGTCACTTTCTCGCGCTTCCGCCAGCGACGATGCGCCTACTTCCAATAAGCGCTGACGGCAGAGTTCGGAGCCGATCACATCAAGGTACTCGGGGAACGCATAGAGCCCGTAGACATGATCCATATGATGATGCGTCAGGATCAACGAGAAGAAATCCGTTCCTGAACGTATCTCAAGAAAACGCGCAATCTGTCGCGCCTCATCAGGAAAGGGCAAGGCATCCACGACAACTGTGCCCCGTTCCGTGAGAATGGCAACTGAATTGACCAAGGCATAGCGATCGCTGGTAAAAAGGAAGATCTCTTCCGAAACTCGTTCCCAGTACATAAACCCCTCAAACATCCTCGTGGAAGATCTAGATCGAATTTGACAGCATGAGCATAACATAGCCTCAGCGCAAAGTCAAGCTAGCTTTACATAATAATGGCGCGCGTCATAAAGGTATGCCTGTCAGCCCACACAAAGAAAGGTCGCATCGGTTTCCCAATGCGACCTTTGATCAATCCGCTCCCGCCGTGCCGTGCACCGCTGGCTTTGACCCTGCTTTCGCAGGTGGGCACCAGCCAAGTGAGTTCGCCTTGCTCGAAAGCTACCGCGTCCTCCCCTGAGACTTAGGTTCCCGTATTTATAAGGTGTTGGCTCAAAACCCCATATCGGTCCCACGTACACGGCAGGATTGAAGATATGATACCACATTCCGTCTGGATGACAAGATCTTGGCCCTCCAGCAGCGTGCGGTGTACTGCGCCCCATCCGCTCTGGGCTAGAAAGCCTCTAGCGCCTCGCGCATCACACGCAGCCAGTTCCCGTGAAGCACAGCCTGAATCTCCGACTCTGAATAGCCTCGCTCTCGTAAGAGACCACCAATCTTTCGCAGATCAGCTATGGAATCTAGCTGATCCGGCACAGATGGTCGCCCAAAACCGCCGTCGAGATCTGAGCCAATACCAACCGTGGCAGCATCCCCAGTCACTTGACAGATGTGATCCACCGCCTCAACAAGACGTGTGAGCGGCAGGCGGGGCTGCTCAAGGGTCCATTGAGCATCAAGCATGCGATTAAAAGCGATGACGCCGATCACACCTCCGCGATCACCCAAGCGACGAATGATGTCGTCGGATAGCATGCGAGATGCATCCACCATAGCTCTCGGATTGGCATGAGTGGCTACGATAGGGCCCGGATAGCGATCAAGAACGCGTGCAGCAGCGGTCTCCCACAGGTGGCTGATATCCAGCAGGAGGTTGTAATCGGCCATGGCATGCAGCAAGGACTCCCCTTCCTCGGTCAGCGGTCCCGGATTTGCGTTCCCACCAGCGTATCGCGTCCCGGCCGACCACGCCAGCCCGATTCCGCGCAACCCATGCTCCACCCACCACCCCAGCTCATCGGGCTTCCGGATCGGATCGGCGCCTTCCATAATGACAAAGATCCCGGTAACTGGGATCTCGGACTCCCAACTCGTCCAGACTGCATCCAGCTCTCCTCGAGTCGTGACGAGCGAGATATCCTCTCGGTCATCGTTCATACGCCTGTAGTAGTCTAGCTGTTCGATGGCTTGAGCATGAGCTTGTTCTGGCGTGCGGTAGCAGGGAGTGACGTGTTGGCTGAATTTGCGCGCCGGCTCTACAAAAAGAGAACCTCCAATAACAGCCACCCGTCCTTTCTTGAGCGCGGGCCACGTGACCATAGGATCCTTTGCCTGCGAATCAATGGGCGGCACGGTACGCTCACGCTCCCGCAGTTCATCAAGCGACAAGGTCAGGTCTCGCTTCAGGACCACTGCGTTATACGCTACATCCAGATGCGCATCGATGATCACGTAGCTTTCGGATTCCATCGCAACAGACATTAACCCTCCCCTATGTTGGGTCCAAGTTCGAGCATCGCCGCATTCGAGTATAGAAACTATGTGCGATTTGACAATCGCCGGCACGTGACAGATACTCAATCTCTAGAGCGGGTGCCGCGCCCATAACTGCGAGCCGTGCCAAAAGCCCCAGGAGGATAACAATGGAAAGCTACACCGGCCAGGCTCTGGTCGTGACCGAAGGCCCCAACCAGGGAGCTTCCTATCCGCTTCAGAGCACGCTCGTGACGCTGGGTCGCGCTACCGACAATACGATCGTGCTGGACAGTGCCAATGTCTCACGCTACCACGCTCAGATTCGGCTCTTGCCTGGAGGGGCCAGAATTGAAGACCTGGGCAGCACGAACGGAACGTGGGTCAACAACCACCGCCTCCACGACCTCCAGTCCCTTATGCCCGGAGATACGATACGACTGGCGGACTACGTGACGTTCAGGTACACGGTAACGCGACAGACAGATGACGCCTCGAACATCGATCCGGGAAGTCAGCGACAGCCTACTCAGTGGCCGGATGAGGAGCCAGAGCACGATCCGTCCAGAAGTCGTGTTTACGACGACCCGAGCTACGGTGAAAGCCACGCGCCGACAGCCTCGCCGAGATCCGTTTACCGTCCGCCGCACCCGATGGACAAGGAAGAACCGGTGCGGAATGAAGGACCCAAATGGCTCTATGCTGTGATTGTGCTGCTGATAATTCTGCTCTGCCTCTGCGTGGCAACGGCAGTATATATCTGGTTCGCACCCCGTGAGTTCTGGGAGTGGCTGTTCGATTTGTTCAACATTTCCCTACCCAACGCCTGCTCTTGCTGGTCGTACTTTGGATAACGGCCGGTATCAATGATCAGAACAGAATAATCCACGCGACGGAGCGGGCAATGCTCCGTCGCGTTCATTTTCTGCAGACGCTCCCGTCTTCCTGGAGCCCAGCGTGGGGTTACACCTCGATAAGCTGGACCGCGATTTCCGCCGTGCTCAAAGGCTGGACATTGTGCCCCGCTTCCACCAGACGTCCCTCCTCATCCACGACAAAGTGACTTCGAATGATGCCCTCATAGGTCTTACCCGAACTAGTCTTTTCGCCCCACGCCCCATAAGCCTCTGCAACCTTATGATCGGGATCAGAAAGCAGCATGAAAGGCAGATCGTGGTCCTCGCGGAACTCAACCAACGCATCAGGGGGATCGGGACTGATCCCGATCACCACCGCATCGTGGGCTTGAAGCTGTGGGTAGGCATCACGAAGCGCGCAAGCTTGCGCCGTACAACCGGATGTATTGGCCTTGGGATAGAAGTAGATAACTACCTTCTGGCCCTCAAAATCCGAAAGCTTCACCGTCTCCCCGGTGTCTGAGACCAACTCAAATCCGGGGGCTTTTTCACCAATATCGATCATCTTACCCTCCTCGATTAGCACAGCTGTGGTGCGCTGTAAACTTTAATTAGACTACAATAATCTATTTTACTACGGAAAGGTCGGCTTCGCAAGTGCCCTTGAGGTCCAGGAGTCCACTGTTTGCTGGTCGTGGCGCATGTGATAGAATCGGCTGAATAGAGAGCGCCAAGGCATCACTTCCCGGACGCAAGTGCTACGATTCAGGAGAGATCGCTATGATTGTGAAGTTGCTACGCAGCGCAAGTGATTTTCTCGTCCATCGCAAAGGATTGCCGGTGTTGATCGGAGTCGGATTAGTGCTCCTTAACCTGGTGGTTAGCTTCCTCCCTACCTGGCCTATCGTCGGCTGGCTCGCGCAAACGAATCTATTCCTGCAGCTAGGCGTCATCGTCGGGCTTCTAGGTATCCTGTTAGGTGATGCGCTCTGAACGCTGTGTCCGCTAGTACAGTCACGCCGATGTAACCTGCTTCACTGCCACGAAGATAAGACGGCGGTGCTATCGAACCCCAGTCATGTAGCAGTGCGAAAGTTGGCACCACGCGGACGTTACGTTTTCGTTACAGCACGCGAACGGCGGATGCAAACCTATTGATCCGACGAAACCCCTCCTTTATAATTGAGCGAAACCAACATTTACCTCAGAGGGGGAGGATGTCATGAAAACTCTCTTGCGCCTCGCTATACTCCTGCTTGCTGCGATGATTGCGCTCGGTTCTGTCCACGGCGTGGTTGCTTCCGGCGGATGGGAGATTCTCGGAGAGCATACGGTCAGAGCCACTGAAACGGTGTACTGCATCGCGCGTGCCTATGGGGTCGATCCGTGGGCCATCAGTCTGCAGAACGACCTGGCCAATGCCAGTCTTATCCATCCGGGCGACATACTGAGCATTCCCAATGTCCCGGTGGCTTTGCCCCAGGGCCGCGTCTGCACGCGGCAGTTTGAAATATCCGACACTGCGACCGCGTGCGGCGATTGCACGTGCCAGGCCACACACGTCGTGAGATGGGGCGAGACTTTGAGTTGGATCGCCATCCACTACGGAGCAGATATGTGGTCTATTGCTCAGTGCAACTGCATCTACAACCTCAACTACATTCGAGCAGGAGAGTCGCTCTGCATTCCCTAGACGTGCTAGACTCTCTCTAGCGGATCGAACAGCTTGGCATATTCCTGAAAAGCATAGCGGTCCGTCATACCAGCGATGTAGTCACAGACGACGCGATGGAGGGAACGATACGCCAGTTTCGCCTGCTCCCTGTAAGGCATCTGACGTGGCTCGGCAACATAGGCTTCAAAAAGCGCCGTGATGATGCGTTCGGCCTTGATCTGCATACGCATTACTCGGGGATGGCGGTAGAGGCGCTCGAGTAGAAATCCCTTCAGCTCGACCAGCATCTCCTCCATTTCTGTAGACAGGGACACGACGTTCTCCGGCAGCGCACGGACGGCGTCTGGAGAGTTAGCCCCAAGCTGCTCTAGGCGCGCTCCTGTCGTTGTGATCACATCATTGATGAGCGTTCCGAGCAGTCGGCGCACGATACGGTGGCGCCACATCTCATTGAAGTGAGTTCCATCCCAGCCCACACTCGCTCGAATAACTTCCCAGAGGCGCAGGTCCACCAGATCCTCGGGCTTTATAAGTTCGGAGTAGAGCCCGTCGTCCAGGTCGTGGGCGCTATACGCCAGTTCGTCAGCAGGATTAGCAAGTTGCGCCTCCAGGGTACCGCGCAAGCCGGGCTCAAAACGTCCAGCGTCAGCCACATCATAATCGGTCTCGTGCTTCACAATGCCTTCGAGCACTTCCCAGGAGAGGTTGAGCCCGTCAAATTCCGGATACCGCTTCTCCAGCTTCTCTACCACCCGCAGCGACTGTTTATTATGATCAAATCCCCCATAGGCCAGCATAAGCTGATCCAGCATATACTCGCCTGCATGGCCGAAAGTAGGATGTCCCAGATCGTGCGCCAGACAGATCGCTTCGACCAGGGTCTCATTGGCACCCAAAGCAATTGCTAACGAGCGGCCAATCTGCGCGACTTCCAGCGTATGCGTCAGCCGTGTGCGGTAATAATCGGCCTCCGAGTAGACAAAAACCTGAGTTTTGTACTCCAGCCGCCGGAAAGCGTCCGTGTGTAGGACACGGTCGCGGTCGCGCTGAAAGCGGGTCCGGTACAGCGGCTCATCCTCTTTAAAAGCGCGTCCCCGCGAATCCTTGCTGAGAAACGCATAGGGCGCCAGAGTCGCTTCTTCACACTGTTCCAAACGTTCTCGTGTAAACAACATGGTGCCCTCCAGCATCGCTCGTGGCTCAATGACTGATCTGAACTGCTACCACACTGATCACCAGCGCAATCAACAGGGTCACGGTCACAAAGACAGCCAGCTTACGCTCAAAGCCGGTTGGCTT
>SLDA01000433.1 GCA_007125545.1 Thermoflexales bacterium | reverse complement strand
TTCTCATACGACGGCGAAAGGCCGACGCTGGAGGGCATCAGCTTCAGTGTGGCGCCCGGCGAGACCGTCGCCCTGGTGGGGCCGAGCGGCGCAGGGAAATCTACCCTCGCGCGACTGCTGCCGCGCTTCTACGATCCGTGTGGGGGCACAATCTGTCTCGATGGCGTGGACATTCGCGAGCTGGACCTGCAGTTCCTGCGCCGTCAGATCGCCATCGTGCCACAGGAGACCCATCTCTTCGGTATGAGCATTCGGGACAATATCGCCTGTGGGCAGCCGGACGCCTCCGACGAGGAGGTCGAGCGCGTGGCGTACCTGGCGAATGCGGACGGCTTTATCCGCGAGCAGGAGGACGGCTATCGGACCGAGATCGGCGAACGCGGGGCGCGGCTTTCGGGTGGACAGCGCCAGCGGCTCGCGATCGCGCGGGCGTTCCTGAAGAACCCGCGCATCCTTATTTTGGATGAGGCGACCTCCGCGCTGGACGCCCACGCGGAGCGCCAGATCCAGGGGGCGCTGGGCACGCTGATGCAGGGTCGCGCTACGCTGATCATCGCCCACCGTCTCTCGACGATTGAGGCTGCAGACCGGATCATCGTGTTGAAGGACGGGCGCATCCTGGCGATGGGCACGCACGTGGCGCTGCTGGAGACGTGCGCCTTCTACGGTGATCTGTACCAGAATCAGTTTGCTCCGACCCATACCGCTCCGGGAGACGGACTTGCGTTGGACGAGGTGGCGGTATAGGTCACGTTACTGCACCCGGTGGCAGGTAGTCTCCGTGTGACGCTCGACGCGACGCAAGCCTGCTCGCCGATCCGTCGTCTAAGAGCTTGCCACGGGCATGCCCCCAATTCCTCAACCTCGTGTGATACTTCCGGTGCTGCTGCGTATAAATAAACAGACCGGTCTTGAGTGACACTTTGCAGGAGTAAGCGTTTGGAGGTAGAGTGATGTTGGTTAAGAGAGCTGTCTTGTACACCCGGTTGCCGTTGTCCGTCTTTCTCGGCGTTCTCGTCCTGTTCGTCTATCTGGCCTTTGCCCAAGCGCACGGCATCGTCATCCCGATGTCGATGCTGCGGGCGATTTTCACCACGACAGTGGAGTCGGGAACCGCGACATCCTACGCGTTGCGGTCCGCCCTGGTCTTCGCCCTGGCGACAAGCGCCATCTGGCTGACCCTGTCCCTGTTGTTTGCCGGGGAGACGGAGTAGGTCGTGACTTCATCTGCAGGGGCCGCCGCACCTCGGCGTGCACGGCGCTTTTGGGAAGGCGGACGGGAGTCTGCCTTCTCAGAGAACGTGCAAGCCGAGGGCGAGGGCCCCTCACCCGGGTTCACAGAGCATCAAGGGCGAGGTCGTATGATCGAGTGGTTGTCTCCCGCGAAGCGTGTGTCAGCCGTGGACTGGAACGCGGTCTATGCCGAAGAGCTCCCGCGTATCTACAACTACTTCCGCTACCGGGTGGGCGATGACGCCGTGGCAGAGGACCTCACTTCGACGACGTTCGAGAAGGCCTGGCGCAATCGCCGGCGCTACTCCGAGGATCTCAGCGCGTTCTCCACCTGGCTGTTCACCATTGCCCGCAACACGGCAATCGACCACTTCCGCCGGCATCGCGAGACGGTTTCGCTGGATGCTATCGCGGACCCGCCCGGTGAGCTCGGCGTCGAGTCGCTGGTACAGCGCCGCAGCGACGTCGACCGCCTCACGGGGCTTCTCCGGACGCTGTCCCCGCGCGACCGGGAGCTCGTCGCGATGAAGTACGGCGGGGATCTGACCAACCGCCAGATCGCGGCCCTCACCGGGCTGAGCGAGTCCAATGTGGGCACCATCCTCTACCGGCTGGTGGGCAAGCTGCGAGAGCAGTGGGAGGACGAAGGATGAACGACGACTTTCTGCAGGAATACCGGAAGCGCCCCCCGGCTGAGTTTGCCGAAGCGCTTTATGGTCGCATCGACGCGCAGCGGAGCCCAAGGTGGTTCCGCCGGCTGGCCTGGGCGCCGGTGGTGATTGCCCTCGTGGTGATCGGTGCGCTCTCCGTATCACCGGCGGCACGGGCCGGCGCGCTCTCGGTGATCCTCACCCTCGGCGGCGTCGAGGTGGAGGAGATGGACGCGCTGCCGGTGGCCGAGGGGCCGGTCTTCCAGGCCGAGTGGGTGAGCTACAGTTTCGACGAGGCGCAAGAGGCGCTGCCCTTCGCTCTCAGGCTGCCCGCGTATGTCCCGGAGGGGTATGCTCCGGCGTCGGAGATCCAGGTGATCCATGCAGGGGTGCGGCGCCCCATCACGACTGTGTCGGTAGAGTGGCACAGAGGCCGCCGCTGGATCCGTCTCTCCGTGGAGCAGTGGTCCGACCTGCAGCCGCCTGCGCGCCTGCTCTCGGGGCACGGGAGTGCCGAGGCGGTGCAGGTCCGCGGAACCCAGGCGGCGCTCGTCCGGGGCGCCTGGCGTGCCGCTGACGGCACCTACGATAGCGGACGGGGTCTCACGCTCATTTGGGTCGAGGACGACCTCGTCTACACCCTGCACGCGCCGGGAACCGGTATCCCCGCCGAGACCCTGGTTCGTATGGCAGAATCAGTGGAGGACTGAAAGCCTCGCAATCGCGTACAGGAGCGCCGGCTTGTGCATCGGGGGCGGTTGCACTATACTGGGACGGTTAAACGCAAGTTGATGGTATGCTCAATGACCAGTCCAACCGTAAGTGTGTCAGCATTGCTGGCGTCCAAATTCTTCCGTCCGGCACCGTCCTCCAGATGGGTGACGCGCCCGCATCTCGTGCAGCGACTCACCACGGGCCTGGGTGCCGGGCGGCGGATCGCGCTGATTTCCGCGCCCGCCGGCTACGGCAAGAGCACATTGGCCGCCGAATGGCTGGCGCAGAGTGCCCACCGGACAGCCTGGCTTGCGCTCGATGCGTCAGATGACCAGCCGGACCGCTTTTTCACCTATTTCGTCGCCGCGCTGCGCCGGATGGACGGTTCGTTTTGTCCGGAGTTGTACGCCACCCTGCAATCCGGGCAGATGCCGCCACCGGATTCCCTGACGACGGCGCTCGTCAATGCCATGCTGTCTTGGCAGACGTCCCATTGCCTGGTGCTGGATGATTTCCATCACATCCAAGACAACGCCATCCTCGATGTGCTCACCGCAATCCTGATGCATCCGCCACCGAATTTCCGCCTGGTGTTGGTCACGCGCGAGGATCCGCCTCTGCCGCTGGCGCGCTGGCGGGCCGCCGACCAACTGACCGAGCTGCGTGCCGCTGATCTGCGTTTTTCGAAGTCCGAGGCCGCCCAATTCCTGCAAGAGGGGATGAACCTGGACCTGTCAGCTGGAGAGGTGACGCGTTTGGCGGAACGGACCGAAGGTTGGGCCGCCGGCCTGCAGTTGGCGGGACTGTCACTCCAGGGGCGTGAGAATCCCGGCGCGTTTGTCGACACCCTGAGCGGCAGCCATCGCTTCATTCTGGATTACCTGACCGAGGAAGCGCTCAAGACTCAGCCGCCCGATGTGCAAGACTTCCTGCTGGAGACTTCGGTTTTGTGGCGTCTGAGCGGGGGTTTGTGCGATTTCGTGACCGGACGCAGCGACAGCGCCGACTTGCTTGAACGCCTGTTGGCCGCCAATCTGTTTATGATCCCGCTGGATGATGAGAGGCAGTGGTATCGTTATCATCACTTGTTCGCCGAGTTGCTTCAGCATCAGTTGCGGCGCGAATGCGCCGATTGCCTGCCCGAACTGCACCAACGCGCCAGCCTGTGGTATGAGCATCAGGATCTGCCCGCGCCAAGCATCGAACACGCGCTGGCGGCGGGCGATTACCCGCGCACCGCGGCGCTGCTTGGAGACCACGGGTGGCGACTGCTCTCGGAAGGCTACGCGCGCGTCCTTGTGACATGGGCACAGTCGCTGCCGGACGAGGTGCGCGATCGCAGCCCGAAAGTCAACACCTGGATTGTGTGGGGCAAGGTGCTGCACGGCGAGTACGCGCAAGCCGGGCCCTACCTGGCGGCGGCGCAGCGCGCGGTGGAACAGCTGCCGCCGGAGCGTGAGGAGACTCAGGTCCTACAGGCTGATATCCTGGCTCTGCAGTCCATCGTGGCCCAAGCAGAGGGCAAGGTCTCGCAATCGCTGGCCCTGGCCGAGAGCGCCAAAGCACTTGCACCTGTCGGCGATATGCGCTTGACAGCTTCGACTTCCCTGGTGGTGGGGAAGGCTTGCCGTATCTCCGGGCAACTCGACGCGGCTATCGCGGCCCTTGAAGAGTCAGTCCGCGCGGCACAGGCCATTGATGACCATGTCACGGCGATGATCGCTATGGCACACCTCTCTCTTATTTGGACTCCGTTGGGGCGCCTGCGCTTGTTGGTCGAGAAGGCCGCCTTTGCTATTGATCGCGTTGAGCAGATTGCCGGCGTGGCGCCGTCGATGACCGGCGCCGTCCATAACGCGCTGGGACAGGTCTATTACGAGTGGGATCAAATCGAGAAGGCGCGCGAATCCCTGTTGCACGGTTTGCGGCTGGCGAGCCTATCCGGCCAATCGGCCGCCATCATCTATGGTCGGGTTTTTCTGGCGCGTTTGCACCAGGGCGAGGGCGATCTTGAAGCCGCCGCTGAATGTATGCGCCAGGCCGATCATGTGCTGACGCGGGGTGCGCCTGGCTGGGCGAGGCCGGAATGGATCGGTCAGCAGGTCAGCCTGTTAGTGGCGCAGGGCCAGCTGAACGAAGCGGAGGCGGTTTTGCGCGCGTCCGGCGTGCCGGCGGGGGCCCCCGTTACGTACCAGACGGATGTCCTCCACCTGGCCTGGCTGCGTTGGATGATCGCTTCCCGTCACCCCGACGCGTTCTCGCTGGCGGAGCGCATTGTGCGGAGCGCTGAGACAGGCCGGCGCAACGGTACGCTGATCTATGCCCTGGTTGTGGGCGCCAAGGCCGGAGGCGGACAAGCGTGGCTGGCGCGCGCCCGTCAGTTGGCCGCGCCGGAAGGCTATACGCGCGTTTTCATTGACGAGGCTTACGACCAGGAGCCGGTCATCTCACCAGACCTGATTGAGCAACTCACCGAGCGCGAACTGGAAGTCCTGCGCTTGCTGGCTGAGGGTCTCACGTATGCTCAGATGGCAGAGCTGCTGGTGGTGAGTGTGAATACGGTGCGTTATCATGTGAAGGGTGTCTATGGCAAGTTGGGGGTCGAGAAACGGATACAGGCGGTGGAAAAGGGACGGAACTTGGGATTGCTCTAGCCGAAACCTACATCTTTTCCTACGCAAGGACTACATCATGATGTAGTCCTTTTTCGTTGGCCCGGCTGTACACTGGAGGCAAATGAAAGGGGGGCAAGATGAACCTAACCTCTGATACCCATTGTTATACAGTAACCGTTTCCGGTATGCCGGACGCCGATTTCCTGAGCAGCTACTGCCCTGCCGGCGTCACGTTGACCGTGCAGGGCGAGATCGCCATTCTCGCTAACCTGCACACCGACCAGGCCGGGTTGATGGGCCTCCTGCGTAGTCTGCAGAACCTCGGCTGCACACTCTTGTCACTGTCTTCCGATGTTGGAGGAAACCTATGAGCACACAGAAACTGCCCCGTCGTGATTTTCTGAAGCTTGCCGGACTGGCTTTGGCCGGCACGGCTCTCTCATGCTCCGGGTTGGGCTATGTCGCGACCCGCGTGCCTGATACTGTCACGCCCGAACTCACCTTTGGAGAGGAGATACCTATGACGCAAAGAATTCTCGTGACCTATGCCACCCGCGCCGGTTCGACCGCCGAAATCGCCGCCTCGATTGGCGAAACGCTCGCTGCGCGCGGCTTCAGTGTGGACGTCACACCGGTGAAAGACCAACCGGCTCTCGATGGCTACGCCGCCGTCATCTTGGGCAGTCCCATCCGTATGGGCAACTGGCTGCCCGATATGGTACGGTACGTCGAGGCCCATCAAACGGCGCTCAACACCCTACCCACGGCGCTGTTCACCGTGCATATGCTCAACACAGAGGATGACGAGACCAGCCGCGACGCCCGCCGTGGGTATCTCAAGGCCGTCCGCCCCTTGCTCCCGGACGCGGAGAACGTCTACTTCCAGGGTGTGATGGACTTCTCGCGGCTCTCTCTGCTCGACCGCTTCATCTCCAGGATGGTCAAGGCGGTGGAGTCGGACCAGCGTGATTGGGACGCCATCCAGAGCTGGGCCGAGGCTATCTCGATCTCATAGCGAGGACGGTACCCAGACCGACCCTGCACGTCTGAACGCGTGCGCGTCAGAACGCAGAGAAGAGCGACGTGGCCAGGAGACACGGCGTGTCCGAACACGGCCGCAACAGAAACCTGTTACCTGATCCAAAGAAAATCTCTGCGGGCTCTTGCGTCTCCTGCGTCTCCGCGTTGAATGTGCCTGCTGGACCAGGCGCCTGGTTCGGTGGCGATCTTGACGCAGAGGCGCGAGAGACGCAAGAGGTTTATTACCTTCCCACCTGAGCCTGGGCGTGGTGTGATGTATGGCATCGCCGGTCTGGGAGTGCAGGGGAAGAGACCCAATCGTCGCATCGCGCATGAACCTCATTCCTTTCCAAGATTCCATCAGTCTGGATACCTACAATGTCTTCCTGCCGTTCACGCTACAGGGGCACACGGCGGTTGTGGAGAGCGGGCGCGGGATCGTCACCGCCGGCGCCCCGCAGAACCCCTGACGGGACGTAACGGCACAAAGGACCAAGTTTAGGAACGCTGTTTCACAGTAGAGGGGAGGAAGCGCGCGATTTTCGCCTACCGCAGCCGTCTGGAGCCGGTGAGGGGCTGCCCAACCGCCGGCACCACGCGTTCGAAGCGATCTGTGGTTTGCGGTAACTCGCGCGCTTGCTCTCCCTATCCCGAGGAACTATCATCTCGCTGAACCTCGTACTCCAGGAGGACCATACCGCTGGGATACGCCCGGTGGCGGACCAACGCCAATCGGCGCCGCACCGCGGGTGAGGGGAGAAACCGAATGCCATGGCCCAAGAGGATCGGGATAATGGCCGGTTCGACCGTATCGACCAGATCCCAACTAAGGAGTTGGGCGAAGAGCTTGCCCCCACCATAGAGCCAGATATCGCCGCCGGCTGCGGTGCGTAGGTCGCGGA
>SLDA01000267.1 GCA_007125545.1 Thermoflexales bacterium | reverse complement strand
TATTTCGCCTACCGGCAGATCGTGGGAGCCCGGCACTGGGAGCCCGACGCCGCGCCGCACGAGGTGACGGTGGTCAACTGGGCGATGAACGATTACATCGAGGCCAACCTGATGAGCGACGACCCGGAGGAACGGGAGCGGACCGTCCGTGAGGCGCGCGAGCTATCGCTGTCGTTTCTCTACTGGTTGCAGACCGAGACGCCGAACTACACGACGGGCGGTCAGGGGTATCCGGGCCTCTACCTGCACGGGGATGCCACGGGGACCAACGACGGACTGGCCCAGGCGCCCTATATCCGCGAGTCGCGGCGTATCCGCGCCCGCTTCACCGTCACCGAGCAGCACGTCGGCACGCTGATGCGGACCGGCCTGGACCACCGGCCCGGGACGCCCGTCGACGAGCGGCTGGTGGGCGCACGCGCCGAGACGTTTGAGGACAGCATCGGCATCGGGCACTACCGGATCGATCTCCATCCCTCCACCGGGGGCGACAACAGCATCGACATCTCGTCGCTGCCCTTCCAGATCCCGCTGGGAGCGCTGATTCCGGTGCGTCTGCGCAACCTGCTGCCGGCGTGCAAGAACATCGGCACCACGCATATCACCAACGGCTGCTACCGGCTCCACCCCGTGGAATGGAACATCGGCGAGAGCGCGGGCGTCCTGGCAGCGTTCTGTCTCGACCGGGGCGTGGAGCCGGCGCAGGTGCACGAGACGCCGGCGCTGCTGGCGGAGTATCAGGCGGCGCTGAGGGGTCAGGGGGTGCGCCTGGCATGGCCGACGACGCTGCCGGCGTGATGCGTGCCGGACTCGCAGGATAAAGCGGTCCGGCGGAGTGTGATTTCCTATTCCGTGAGGTCGAGAAACTGACGGATCTGTCGTGCCGGCAGTACCAGAAGCAGCAGAAGAGCGAACAGCAGATGGATCTACTTCATTCCATATCCCAGTCTAGTCATTTGGGCATTGACTGGAGACTAATCCCATGCTAGAATATATAGCGTATACGCTATATATTCGGCTTGACACTCAAGGCACACCAGAGACAGCATATGGAAATCGACTACTATGAAAGAGAGAATGGTGATTGTCCCGTCCTTGAGTTCATTACAGGTCTACCGCCAGAAGATAGAGTGCGAGTCATAGAGAAGATCAAACTACTCGCCGAGCTTGGGCTGAGCTTGCGTCGACCTCATTCCGATACATTGCGTGACGGTATTCGAGAGCTACGGATCAAGACCCATCACGGTCAGTATCGGATTCTCCACTTCATCTTCTATCGCGACAGAGCCGTGCTCTTGCATGGTATCACGAAAAAGACCGGCAAGGTACCAGACGCAGCTATCAACAAGGCCATTGAATACATGCAGGATTACGTCAGGACCCATACATGAGGAGTGATATAATGAAAGACGAAGATGCCCTTGAAAGACTCCGGCAAGATCCTGAGTACGTTGAGGCTGAAAAGAAACTGCGCCCTATTCTGGATATCGCGGCTGACGTGATTCGTCTGCGTGAGGGGAAAGAATGGACACAAGCAGAGCTGGCTCAACGCGTTGGTACGCGCCAGGCCAATATCTCACGGCTCGAAAACGGCCTCAGCAACCCTACGCTGAGATTCCTTCAAAAGGTTGCCCAAGCACTTGATACAGACCTGACCATCCACATAGGCGAGGAAACAGTGCAAGAGTCTGCGAAGGTCGTAGTTGAGTCTGTGATAAAGGTTGTACAACCGGAAAGAGTTTGGGGGATCAAGCGTTCACAGTATCCCTCGCCTGCTCGGTGGAGCGGATTTACGCCCCCGACAAGAGATAACGACGACCTCAACCCATATAAGGCAGCGTAGAGGCTTTGCATGGAAGGTAACACCCTATACCCATTACAGTTGCTTGATGTGCGGCTCTATGAAGCCGATATCAAACGCATCGACTCCGATGATGTCAGAGACGATGGGGAGCCCGACGACGTGCAAGCGCCCACGCCCCATCTAGGGGTACAGGTCAAGATACTACGCCACGACGAAAGTCGCAGTGCCTCTGTGCGCGTGACACTGGAGGTTGATGGGCCCAACCACGAATCCCCAGACTTTCGCCTGAGCTTCACGATAGAAGGCTGTTTCGAGGCACAAGTCGCGCTGGATGAAATCGACGAAGCGACTTGGGAGGAATTTGAGAACACTTCCGCTATGGCACTTATGTGGCCTTACGCCCGGGAGGTCCTCCAAAGTTTCACCCGCCGCATGCGCGTGGACTTGCCCGTCTTGCCTACCCTGAATCGACTCGCGATGCGCGGTGCTGACGAATCATAGATACCATTTACAAGTTGCCGGTTAGAACCATAGATCTGCTGTTCTCTGCAACCTGTAACTTATAACCTGCAACCCCTAACCTACACCGCGTCGGGGATCTCGAGCTCCAGCCGCCGGATGCGCGGATGCAGCAGGATGGCCCCCACCCCCAGCATGTAGAGCGCGCCGAAGAGGGTGAAGATGAGGCCGATCCCGTGTCCCGGTCCCACGCCCATCACCGGTCCCAGCACGCCGGCGAGCGCGCCCCCCTCTGCCATCCACGGCTCGAACACCAGCTCTGCCAGCGGGCCCGCTACCGCATAAGCCAGCGGCATAATGGAAGAGGCAATCATGCGGCGGATGGCGAAGACGCGCCCCTGGATATCGGGCTTGACCTTGGTCTGCCAAATCGCCTGGCTGCAGCCGTTGGACACCGGCATCGCCAGCATAAAGCAGAAGTTGTTGACCGCGATAAGCGGGATGGAGAGCCGCAGTCCGAAGATCAATGTCGTGACCCCCAACACCAGTTCAGCGATGAAGATGCCGAAGATCCTGCGCTTCGGCCCTCCCCATACGCTCATCAGCAGGGTGCCGGCCAGCATGCCCAGTCCGGCGACCGAATTGACGTAGCCGAGCACGTCGGGCGTCGTCATGCCCAGGATCAGCGGCGTGTAGAGCGCGAAGGTGGTGCTGACCAGGAAGTTCAGCACGGCAAAGGTCATCAGCAGGCCCAGTAGACCGGGACGCGCACGGATGTAACGCCAGCCAAACGCGGCCTCGTGCCAGAAGCTGCCCCGGGCGGCTGCCCCTTCATCCGTAGCCTCCGGCTTCGGGAAGCGCACGGCCAGCAGGGTCGCCAGGGCGACGAGATAGGTGGCGAGGTCGATCAAAAGGATGACGGGCAGGCCCACCGTGACGAAGAGCGCACCGGCCAGCGCGGGTGCCGCCAACTGGCTGATCGCGTCCCCGATCTGGGTCATACCCCCTGCCCGTCCCAGATGCGCCTTGGGGACCAGCAGCGATGTCACCGCCGCATAGGCGGGCCACTGGAAGGTGCTAAACCCGGCGTTGAAGAACGCGGAGACATAGACGTGCCAGACCTCGAGGCGGCCCGTCAACAGCATCAACGCAACGAAGAGCGAACTGGCCGCGGCCCCGGTGTCTGCCAGCATCATCACCCACCGCCGGTCCCACCGGTCCACGACCACGCCCGCAAGCGGGGACAGCGCGATCTGCGGCAGAACTGAGACGAGCAGGGTCATGGCAAAGAGCGTGGCCGAGCCCGTGGTCGCGTAGATCCAGACGCCCAGGGCGAAGTTGGTCAGCGACGACCCGAGCGTCGAGACTAACTGGCCGGTCCAGATTATGACGAACGTCTTCATAGCCTACTCTCCCCACGAAAAAGCCGCGGGCCTGATCGCCTGCGGCTCGGACTCTCTTCTGGCTCAACAAAAAAGCGCGGGCTTTTGCGCCCACGCTCAATGCTCGTTACCGTACGACAGGCGCACTACGACAGGGAAACCTCCCCCTCGTCTCCTACAATCAATCGTGGTAGTGCGTCAGTCATTATGTGTGTCGCTTCCCATTCCAGTTCAAGGATGCCTACGTTGGCGCTATTATACAGCAAATCGCGAAGGATCAAGGCTGTGCTTTAGGTTACGGAGCGTGTTACTCACGGCGTCTGTGCGAAGCGCAGGAGGCACAGAGCCGCGGACAGGCGTCCGCGGCGAGCAGGGGGTTCGGGCAGGCAGCGTCACCTCGCGGGTCAGTGGTCGGAAGTCAAGGGGTATGGGCCTAACGCCTTCTTGTCTCTCTTTACGTGCCCAGTATAATGGGTAAAAGAGCGAGAAGCACAAGCTCTGTTGAAGGCAAGCCGACCTCCGGCGGCCTGGGGCTTGGCTTGGGAAGAGGAGTTGAGGTCGAGATGCAACTGATCATCGATTATCCCGAATTATTGCCCGATGCGCTGCAGCAATCCAGGGCGGAGTTCGAGCAGGAAGCCAGAATGGCGATGGCGGTTAAGTTGTTCGAGATGAAACGCGTCTCATCCGGCATGGCAGCCCGCCTGGCGGGCATCGACCGCGTGACGTTTCTGCTCAATCTTCATCATTACGACGTAGCGATGATCGACCTCGAGGACGAAGAGCTGCTGGCAGACGTCGAGAATGCCTGAGTCCCAGGATCTGGTGGTCAACACCGGTCCGGTGCTGGCGCTTGTGGCCGCACTGGGAGATCTACAGATCCTACGGATGTACCGCCACGTGTGGGTGCCGTTCGAGGTTTGCCAGGAAGTTGGCGCGGGCGGGGCGGCGCATTTTGCCGTGCCCGAGTTCAACGAGGCGAACTGGCTGCGCAAAGCTTCGGAGCCACTGCAGATCGCGCCGGTGTTGCTCAACATGCTTGACCAGGGCGAGGCCGCCGTGATTCAGCTCGCTCTCGATAAGGCAGTGTCCACGGTTTGCATCGACGAAGCGGCGGGTCGGCGTGTCGCCAGACTCCATAACCTTGCCGTAACCGGATCCATCGGCGTGTTGCTACGCGCCTTGCGGAAGGGCTATTCCTTCTCGATGGCGGAGGCGATCGAAAGAATGCAGGAGCACGGTGTGTGGTTGAGTCCCTCCGTGAGGGCGTTCGCGCTCGCCCAAGCTGCAACCCTAACGGAGCACAGGACTCAGGACTAGCGCGTCTGGGAGGCGTGCACCTGCTGTTGGTGCCCATCTCCTCGCAGCGAGGTTCTCCGCTATTTCAGTTAAGTCCGCCGCTCTGCTTCCCCTCTCCCTGCCGTTGCGGCCGTGTCTCCTGACCGTGCCGCTCTGCTTCCCCTCTCCCTGCTGTTGCGGCCGTGTCTCCTGACCGTGCCGCTCTGCTTCCCCTGCGCATCGCGGCCCGGTCAGAGACCGGCGAGCAGCACAGCGCTCTTCACATCCTCACTACCCGTCCCGGCGGTGGCACGGTCGGAGACCGGCCACAACAGAGGAGACCGGCCACTACAGAGGAGACCAGCCACAACAGACAGGCCCCAGAAGACTTGGGCTGGACCGTGCCGCTCTGCTTCCCCGGCGCATCAAGGCCCGGATGCAGCTCGCCGCGAATGGTACGCCGCCATTCCGGTGATCCGGGTCCCATCCGCCCAGCGGGTACGGCCCTCCGCGCCCTCATAGTCGAGAAGCGTGTCGGCTGCAGACGGGGATGTCGGCGCTACACTCGTCGCGTGACGAGCTCGTTGCCGTCGCCCCGGAGCGCCCGCATGAAGTCCAGCATCCGGTCCCACACAAGGGCGGCATCCCTGTCGATCATGGGCATATGGCCACCGTGGGCGAACCGGAGGTACTCCGCGCCCTCGATCTGCGCGGCGGGCAGATCGCCGTGGGAGATGGGCAGTTGGTTGTCAGAGGGGCTGAAGAGGACGAGCGTGGGCATCCGGACCCGGCTGAAGTCGAAGGGGTCTATGGCGCTGTAGACCTCGATGTCATTGAAGGAACCGGAATTGCGCAACGAGGGCGGCGCGGTCATCTCGAAGAACTTGTCCAGCAGGGCCAGCCGCTCGGGCGCTTGCTTGACGTAGTCGTAGTCCACGCCCAGCTCCTGCGCGCTCTTCTTCCTGAAGGCTTCCGGGAAGATCTTGCTCAGGTTCCAGAGCAGCCATATCGCGCGGTCCGATAGGAGCATGCGCTCGAAGAGCGTGATCCTGTGGTCCCAGCGGTGGGCCACGGCACAATACAGGATCAGCCCCCGGACGACCTCCGGGTACTTGATCGCGAACGCTATGGCCGGCGGTCCCCCACCCGACCAGGCGTGCAGCACGACCTGCCCGATGTTCAAGGCATCGAGGAAGGACTTAAAGAAGTCCGCCTGTGCTTCGATGCTGCTCCCCAGGCTCAACTCCGTGCCCAGGAAACCGGGCCTTGACGGGGTCAACAGCCTGTAGCCCTCGCGCGTGAGATCGCAAAAGAACAGGGGGCCGGTGTCGGCGCCGGCAGGAGATCCGTGGGAATGCAGCACCACGGGGCCCTCCCCGATATCGGTGTAGTGGACGGATCCCCGTGGCGTATCCACGAATCTCGCGTCCTTGTAGGCCGCCTGTTTCATCAGCTCGAACCAGTCTCGAAAGTTCATAGCCGCTCACTTCGAAGACGGTTCGTCTCAGTCCCCGTCGAAGCTCGTGCCCTCCGGGACATCCGTATAGCTCTCGAACTCGACGCTGTAGCCGTCGGGATCCCGTAATGATGTCACCCACATCCCATTGCCCACGAAGGGCCGCGAAGCCGCAATTCCCCGTCCGGTGACCGCCCGATAGATCGCCAAGGCGTCGTTGCAGATGAACATAATCGACACGCCGAGGCCCAAAACGCCATCAGGAGACCACGTCCGACCCTCCTCCCTGCGGAAGTCCTGTAGCATCAACCCGCCGCCGCCGCGTTGCAACAGACACCAGCGGACCGTCCCCTCGTCGACCCACTTGTGGATCATCTCAAAGCCAAGCCCGTCGACATAAAAACGCAGCGACGCCTCCATATCCGACACGGCAAAGAACGGGACAGCCTGAATGACATTGGTTTCGGAGATTTCGTCGTTCATATCCCTCCCTTTGTCCCTATTGTAGGCCGGTTGGGTGCAGGGCGCCAGACGCGTGAGGATCCGAAGCGCGACGGCTCACACTACACCGAGCCCGGTCAGCACCGTGATGACGATAAAGCTGACGACGCCCACCGTCACGGCCGCGCCCAGGCCCACCAGGAAGGGTTTGATCCCCAGCCCCTTGAGCACGCTGAAACTCGTCTTCAGGCCCACCGCGGCGAGGGCCAGCACGAGCAGGTTGACGGCCCAGGAGCTGATACGTGCCAGCGTGCTCTGCCACGCGCCGG
>SLDA01000087.1 GCA_007125545.1 Thermoflexales bacterium | reverse complement strand
TGGTACGACAGAATCCCGGAAAGCTGTGGTTTCTGGGCAATGAGCCGGATCGTCGAGCAGATGACAACTCGGACGTCTGTCCGCAGCAGTATGCGGACGCCTACCATGACTTCTATCACTTCGTGAAGGCGATTGATCCTACAGCCCAGGTGGGGGTTGCCGGCTTGGTCCAGGTTAGCCCGGGGCGTCTGCAGTATCGTGATATTGTCTGGGACACTTATCTGGCAAACTACGGAACCCCTATGCCGGTAGATGTGTGGAATATTCACATCTATCTCTTGTCGGAGACGAGTAATGGTGATGCTCACATCGCTGTTGGCACGGATCCTGCATTGCGAATTCCTTTCAGCCATCAGTGCGGCATTCCCGGAACCATTTGCTCCGCGAATCACGATAACGTACAGCTCTTCGCGGAACAGATTATCGCTATGCGCCGCTGGATGAACGATCGCGGGCAGAGAAACAAGCCGCTGGTGCTGAGTGAGTTTGGTATCAACCTTCCGTACAACTATGGGGGTACATGTACGGACACAGTATGTCCTGCCAATCCGGCTCCCGACTATCCTTGTTATTGCGACACGAATGGCAAGACTTTCCATCCGGAACGCGTTGCCAACTATCTGCGGGCGACTATGGACTATATGTTGAATGCGAAGAGTGCCAGTCTGGGATATCCGGCGGATGACAACCGGCTTGTGCAGCAATGGATCTGGTTCAGCGCTGAGACCTCAGGGCCCGGCTCGGCTAGTAACTTGATCCGGTCGACGAATAGCTCTTATGTTCTCACGCCGCAGGGTCAGGCGCTTCGCGAGTTTGCTTCAGCGATTCCTCTGAAGGTCAACCTGCGACCGACAGTAACCTGGGCGCCCAGTCGTGCGAGCGCGGATGGGACAGCGCCTGTGACCGGGAAGCTCTATGCTGAGATCCGCAACAACGGAACGCAAGCCCTCAACGCGCCTTTCCAGGTCACATTCTATGCCAATGTTTCTCAGACGGCAGTGATCGGCAGCGTGACCGTCCCCGGCTTGGGGGGATGTGCTCGAACCGGTGTGACAGTCGAGGTGGAGTGGCCGGACCGCCCAACAGGCGTGCATTCCTACTGGGTTGCAGTGGATCCCGCGAACAGCACGCCGGGAGAGAACGTCATCCGCGGCAGCTTCATGGCAAATCCCAGCGGCACGTTGTACTTACCTCTGACCAGGCGTAGATGACCCAAGTTCTTTCGTTTGAGCACGTATCGAAAAAGTACGTGCGGTACGACGACCGTCCTCAGTCGTTTATGGAGGCGTTCATCAGTCGTTGGCGCGCTCGTCAGGTACGGCCGCATTCGGATTTCTGGGTCGTTCGTGACCTCTCATTCACACTTTCATCGGGCCAGGCTCTTGGGTTCATTGGGGCTAATGGCTCGGGGAAGAGCACGATACTGAAGCTTGCTGCCCAGATTGTCGAACCAACGTCCGGGTGTGTCAGCCTAAACGGTAGGGTAGGCGCGCTCCTTGAGGTCGGGGTTGGATTTCACCTCGACCTCACGGGGCGAGAGAACATCTATCTCAGCGGGGCCATAATCGGCCTAAATCGGTCGGAGATGAATCGTCGTTTCGACGATATCGTTGCCTTCTCGGGCGTTGAGGATTTCATTGATATGCCGGTCCGACACTATTCATCCGGTATGCTGGTTCGACTCGGCTTCTCCGTAGCAACCTCCGTCGATCCGGATATTCTACTCGTCGATGAAGTGCTGGCGGTGGGTGACTACGCTTTTCATCATCGTTGCCTGGAAAGAATCGCGCAGCTTCAATCCAATGGCACGGCAATTCTCTATGTGTCGCACAACCTGGAGGAAGTTCGAGGTATCTGCGATCACGTGATCTGGCTCCACAATGCCCAGGTGGAATATGCCGGCGCTCCTGACCGGGTCGTCAGAGCCTATATCAATCACAATCTGCAGAGCCGGGACCTCGAAGTGAGTGAGCTCGGTGATACCCAGCATCGTGGGCGCAAACTGGGAAGCGGTGAACTCGTAATCAAGAATTGTGTTCCTCTGGATGAACGTGGAGATCCAGTTGAATCTGTGGCCAATGGTGAAACGCTGGTCTTGCGCGTTGACTACGATGTTCTACAACCTCTGACTAACGTCGTCTTCGGCGTGAGCATCTATTCGGAGGACGGGGTTCGAATCGTGACGGCGGATTCAGAAGCGTATCAGGATCAGAGGGTTGGAAGTGGATTGTCCATCTACCTCACCTTTCCCGATCTCCCTCTGCGTTCCGGTATGTACGAAATCAGCGTGGCTGCACATGACCCGACCTCTGAGCAGTACCGACCCTATGCTCACCATCACCGGACCTATGAGCTGACTGTCACCGCAGGTGGTAAGGAGCAAGAAGCAGTAGTTCGGATCCCTTACCAATGGTCGCAGATGCCGCGCGTGGTTGAGTACCAACGGTGAGGGGTATTTATGAGCCATTCTGACCCTTGGTGGAGGGTGCACGAGCAGCCTTTCCGATCCCGCTTACCGGTCGTGGGCCGGCTGGTGGTGTGGATTCGGGAGAAGTGGAACAGCGTGGCGACAAAGTGGTATGTGCGACCCCTAATTGAGCAGCAGAATGAGATCAATCGAAGACTCGCCGGCGAGCTTGAACAGGTACGCGAAGAGGCGTTGGTTGTCCAGAACATCCTGGTGTCGCTCGACAGCGAGCAGCTTGACGCACGGCGTGTCGAAGTTGGAGCCCTCTATACGTTGGCCGATGAGGTGCGGCGCCTCCATCAGCGGCTGGAGGCGCTGGAGTCCGGGTCCGTCCCTGGAGATAAGGCATCTTGAAGCTTGCCGCAGTGGGCCCCCTTCCTCCAGCCCGGACCGGCATTGCCGATCACACGCTGGTCCTCCTGCGCCATCTCCGTCAGCACTTTGAATCCATCGTGGCGGTTGTGGAGCGCGGCGCGCGCCCGGCGCTGCGTCCCGGTGACGTGGACGACGTAGTCGAATACCGGGACGGGGATTGGCGGTGGTGGCGAGCCGGAACGGTTATGCCCCTTTACCAGATGGGCAACCACGTAAGACATCACAGCTATGTCTACCGGCTGCTGACGCGTCTTCCCGGCGTGACGGTCTTGCACGATGGCAATCTGCTGCCCTTTATCCACGCCGTCACCCTCGAACAGGGGCGCCGCGATCTTTATGTTCGCGAGCTGAGTGCTGCGGTGCGTGACGGAAGTGGACATCAGCGTGCGTGGCGCAGCCTCAGAGAGTCCAAACCGCCGGATGCGGAACAGGTTCGCTTGCTCGACCGGGTGGTGCGCAGCAGCCTTGGGGTCCTGGTTCACAACACCTATCTACGCGATCACCTGCTGCGCATCGATCCGGCAGCCAGGATAGGCGTGGTTCCTCTCGTGAACGTCGCGTCACCGCACCTGAAGGGTGTGAACCGGGAGACGGCGCGTCGTCGCCTGGATCTCGATGTGGATGATTTTCTACTGGGGACGATCGGGTTTATCGCCCCGAGTAAGCGGTTGGACGCCGTTTTGCAGCTGCTCCAGCGGTTGGCCCCCTCCCACCCGCGGCTGCGCTTGATCTGTGTGGGCCCGATGATGCCTGACTATGATCTCCCGGCGCATATTGACAGGCTGGGGTTGGGGGAGCGCGTCTCGCTCGTCGGGTATGTTTCGCACGATCAACTTGAACTCTATGCGCGGGCCTTCGATGTCGGTGTCAACTTGCGTTATCCCACCTGGGGCGAAAGCTCCAGCTCCTTGCTGCGGCTGATGGCGGCCGGTACGCCCACCTTGGTGACTGATGCCGGGGGATTTCGCGATCTTCCGGATGATGTGGTCATAAAGATTCCTCCGGGTGCTGAAGAGATGGAGGCGCTCACTGCATGGGTGAAAAGGCTGCTCGGGGATGCGGAATTGCGCGGCGCAATTGGCGGCGCTGCTCAAATCTATGTCCTGCGCCAACACGATCCCGAGACCGTAGCCGCTCAGTATGCAGGCTTCATCCGCGATATTGTGCGCGGTGAGGAATGGAACGCGAATGCTGACGACCGGTCGCCGGAGATGGAGGACGTGCCCCCTGGAGAGCCGTCGTCATGATCGAAGCCGCCACCGATCTGCGCAAGCTGGCTGTGCTCAGCTTTGCTCGGTCCACCGCATTCGCCGGGGGTATCATCGCCATACTCCTCATCTTCGTGTGGCTCTTTGCGATCCAGGTCGACAAAAATCCCCTGCGGCTGGATGAGGTGGATTACTTTCGCAGCATCAGCAATCTGGCTGAGATAGGGCTACCGCTTTTCTACGCAGGTGAGGTGGACATAAGGCCCGATCGGCTAGACCACCTCGCCACGAGGGATTTGGCTGGACGCTCATTTGAGTTCTACCGCTACAAGCCGGAGACCGGCGTGCAGAAAGAAGCCTTTTTCGCGCTTGTGGATGGTCAAAGCCAGTACATATATGGGATGTGGCATCCGCCTCTGTATATCTATCTGGCATCGATCGCGGTTCGTGTGTTTCCTCTTACGCCGGCGAACAGCGAACTCCTGCGGTACTTCAACCTCGTGTTCAGTATCGCGACTATGGCCGGGATGATTAAGCTCAGCGTAATCCTGTACCCTCGGCACTATCGGACTGTCTCTGTGGGCGCGCTCGCCTTTTATGGGCTGAACAGCCTCAACATTCGTGGTTCCAGCCTCATCGACTACAGTGCGACGCTCGCCCCTTGCATCGCGGTCTGGTTCTCCATTGCGTGCGTGCAGGCCAGGGAGGAGCAGCGGCGGATCAGCGTTAGGCTTGTTGCCGTGACGATACTCACCCTCTTCACAGGTTTCGGAGTGGCCACCGCGATCCTGATCGGTGCAGCCGCGTGGGCATTGGTATTCCAGCTACGTCGACTTCCCCGGTCAGTTTTGGGATCGCTGGTGCTTGGGAGCGCGGCATTTGTTCCCCTATTCTGGCTATTCTGTGCGCTGCTGGATCTTCCTTTTATCCAGCCATTCATCTACAATTTCTGGAGGTCGGGCATCGAACCCAGCAACCCCTGGATGGCGGGACGCGTTGAGATGACCCTTCGCTATGTGGCGCTCTACAGCCGTGAGATGGGGCTGTTAGCCGTGCTCACCGTAGCTTTGCTCGCCCTACGCGCGGTTCTGACGCGGGAAGCGTTCGGGGAAGGTGCCGGTCGCGTGCTACTGCCCGTGTTGATCGCCACTACGCTGTTTATTCACGCGTATATCGGGGCCAATGCGTGGGGATTCATGAAGTACATCCTGTATGCCCTACCCCTGCTTTTTGTCTATCTCGTCGGCGAGGTCGTCCTTATAGCGGGCGGCGCCTCGTCGAGAATCCAGATCGCTGCTGCCGCGTTTCTGTTGTGTCTGTTGGTGGTACAACTAACCGTCACCGTCCCTATGATCCGGCATCCCGGTGGCAATCTGTATTTGAGCCAGGATCAGGGCGTGGTCGACGCCGGCCGAGCTGTGCAGGCCGCGGCTGCACCTGAAGAGGTCATCCTCTCTCCCAAGGATATCGCTTTCTTCGCAGAGCGTAGATTTGTGGATTGGTTCGGCTGGAAACTGGGCGATCCTGTGTATCTCGAGCGCTCGATCCAGCGCTACGATATTCGACACGTGGCTCAGCGCACGGATAGTTACAGGACTCTGCCCGACGTGGTTCACCAAGCGTTGGATCTTCACTTTCCGCTGCGCAGCGAAGTGGGCAGCTTCACCCTCCTGGCAGGGGAGAGGTAGGGTGTGTGTTACCCGTAAGCCCTTCAAGCCCCGAGCCGGTGTGTAGCCGGGCGTGCCCACAGTAATGGAATCTATGTTGAAGCCGATTACCCTCGAACATCGCCTGCAGGGGGGAACCGCGGCTCGGGTCGCGGCGAGATACGTCGTGTCAGCGGCGCTCGCTGTTGCGCTGCCGCTGCTTCTGCACCAACTGCCTCCCGTTCTCGTTCGCGATACGTACGGCCCGTCCTATCGTATCTATGAGCTCTTCGGCCTGTCGGGCACGCTGTTTATCCTTTTCAACGCCTGGGTTGAGCTTCGGCGGCATTCGCTCGAGATAAAACGGGACTGGCTTGCCCTCCTCCTGCCGGTCGTCATTGCTTTCCAGGCTCTGTTTCTTGTGAGCGAATTCACGTTCAGATCCTACGACTACAATATGTATCAGGCGGGCGCCGACCTGCTCCTTCAGGGCGGCAACCCCTACGATGTGCCCTACCTCTATCCACCGGTCTTTGCCCAGGCTATGGGTATCGGTTACCGTGTGATTGCCCGGGTTGCATCGCCCCAGACAGCCTCTTCGCCGCAGATGATCTGGGATCTCGTCTTCTACTTCTACCGGTGCCTCCAGTTCTTCTTGATCATCGCCGCTTATTGGCTGTGTTACCGGTTCGCCTGCGAACTTGGGATGAGCAGCAGCACCTCGCTGATCGTCGTGACGGCCCTCTTCGCGGCGAACACGCCCATCGTGCGGACGTTGCGGCACAACCAGGTCAATCTCCTGGTGCTTGTCTGCGTACTCGCGGCGATCCTGTCGCTGCGCCGTTGGCCCTTTGCCGGCGGGTTATTGCTCTCAGCAGGGGGCCTGATCAAGCTTTACCCCTTCTTTCTGGGCCTGCCCTGGTTGATGTCCCGCAAGTGGAAGGCGCTTGCCGGCGCGGTAACCCTGGTTGTTCTGATTCTCGTGGCCCAGCTGACCTTTGGGCGCGGCTTGACGGTTTGGTGGCAGTTTGTCGCGGGTTTCACAAACTTCTACGAACGATACGTGTTTCGCGACAATAGTGTGCGCGCTCTGATTGTGAATTCTGCTCGGCTCGTGGGCATCCCGAGTTCCGGTTTTATCGACGGACTGATGTTGGTTGTGACCGTGGGCTGGGTCGCGCTCTATCTGGTGCGGTCCTGGAAACGGATTGCCGGGGCGCGATCTCTGCCGCCCGATCCCTGGGAGGATCGCGCACTCAGCCACGGCCTGGCGGCTGATGCCTTGGGGTTTATGCTGCTTCTGTCTCCTCTGCTTTGGGAGCATCACTTTGTACTCATCCTGCCCCTGTCGATCTGGGCTCTATCGGCGCATAAGCGCGAGCACTTCTCGCTCATCGTGATGGCGAACGTGCTCATCTATTTGATCCCTACGTTCGATCTCTTTCCGTTTAGCTATCACCGGTTGGTAGGGTTGTGTCA
>SLDA01000120.1 GCA_007125545.1 Thermoflexales bacterium | reverse complement strand
TCCTCCCCTCTCTCGGTCTGTGATACTCGAAGGATGCCACAGCCTCTCTTTGACGCCATTCAGGGGTAACAGTTTCTGCGCAAATCGGGGCATGTATTTCTGAGCACCTACAAGGCTGCTTGCGCTACGGTAAGAGGGAGCAAGATTTAGGGCGGCCAGCCGTGGGCGCGGGAGCCAGGGGCAGGACGGTATCGGGGGGATGCGCAGATCCCTGGGTCTAGACTGGCCTCGCAAGCAAGGCTGCGACAGCTACGATATGGAGGCGCAGGGTGTAGTATGGGGAATTGTAGGTGCGCAGATAGCAGCCCTCGCCAGCGCTGGTTTTCGAGAACGGCTCATGCGGAGATCTGAGGCACACTTCCAGCTCTCGAATGAGTTGCCCCTACTCGATGATTTGGTGTATAATGAAGGTGTGGGGCTCGGGCATCCTCTGCCAAGCCCACTGTTTTAACGCTGGATATAGTGTTGGAGGATTAATGGAAATAACGGTAGAGTTCGCTGGTCTCGCTCGTGTCATTACACGTCAGTCACGGTTCACACTTGAACTGGAGAATAGCGCTACCTTTCGGGATATCCTTCAACGGCTCGGCGAGATGCATCCGGAGCTCGTTGGTGAAGTCATACATCCGAGCTTCGAAGCACTCAAATCCTCTAACATGCTGAACCTCAACGGTAAACGCATGATTCAGCCGAGCCAGATCGACCAAAGCCCTGAAGAGGGTGACCGCGTGATCCTTATGTCGATCCTTGCGGGTGGTTGAACGCCTCATCGAAGACTGAGTCTTCCAGACGTCTCCACACACAAGCACCGATTTTGTTGCTGTTAACAAGTCTGTGATCTGTTTGGTTGGATCGCGGACATAGCACAATCTAGGAGGCTGTCTCTATGTATGGCTACCATGGGAAGATTCTGCACGTTGATCTGACCGAACGCCGGAGCTGGAGCGAATCGAAGCCCGAATCCTGGTACAAGATGTACATCGGTGGTGTTTCCATGGCCACCCGCTTGCTCTGGGAGAATATCAAGCCCGGATGCGACGCTCTCTCCCCTGATAACCCTATCTGTGTCGCCAATGGCATTTTCTCCGGTACTCCGGTGCCGGTCGGGGGAAAGTATGGCCTGGCATCGAAGTCACCCTTGACCGGCTGGCTGGGCGATAGTCTCTCGGGAAGCTGGTTCTCGGTCACACTCAAGCGGACAGGCTGGGACGGTATTGTCATCCATGGCGCCAGCGACCAGTGGGTGAATGTTTTCGTTGACGACGACCGGGTCCAGTTCCGTAGCGCGGACAAGTATCTGGGACTGGGCACGTTCCAGACTGAGGAGGCCATTCGCGAGGATCTGCTGGATGACCAGGTGCGCTCCGCGACCATTGGACCGGGCGGCGAGAATGGCGTCCTCTTCGCGAATGTAACCAACGACGGCAGACAGGCAGGACGTACCGGGCACGGGGCGGTGTGGGGCTCGAAGAAGCTCAAGGCGCTCTCGGTGCGGGGTACGCAGGGCGTGGTTGTGGCGGACCCGGAAACGTTGATGCGAATGTCCTTTCAGATTATTGAGGCCGCACAGGGACCCCACACTTCGAAGTACCGGCTGCTCGGAACCGCTACGAATGTGCTCAATATGAACACCCTGGGCCTGTTGCCGACGCGCAACTATCAGGAGGGTGTCTTTGAGGGCGCTGAACTCGTCAGCGGCGAGTACCTCGAAGATCACTTCAAAGTAAAGAAGATTGCGTGCGCGCAGTGTCCTATCGCGTGCGAGCAGATCTCCGCCGCCAAACAGGGGCTCTATGCCGGAGCCATGACCGGAATCGAGTACGAGTGTCTCTATGCTAACGGCCCGAACTGTGGGATCAGCGATATGAACGCGATCATCAAGATGATCGACATCTGCGATCGCGGCGGGATGGACGCGATGAGCGGTGGCGTGACCGTCTCATGGACGATGGAGTCCTTCGAGCGGGGCGTGTTCACGAAGGAGGATTTTCGATGCTCGAAGTATCCGGAGGGATTTGAGCCCAACTTCGGCGATGGTGAGGCCGGTGTCACCCTGCTCGAGATGATTCGCGACCGTGAAGGCATCGGCGCGCTCCTGAGCCAGGGAACCCGTCGTGCCAGCGCGCAGGTCGATAAGGATCGGGGTACTGAGTCCTACAAGTGGGCCATGCATATCAAGGGTCTCGAGAATCCCGGCTACGACGCTCGCGGGCTGAAGACCTTCGCGCTGGGTTTGGCGGTTGGGACACGGGGTGGTTGTCACAACCGGACCGCTGCTTACGATCCCGACATCAAGGGCGACGTCGATCGTTTCTCAATCGATGACACGCGAGGCGAGCTCGCGAAGGATACCGAGGAGTATGCCGCGGTTTACGATAGTTTGCCGCTCTGCAAATTCATCCGCCGCTGCTTCTCGGGACGCGCGGACCGGGAGGGTGCGTGGCCCGCGATTCGTGACCTGATCAATGCTACGACGGGGTGGACCTTTACCTACGATGATGTGAGCTTGATCGGCGAGCGGGCTCACACGATCAAGAAGGCATTTAACATTCGCGAGGGTTGGAAACGCGCGGATGACCGTCTCAACCACCGCTGGCATCACGAACCGATGACCGAAGGACCCTCCGCGGGTCATGTGGTCACCGAAGAGGAGCTGGAGTATCTCAAGGACCTCTACTACAGGGCCAAAGGCTGGACATCCGAAGGTTTGATCCCCAAGGACAAACTGCTCGAATTAGGAATGGCAGATGTGGCAGATGAGATTGGGGTCTAGAGAGAGGGGAGAATAGATATGGTCAGCTCAACTTCAAAACACAAGTACATAACTTGCGATCCCGAGAAATGTATCGGCTGCCAGCTTTGTGAGTATGTATGCTCTTACACCAAGACCGGCGAGTATAACTCCTATCGCAGCCGCATCCGCACGATTCGGGTCGACGAGATCCTCATCACCGCTGTTGCTTGCCGTACGTGCGAGCACGCGCCCTGCGTAACGGTGTGCACCCGCGATGCCCTTGAGCAGGACGAGGTCACGGGAATCATCCATATCAACGACCATCTCTGCGATGGCTGTGCGTGGTGCATCGAGGCCTGTGACTTTGGAGCGATCTCGATCAACCCGATCACCAAGCTTGCGGAGATGTGCGATCAGTGCGAGGAAGAGGAGCAGGGGCCGCAGTGTGTATTGTGGTGCCCCAAGGATGCCCTCGAGTTGACGACGCCGGATCAACGTGCGCAGCGAGCGCGGCGGAAGCTCATCACTGAGGAAGCCCTGCATTGAGTACCAGTGTGAAGGATCGGACCCAATACAACTGGGTAAGGCAAGGAGTCCAATCGTGACCACTGAAGGGAAGCACACACGTCAAACCGCTGCGGCGAGCGAACGTGACACCGCTGCCGAATCGGGTCTCCCCGGCGAAGCCCCGCGCATCGGCGTCTATGTCTGCCATTGTGGTTCAAACATTGCCAGTGTCATCACGCCCTCCGAGGTGGTGGAGTACGCCCAAACGCTACCGGGGGTGGTGATTGCGAAGGAGCATCACTATATGTGCTCCGATCCGGGCCAGGTTCTGATCCAGGAGGATATCCGGGAATACGGGCTCGATCGGGTCGTTGTCGCGGCGTGCAGCGTGGCTATGCACGAGCCGACCTTTCGCGCGTGCATAGCCACGGCCGGCCTGAACGCGTTTATGTTCGAGATGGCCAACATTCGCGAGCACGCCTCGTGGGTGCACTCCCACGAGAAGGCGGCCGCGGTCGAGAAGGCGAAGGAGATCGTGGCCTCGGCCGTGGCGAAGGTGAGCTACGTCAAGCCCCTACAGATGTTCGAGGTCCCGGTCACGCGGCGAGCGATGGTCATCGGAGGGGGCATCGCCGGGATCAGTGCCGCACTGGATCTGGCCGACATGGAGCTCGAGACGTATCTGGTGGAGAAGTCTCCCACTATCGGCGGTCGCATGGCCCAGTTGGACAAGACATTCCCGACGATGGACTGCTCGATCTGCATTGAGGCGCCCAAAATGGTGGATGTCGGGAAAAACCGGCGGATTCACCTGCTGACCCACTCGGAGGTCAGGGAGGTGAACGGGTACATCGGAAACTTCAACGTGAAGGTGGAGCGGAAGCCGCGTTTTGTGCTGCTCGACCGCTGCACCGGCTGTGGCCTGTGTGCCGAGGTCTGTCCCATCGACATCCCCAACGAGTTTGAGGAGGGGCTGGGACCACGGAAGGCCATCTACGTGCCCATGGCACAGGCCGTGCCCTCCGTTTACACCATCGACCGGGAAGCCTGCATCGAGTGCTACAAGTGCGTGGATGCATGTGGCGCGTTGGAGGCGATTAACTTTGCCGAGGAGCCGGAGATGATCGAGCTCGACATCGGCACTATCATCGTAGCGACGGGATACGATACGTGGGACCCGACAGAGATCGAGGAGTACGGGTTCGGGGTCTTCGACAACGTCACCACGATGATGGAGATAGAGCGGTTGCACTGCGCGGGCGGCCCAACTGTGGGTGAATTTGTGCGCCCATCCGATCGCCAGATTCCCAAGAGCCTTGGCTTGATCCAGTGCGTGGGTTCGCGTGACAAGCGCTACAACGAGTACTGCTCGGGGTTTTGCTGCATGTATACGATCAAGAACGCCATGCTGCTCAAGTGGCTCTATCCGGAGATGGATATCACGATTTTCCGTATCGACATACGCACGCCCGGTAAGACCTACGAGGAGTTCTACGAACGCGCCCGCGAGGCGGGCATCCACTTCGTGCAGGGCCGGCCCTCGGAAATCCGCGAGGTGCCCGGCTCGAAGAACCTGATCGTGCGCGCCGACAACGCCAGCCTCGGCCGGCCGATGGAGTACGAGTTCGAAATGCTCGGCCTGTCCACGGCGGCGATTTCTGCCGATGGCTCCGAGGAGCTGGCGCGCGTTCTCACGGTGCCGACCGATACGCACGGCTTCTATATGGAGTCACATCCCAAACTCAAGCCTCTCGACACGCCGACGGAGGGGATTTACCTCGCCGGCTCGGCGCAGGGGCCCAAAGACATACCGCAGAGCGTGAGCCAGGGAAGTGGCGCGGCAGGACGCGCGGCGCGTGTTCTCTCCCATGATACCTGGGAGATCGATCCCATCGTGGCCTACGTCTATCCCGAGCGCTGCGTCAACGCACGCGGCGGGAAATGCACCATCTGCTACGATGCCTGCCCCTATGGAGCCATCGACAATCGCCCCGGTTCGGGTGAGGCGACCCGGATCGTCCCGGCCAAATGCCACGCTTGCGGAACCTGTGTCGCCGAGTGCCCGCACAATGCCATCACACAGCATCACTTCACCGACGGACAGATCCTGGCTCAGATCCACGCGCTGTTGGCCGACCGGCCCGAAGAGAAAGTACTGGCCTTTACGTGTCGCTGGTGCAGCGGCATGGGCGCCGATAACGCCGGGGTCAGCCATTTCGAGTACCCCGCCAACACCCGCAACATTATGGTTATGTGCGCGGGTCGCGTGGACAAAGATTTCGTGATGGAAGCATTCCGGCTTGGTGCGGGGGCCGTCCTGGTCTCCGGCTGTCACCTTCAGGACTGCCACTATATCGATGGACGCAAGCACGCTGAGGTCCGCATGGATAAGCTGGCGGTGCAGTTGGGGAATTTGGGAATCAGCCCAGGGCGTTTCCGCCAGGAGTCGATTTCAGCTACGGAGGGCGCCAAGTGGTCGAAGGTTATGCGTGAGATGAGTGAGAGGGTTCGGGAGCTCGGAGTAGAGATCATTCAGGCCGAGAACGCCGCTGCAACGCCACAGTTGGTCCGGTTCCTGAGACGGATGGGCGAGGCTCCCGGCGTTGCCGAGGTCCTTCAGGCCGACGAGTCGCCTCGTCTTCAGGGCATCAAGACTTCGATCGAGCAAATGGCTCACGTGAGCGGGGGTGAGTGATGGCAGCCGACTATGACGGATCGATAAGCCCCTTTCTCCGCGAGATCCTGGAGACCCAGGGCGGAAGCCAGGTTTTGCAGTGTTACCAGTGCGGTACGTGCTCCGGCTCCTGCCCGGTCATCGATGAAATGGAGTATGGGCCCCGCCGGATCATGCACCTGATACAGGCCGGGGACGAAGCCACGGTGCTGTCGAGCAAAGATATGTGGCGGTGCGTCTCGTGCTACTCCTGCTCGAATCGTTGCCCACGCGGGATCGAGATCACCGATCTGATGGCGGACCTCCGCCGCCTGGCGCTGGAGAAGGGCTATGCCCGGGACAAGGAGGCTGAGTTTGGCCTCGCTTTTGCGGAGACCGTGCAGATGCATGGGCGGATGTTCGAGCCGGAGCTGCTCACCCGTTACTACCTGCGCGTTCTGGACCTCTTCAGCCTTGTCGGGATGGTGCCGCTTGGCATCAAAATGTTGTTAAGGGGCAAGCTGCCCTTCCGGCCGGACGAGGTGGCGCATCGCGAGGAGATTCAGGAGATGGGGGTGGTGGACTCGACCCGACTGCACGTCGCCACGGGGCTCCGGATGCGCCGGAACGGCCAGGCGCCCAAGCGTCTGAGCGGCGTGCTTATGGCACTGTTGACCGGACTCCTTGTGGGGATCCGGTTCGGAAAGGGGAAAGTCCAATGACCGGCGCGGCACGCTATGCCTACTATCCGGGATGCAGCCTGCTCTCCGGCGCCAAGGAGTACGACCGCTCGATCCGGGCCATCTTTGCCCACCTGGGGTTGGAGCTGACTGAGTTGGAGGACTGGAGCTGCTGCGGCGCGGTACATGCGGATGTGCGCAACCCAGACGGCGCAGTTCTGTTGCCGGCGCGCAATCTGGCGCTGGCCGAAGCACAGGGCTTCGACCGAGTCGTGGCACCCTGCAGCGGCTGTTACAAGAATCTGCGACGTGCCGGCCGGCGGGTTGCCGGCGACAAGGTCGTGCGCCAGCGTGTCAACGCGCATTTGCGGGAAGGGCTGGCCCTTCAAGGCGATATCGAGGTGTTGCACCCGCTCTACGTGCTGCTGCACGAGTTTGGCCTCGATCGCCTGAAGCCGTTTGTGGCGCATCCCCTCAGTGGCTGGCACATCGCCAGCTACTATGGATGTATGCTGACCAGGCCCAAGGATATCTTTGACAGCGCAGAGCGGCCCACCGGTCTGGACGACCTGGTGCGGGCGTTGGGTGCCGAGACGGTGGAGTAC
>SLDA01000609.1 GCA_007125545.1 Thermoflexales bacterium | reverse complement strand
GTACGGGTACCAACGGGCGCCAGGTCGAGGAGCAGCAGGAGGCCGAACTGATTATTCTCTCTGCCTATGCGATCGAGTCTCCACGCCTCCTTCTAAACTCGGCGCAGGCGGGGCATCCGGATGGTCTGGCGAACAGCAGTGGCCTGGTTGGGAAGCGCCTGATGATCCACGCGGCCCACGTTGTGTACGGGCGCTTCCCCAAGCCCGTCTATCCCTACAAGGCACCACCCGCGGTTGCGCTCACACAAGACTTCTACGAGACCGATCCGGCTCGTGACTATGTCCGCGGATACACCATTGAGACCATCGGCGACTTCCCACAGGCCTTTGCAAAAAGCGCGCGGAAGAGCCTGGGGCTGTGGGGTTCCCAACTGCGCGCCCTGATGATGGACTACAATCACTATGCCGGCTGGGGGCTGGTCGGCGAGGCGCTGCCCCACGATGAGAACACGGTGACGCTCGAGCCGGAGCTTAAAGACCGCTTTGGCCTGCCCGTGGCGCGCGTGACCTTCAGATGGGGTGATAACGACCGGCGACTAATCCGTGCGGGCATTGCCAAGCAGCGGGAAATTGCCGAGGCAGCCGGAGCAGAGGTCGTGTGGGATGCCGATGACACAGCGCATCTCCTGGGCGCCTGCCGTATGGGCCGCGATCCAGGTACCAGCGTCGTCGATCGCTGGTGTCGCACCTGGGATGTGCCGAACCTCTTTGTATGCGACGGGTCGGTCTTCGTCACCGGCTCGGGAGTCAATCCGAGTCTCACCGTGGAGGCCCTCGCCATGCGTACAGCCGACTACATCCGTCGCCACGCCCGCACCGGCGAGTTTCACCGGCGACCGCAGCCGGCGGCTTAGCTCGCGGGTTAGTGTATAATGGCCCTACTGGAGTCGTTGACCAGCCGGGATCGGAAGACCCCTGGCTGGTCAACGACTCCAGTCGAGAACTCACGCTGTTGGAGGGAGACCATGGCACTAACTGGCATTGAGCGTATCAGCAACATTCTGCAGCGGAAGCCTGTCGACCGCATCGGCTTCTTTGAGCATTTCTGGTCAGATACCCAGAAGGTCTGGACGGAGCAGGGTCATCTCCAGCCGGGAGAGGATCTGGCCAAACATTTCGGCTTTGATATGCAGCTCCTGTGGCCCTTCTCTGTCGTCGCCGACCTCGACTACGAACCCGTCGTGCTGGAGGAAACCGAAGAGACTATCGTCAGGCGAGACGGCAACGGCGCCACGCTGCGTCAACATAAGCTCCACGACGCGACCCCCGAGCACATTGATTTCCTGGTCAAGGACAGGACTGCGTGGCAGGAACACATCAAGCCCAAGCTCCAACCCGAGCGACGCCGCATCAACTTTGAAGCCTATCGCCAGGCCAAGGATCAGGCACGCAAGGCGGGGCGCTTCTTCGCGTGGGCCGGCGTGAACGTCTTCGAGATTATGAAGGATGTCGCGGGTCATGAGTATATGCTGATGGGCATGGCGCTCGACCCGGACTGGGTTCGGGATATGGCGATGACGTACGCACAACTGCTCGTTGACCTGCAAGAGATCCTCTTCGCCGAAGAGGGCTGGCCTGATGGCATTTGGTATTATGAGGACATGGGCTTCAAACAACATCCCTTCATGTCGCCACGCATGTATCGTGAGATCGTTTGGCCTGCTCACAAACTGACGGTTGGCTACGCCAAGGCCCATGCCATGCCGGTCGTGATGCACTCCTGCGGCTACGTCGAGCCGTTGATCCCGGGCATGATCGAAGCCGGCGTAGACTGCTTGCAGGTCATCGAGGTGAAAGCCGGGATGGATTTGCTCAAACTCTACCGCGATTATGGCGAGGTGCTCTCCTTTATGGGCGGCATAGACGTGCGCGCACTCTACACCAATGATTATGCCAAGATCGATGCCGAGCTGGAGGCCAAGATCCCGACCGTGATGCGAAACAACGGCTATGTCCTCCATAGCGATCACTCCATTCCCAACACGGTCTTCTATGAAACCTTCCGCTATTACATCGATAAGGGGTTGGAACTCGGTACCTATGCCTAGGTCCGCCTGGTGCAATCATGAAGGCGTATTTTCACCTTTTCCCTGGTCTAGGCGTTGACAAGGTTCTGACTTGTGATAATGTCAGAGACAGACTGTTTGTGTGTTGAATCCGGTTGTCGTAAGTGAATACTGGATGGGGTCAGGTCAGACTAAACTGTTCGCGGCGCCTCAGAAGGGGGCACAGGTTTGGTACGGCACGTCCGCATCGATGTACGCCGAATGAGCATCTGTCTTGCGTGGTGAGATTCAAGCACGGATGCTGCAACGGGGGACCCATTCTCTGAGGGGCGAATCGTGTTCCGGCGACCCCGGGATATGTAGGGCCATCTTCTTCGGTCCGAGCCCGGCAGCTAACCTCGTAGGCGTGGGAGAAGGACACCTGTCTGTGCGAAGGTGTCCTTTTTGTGTTGCATAGAGTCAGTGCGGGAGACGCGTGGGAGAATGACGGCGGGTCATGCCGGCGAACCTGTGGCTAGCTATTATGGATAGATTGCGGAAGGTCTGGAAGTATTTGCAGCGTTTATGGGTGCAGTTCTTATCGTGGGTGCGGAACGAACTCGCGGAACCCGGGCGAAGGTCGTTGACGCAGCTATGGGCACGGGTGCGCTACAGGCTGGGCGAATCCGGTTGGTCCGACATCCGGTGGGCCGGTCGTTTGCGCAGACCCTCGCTCCCTACAGTGCCGCGGTTGCCGCATCTCCGGCAGCGGGTGCAGAGTTGGTCGGAGGCGCGCGATCAGACCGAACGCAATATTTGGTACCTTTACCTCGATATGTTCTGGGCCGGCATCTTTATGGCTGCCATGGCTTTTAATGCAACCTATGCTCTCAGGTTGGGCGCCTCCAATGCTATGATCGGCTGGCTTTCCTCCATACCTCCCCTCTTGGCGATGGCGGTGCTGGTGCCGGCGGCCCGGTTCCTGGAGACACAGACAGATCGCTCCCCGTGGTTGCGCCGGTCCCTGTTCGTGGGCCGAATCACGTTTGTAGGTGCGGCCCTCGCGCCCTGGATCGTCCCGCAGTACGCGGCTGAAGTCGTTGTGGCAGTCCTGATATTTCGCACCATCCCGATGAACATTTACACGGCCGGATTCAGTCCGCTTCTCGCGGATGTTATCCCGCCCCGCGATCGCGCATTTGTGATAGCGAACCGCAGCATCATTATGAGCGCGACCGTCGCCGTCTGTACCTTTCTTTTTGGCCGCTGGATGGACGCCGCCAATGCCATCCCGTGGGCAGCCTTTCCCGTCAACTATCAAATTGTATATCTCATTGGCACAGTGGCGGGCATGCTGAGCACCTACTTTGTAGGCCACATCCACATGCCCGAAACCGTCGTGATTCGTGAGCGGGCCGGGGGGCCCGGGCTCCGGCTTCCGCGCCTTCCCCGGTTCGATGGCCTGCTGACGAACGCCCAGACGATGATTCGTGAGAACCGCACCTTCGTCCAGTTGATCATTAACACCTTAGTGTTCGACTTCGGCGCCTGGATGCTCGGCCCTCTATATATGATCTTCTTCATCCGGCAGCTGAACGCGACCGATGGCTGGGTGGGTCTGAACACGACGATGGCACACATCGGCGTGATTGGTGGAAACTTCATCTGGCGCCATATCGCTCAGCGGGTGGGGACGGACCGCAGTCTGCTGATGGCCGTGCCGGTGGCCGTGATCTATCCCTTTCTAGTGAGTCTGTTCCCCAACCTGACGCTTATCCTCTTTTTTGGCGTGCTGATCAGCTTGATCAACCCGGGGGTCAGTCTGAGCCACACTAACACACTCTATACGCTCTGTCCTCCCGAGCGGCGGGCCAGCTACCTGGCGATCTACGCCACGATCTCGAACACCGGTGCGTTCGTCGCCCCGATGCTGGGCATCGCGCTATCCGCCATCATCGACATCCGTTGGATTTTCGTCATTGGGGGCAGCATCCGGCTGGCTGGCGCGCTTCTGTTTCACATCTACAAGATTACGACGGCGCCTCCCGTATCTGAGGTGCCGGCAGGGGCGGAAGCATGAAGTCTTTCATAACGCGCTTGGAGCAGTCCTGGGCGTCCTGGCGTTACCGGCTCCTGGATGCGCTGTGGAGCCGCTCGCTGCGTTGGCGAGCGCGAAAGCCGAGCTCCGAGCTCGAGCACAACATACGCTACCTCTATGTGGAGATCTTCTGGGCCGCGATCTATACCGCCGTTCTCGCTTTCAACGTGACCTACGCATTGCGTCTCGGAGCGACCAACCAGATGGTGGGATGGCTCTCCTCATTACCTTCTCTGTTCGCCATGTTCATAATGGTCCCCGCTGCGCGCTTTCTGGAGAGCCGCAGTAAGCCGATGGCTTGGATGCTGGGCAGCCTCGCCTCCGCGCGCGTGGGTCTGCTGCTGGCAGCTTTCATTCCTTGGTTCTTTCCCGCGTACGCTGCGCCGCTCGTGATCGGGCTCTTCGTGCTGCGCACGATCCCCATCACCTTCTTTTCCACCGGATTTAGCCCGCTGCTTGCTGATATCATACCCGAACGCGAGCGCTCGCGGGTCTTCGCAAATCGCAGCATCATTCTGAGCGCAACTACTGCCGTCGTGACCTTCGTGGCGGGCCGGTGGCTTGATGCGGCGTTGCGCTGGAACTGGTCGGCCTTCCCCATGAACTACCAACTGCTCTACATCATCGGCGGGATCGCCGCGGTGCTCAGCACATACTACGTTTCCAAGATCCGTGCTCCGGAGAAGCGCCGTATGGCAACGCCGTCTCAGACAGCCTCAGCGTCTCAGACAGCCTCAGCGTCTCAGACATCTGCGCCGTCCCAGGCACCGGCGCCACCCGTGGCGCCCACGCCATCTCCGCCATCTACGTCGTCGACGGTGTCCAAGTCGGGCAGTGCGCCCGCACCGTCCGAGGCGCCCGCACCGTCCGAGGCGCCCACGCCGTCCGAGGCGCCCACGCTTGAGGTGCATTCGGGGTGGACTGTCAAACGGCTGCGCGAAACCGGGCGTACCCTGGTCAGCGAGCATCGTGACTTTTCCATCATCATCGCGAACACCCTCTTCTTCAACTTGGGGGCGTGGATGGTCGGACCGCTCTATGCCATCTTGCTGGTCAACCAACTCCAAGCCTCTGATGCCTGGATCGGACTCAACTCGACCCTCGCCAATCTGGGCGTGATTGTCGGATACGCGCTCTGGCGACGCTGGGTGCCGCGCCTCGGTGACAACCGCGCCTTGCGACTCACTGTGCCTTTTTCGGCCTCCTATGCATTTCTGGTGGCGCTGTTCCCGAACTTGAACCTGATACTGGTCTGGGGCGTTCTGATCAACCTGATCAATTCGGGTGTCAACTTAAGCCATACCAACGTCTTCTATCGAGCGTGCCCGGAGGAACGGCGCGCCAGCTACATGGCCTTGTACTCGTCCATTATGAATGCGGGTGCTTTCGTGTGCCCTATGATCGGCATCGCTCTTTCCGGGTTCCTGGACATCCGCTGGACTCTGGTCATCGGCGGCGTTTTGCGGCTGCTGGGCGGGCTGATGTTCTACGTCTGGCGGATTGAGGATCAGCCTGCGACCGCATCACTTCAACCTGCACCCACCGTCTGATAAAAGCTAGAGATGATTAACAGGAGATCACGTTAATGCCTCCATTAAAGAGTAGTTATACCGTTAGGGCCGTACACTGCGATCATCGCGCCGCTGATGAAGAGGTGTACACGGCACTTAAACGCGCCACAGCACCTTTGACCCGTGCTTGGGATAAGTTGGAGCAGGCGGGGCGTATCGCCATCAAGTTCAACCAGGACTGGCCCCTCTCCACTGTCGTGACCCACGCGGGACAGCGGCAGCAGCTCGTCAGCGATAGCGTGGCACGCGCAACGCTGCGGCTGCTGCGCGAGCGTACCAACGCCGAGATCATCTGCGTTGACGCCAGCTACCACGTTATGTATGGCGTCAGCAACTCGGTGGAGGAGACGACGACTCTGGCGCATGTGTTGCGCGAATTCGATGTTGCGCTGGTTGACGGCACGGAGCCGCCTTACAAGACTGTGGGTGTGCCACCTACTCGAAGCCGGCCTGGCGGACAGATGTTCGAACGCTACACGATGATCGAAGCCGCGATGGAGGCTGATGCGCTTGTCTCGGTCGCCAAAATGAAGAACCATGCCTATATGGGTGTCACCGGCTGCCTGAAGAATCTCTTCGGCCTGATGCCCGGTGCTCCGCACGCCCGCCCTCGCCACTACTATCATCACTTGGTGCGCATGCCCTATATGTTGGCGGACATCGGCCGTATCTTTAATCCCGCTCTTAACATTGTGGATGCCCTGGTGGGCCAGGCCGAGATGGAATGGGGCGACGGCGAGGGCACGGCCCGCGTGGTTGATGGATTGGTAGTAGGCGACCACGTCATCGCCACGGATGCTTGCATGGCATACCTGATGGGCCACGATCCCGCTGCGGATTGGCTGACCCCGCCTTTCCATCGCGACCGGAATCCTCTGTTGGTCGCATCGGAGGCAGGCTTCGGCACGGTAGACCTCAACGCCATCAGCTACGCATCCGAGCTGACGCCGCAGCCCAAGGATACCTTCTATGCCAGGCAGTGGGACTCGTTGGACACAGTGGTGACGTGGCGGCGAACAATGGCAGAGCAGGCATTGTATTACCGCGATCACATAGCGACCCTACTCGACGACTACGCCGGGGAGTACATTCTGCTCCAGGATGGCGAGGTGCGCTGGCACGCTGCCGATGGCATTATGCGAACCAGCCGCCGGAAGCTGGCCGGATCTCACAAGAATCACGCTATGTTCTTCAAGTTTGTCGATCCGGAAGAGCGGGAACAGGAGCATTTTGAGGTCTACGAACAAGTATTGGCGCATATAGAGACACTCGCTCTGAGCGAGGTGTAGCGTCGCGGTGATATCCGGGGGGATTCGCCCGACCTGTGCCGCAGCATAAGCTTTGACTGAGGAGATTTGAAAGGAGAGAGATGAAAACGAGGAATGCTTACCGCGTTGAGGCGGTGAAATGTGACCATCGCGCCGAAGATGAGGAAGTCTACGAGGCGCTCAAGCGGGCGACAGCCCCATTGGACCGGGCGTGGTCCCGGCTCGAGTCGGCGAGGACCATTGCGGTTAAGTTCAACCAG
>SLDA01000141.1 GCA_007125545.1 Thermoflexales bacterium | reverse complement strand
TTGTGGTTTCCAGTTTGAGCTGTCCCCATCCTCAGCCTCACTTGCATTTCGCCCTGCTTGGTGGACACTGAAGATACGCTACGAGGGGAGGCGAGAATGGCAAAGGGAACCATCCGGGGATCCAGGCCTCGGGGGTGTATGCGACGGCTGCTGCGCTTGCCGGTGTGGCTTTTCCGGCTGCGGCTAGGCTGGCTGCTGGGCCGGCGCTTTCTGATGATCGAACACAAGGGCCGCACGAGCGGGCTGCGGCGCTATGTTGTCGTCGAGGTGGTGCGGCATGACCGGCGGGCGAATTCCTACGTCGTCGCCTCGGGGTGGGGGCACAAGGCAGATTGGTATCGCAATATCCGTGTGACGCCGGAGGTGCGCGTGACGGTGGGCGTGCGGCGGTTTGACGCCCGTGCCGTCCCCCTGTCCCTGGCAGAGTCGCGGCGTGAGTTGTGTGCATACGCGCTGGCACATCCGGTTGCCTTCGCCGCACTTACACGCGTGATGTTGGGTGAGCGTGATGTGGCCTGCGAGCACGTGGCTGAGCTTCTCCCCGTGGTGGTGTTGGCGAAGCGCTAGTGGCGGATGTGGGGGGCCGGGCTTGCTCCGCTGTATGCAAAGATGGCCTGTGCAGTGGGGGGGTGCGGGTGGCTTCAGGTTCTTACCGGTACCTGGTGTTGTTGGTCGGGAGTAAGGAGGTGACTTGATGGAACCGATTGTCTCCTATACGATTTGGTTCTCACAGCGGACGGGTAGCACGATGCTGGCGAGGGAGCTGGAGTCGACGGGGATCGCGGGGAAGCCGCACGAGTGGCTGCTCACGCGAGAAGGCGTGGGTCTCCTGGAGACGTACGCGGCGGAGGACGCGTCGGCGTTTGTCCAAGCCCTCTATCGCTTGGGTATGACGGAGAATGGTGTGTATGGGGCGAAGGTGTCGTGGTACGAGCCGCGAATGAGCGAGACGTTTGCGCTATTGCGCGAGCTCCCCGGCTGTCCGGAAGGGGTGACCCGTCCGGAGGTCTGGGAGCACGCCTTCCCCAACCACATCCACATCTTTATGACGCGCCGCAACAAGGTGCGGCTGGCGGTCTCCTGGTGGCGGGCTATCAAATCCGGTGAGTGGCACCGGCGTGTGGATGCTGAGGAGCCGCGCCCGGTACGCGTGCCGGATGTCGACGAGGATTACGACTTCCACGCGATTGACGCCCTTGTGGCCGAAGCGGTGATGCGTGAGGCCGGCATCCAGGCGTTTTTCGCGGAGGCGATGGTGCTGCCGCTGACTGTGGTGTACGAGGATTTCATCTTGGACTATGAGCGAGTCGGCAGGCAGATCCTGCGCACCCTCGGCCTCGACCCGATGATGACGATGGAGGATATCGAGTTTAGCCCGACGGCGGATGAGATCGCAGAGGCGTGGGTCCAGCGGTACCGCGAGGAGCGGCAGGCCGGCTGGACTCATCGAGGGTGGTAGGCCGCTGCCTTGCAGAGGGGCGGACGGGACGTCCGCGTTCCGGGGGAGGTATGCTCTCTGACGGAGCACGCGTGGTGTGGTATGCGGCATCTTGTCCGCGCTGGGGGGCCGATGGGTGCAGGGACCGGGCGTATGCCAGGATCTGTTGCTTTGCAGGCAGGCGGACGGGACGTCCGCGTTCCGGGGGAGGCATGGTCTCTGACGGAGCGCACGTGGTGTGATATGCAGCACCTTGTCCGCGCTGGGAGGCCGATGGGTGCAGGGACCGGGCGTATGCCAGGATCTGTTGCCTTGCAGGCGGGCGGACGGGACGTCCGCGTTCCGGGGGAGGATCACCAGGAAGCGGATAGACTCGATGGTGCGAAAATCTGACGCGCACCCATCACCCATCACCCATCACCCAGCATCCAGTTTCCAGCTCGTGCTTGCGCCGATTGCAGGATTGCGTAGAATGGAGATGACTCTACCCCGAGTGCTGTGGCATTTCACGGCGTCGGGGCGCCAACATAGCAGACCTGCTTCGATCGCCCGAAGCTCTCGCAAGGAGAAACAATGGAGATCAGGAAAGCACACTTCGGAACGCTGGAAGACGGGGCCGGCGTCCCTCTTTACACCTTCGTCAACCAGAAAGGGATGCGTGCGGAGATCACGCCCTATGGCGGGATCGTGCGTGCGCTCACGGCGCCCGATCGCGAGGGGCGGATGGAGGACGTTGTCCTGGGCTTCGACACGCTCGATGAGTATGTGGATCACAACCCTTTCTTTGGCTGCCTGGTGGGCCGCTATGCCAACCGTATCGCCAACGGCACTTTCGAGCTGGACGGAACCGTCTATGAGATTCCCCGCCCCGATGGACAGCCGCACGCGCTCCACGGCGGGGTGCGCGGTTTCGATTGTCAGGTCTGGCAGTCGTGGGCGCGCGAGTCCTGGGAGGGCCCGGCGCTGGAATTGCGTCTCATCAGCGCGGATGGTGATCAGGGGTTCCCCGGTACCCTCTCCGTAGCCGTGACCTATACGCTGTTGGACGAGGGTGGGCTGAAGATTGACTATGTGGCGACAACCGACCGTCCCACGGTGCTCAATCTGACGAATCACAGCTACTTCAATCTTTCGGGCGGAAAGAGTCCCACGATACTCGACCACACGCTGATGCTAAACGCCGATGCCTACACGCCGGCGGATGAGGAGCTGATTCCGACCGGCGAAATCGCGCCGGTGGAGGGCACGCCGCTGGATTTTCGTGCCTTATCGGAAAAGGGCACACGCATCGGCGCGCGCATCGATGCCGACCATCCGCAGTTACAGAATGCCGGGGGTTACGACCACAATTGGGTGATCAAGGGACAGGTGGGCCGCTTGCGGCTTGCCGGGCAGGTCTATGAGCCGGAATCCGGGCGGTTGATGACGGTCTATACGACGGAACCGGGCGTGCAGGTCTATACCGGCAATATGATGCCCGAGACCCTCTCCGGGAAGGACGGCCATATCTATGGAAGGCGTGGGGGTCTCTGCCTCGAGACCCAGCATTTTCCCGACTCGCCCAATCAACCCGCTTTCCCTTCGACGACTTTGGAGCCGGGGCGGACCTTCCGCTCGACCACGGTGTACAGATTCTCCATAGCATAACGTGACCCGCCGGGCGATCCTACGATTGCCCGGCGGCACGATCTTCGGAGTGGGCAGTCTTATGTAGTGGTGCGCGCAGCCCTGGAGGCTCGAGTGAGCAGTGGACCCACGAATTGAGACAATGCAACTGCGGCTCATAGGGGTGCAGGGGATTATTCGCCTGGACGGCGACGTTTCCGAAGACCTCGGGGCGCTCTACGCGCGTCTATTCGGCAGCTTGCGCCAGATTCCGGATATCAGCCGGCCTCACCGGACCTTCGGGTATTGGCAGTTCGTCCAGAGCCAGGTGCGCGTCTACTTCGCGGGGATTGAGGTGGACAGCTTCAGGCACTTCAAGTGGGACTATGAGCGCGGGTTGGTCGCGTGGGCCAGCGGACTGACAACCTTCGCGATGTGGAAGGAGCGGAACGGGCAGGAGGGCAAGCTACGGGAGAGCGGGCTGTGCTGGGACTGGCTGGCCCAATCGCCTTATCTCTACAATACGCGCTTTCTGGGTGACTTTGAGGTGTACTACTGGAAGACGGTGGCGCGCGACCCACAGTCGGAGTATCACGAGGTATGGATTCCGGTGGCCGAGAAGGCCGGTAGGCCCTAGCCCCGATGGACCTTCACGTCTACGAGTCTGGGCCTGCGTCGGCGCCGGCAATTCTCTTTCTGCACGGATCGCCGCTAAGCGGGTCGATGTGGCGCCCGCAGATGACCGGACTCGGCGAGTTCCACTGTCTGGCGCCGGATCTGCCGGAGCACGGGCAAAGCGCCGAGGTGCGGCCCTTTGAGATGGCAGACGCGGTCCGCCGCCTGGCGGACGTGGTCCGCTCGCTGGCGGAGGGGGGACGGGCACACGTCGTGGGGCTCTCGTTCGGCGGGGTGGTGGCACAGGCCTTGATGGTGCACGCACCTGAGGTCGTAGACCACGCCATTCTGAGCGGGACGGCGGCCCGAATGGGTAAAGCGCTCCAAATGCTCCTGCGCGTCACGCTGTCATTGAACCGGCCGCTTCTATCGTGGCTGCGGCCCGAGCAGCTCGCGGCGCTGGTGCGATTTCAGTTTGGGCTGTCGCACACTTACGATGCGATGCTGGCGCGGGACCTGTCGGTGATTCCGCCGGCGCGCTTGACGCATTTTCTGATGGACGCGTACACGCGCATTGAGACGCCGACGGAGGCCCAGGGCCCTATTTTGGTGGCTGTGGGTCAGAAGGAGACGCCCATTTCCAGGATGATGGCCCGCCAGCTGATCGCCGAGATTGCCGGCGCCCGTGGCGTGATGGTCCCGCGCGTCGGGCACGCGTGGAACCTGGAGGCGCCCGACCTTTTTTGCCGTATGGTGCGCGCCTGGGTTATGGATCGCGCGTTGCCGGCGGGGTTGGAGGAGCTTTAGGCAGGAGCTACAGAGGCCGCGCTTACCCGAGGGGGTGGGCGCGGCCTCTGTGTTGGTGTTGGCGCTCGAAGGTTGGCTGAGAAGGCCGGCGAAGAACGCGGCAAAGTAGGCGCCGAGGAATGCCGCGACGCCGATAGCGACCATAGATTGCGTGAAGGTCCAGGCCGGCGGCCAGAGGACCGTCGCAACCCAGGTCGCGGTCAAGCCGAGGATAGCACTGATAAGACCACTTACCGCAGCACGATTCAGGGAGTCTTGCACCATACGTTTGCCTCCTATATAAGATGTCAGGTCCATTCATGTTCAGTGTAACAGAAGTCGGAAGATCTGCCACGCCGAGGCTCGGGCCGGAGTTTGCATAGGTCTGCGCGACGCAGTCTGGCGGCCTCCTTCGGATTTGGAGACGCACCATGTGAAGAAATCGCCTTGCCCCACCGGGTGGTATAATGGCGGGCAGTTTGGATGGCGAGGAGATGGCGGTGGCCGAACACAGTCTAATCTATACATTGAAGCACTTGCGCGGGAACGCGCGGGGATGTGTCCTCACGGAGCCGCTCTGGGGGATTCCGTTTAACCTGTATTCGCCGTATGTCTCGATCTACATGCTCTCGTTTGGGCTCAACGATGTGAACATCGGGTTGATCACCAGCGTCGGATTGTTTTTCCAGGTCTTCTGGACGCTGATGAGCGGGGCGATTACCGATAAGCTGGGCAGAAAGCGCGCAACACTTATTTTCGATACCATTTCGTGGAGCGTGCCGACCTTAATTTGGGCAGTAGCCCGGAATCCCACCTATTTCTTTGTCGCGGCGATTGTGAATGCCGTGTGGCGGGTGACGCATAACTCGTGGAACTGCCTTATGGTGGAGGACACGGATCCGCGGCTGCTGGTCGATATCTACTCCTGGATCTATATCGCCGGGCTGCTCGCGGCGTTCGTCTCGCCGCTGACCGGCGTGCTGATGGCGCGCTTCGGCCTGGTATCGACGATGCGTGGCCTCTACCTGCTGGCGTTCGTGATGATGACGGCCAAGTTCGTGCTGACGAATGCGATGGTGACGGAGACGGAGCAGGGGGTCGCGCGGATGGCGGAGACGGCTCACCAGGGGCTTTTCGACGTGGTGCGCGAGTCGCCGGAGGTGCTCCGCCAGATTCTGCGCTCGCCCGCCACGCTCTATATGGCGGGACTTATGATGATTCTGACGGCCAGCTGGACAATCCGCGGGACCTTCTGGTCGATTCTGGTCTCGCAGGAGATTCTGATCCCGGATGCGCATCTCGCGCTCTATCCCTTTGCCCGGTCGATTACGATGCTGCTCTTCTTCTTCTTCGCGATGCCCCGCTTGCAGCGGCTGGCACAGCTCACGCCGATGGGGGAGTGGCTGTTGATGGGCATTGGGCTGGTGACGTTTATCGTGAGTCAGGTGGTCCTGGTCAGCGTGCCGGTGGGTGGGTATGGCCTGTTGCTGGTCGCGACGATTCTCGAGGGTGCAGGCATTCCGCTCACGGGCACCGTCCTCGACAAGCTGACGGTGGTGACGGTCGACCCGAAGGAGCGCGCGCGGATTATGGCGCTGGTGAATGTGATCGTGCTGATCGGGGTGTCCCCGGTCGGGTGGCTGGCGGGCCAGCTGTCGGCGGTGAACCGGCGCCTGCCCTTTATGTTGGTCATTGTCTTGTTTGCTCTGGCCGCGGTCGTGGTCTATCTGGCGCACCGCTCCGGTCAGCGGGAAGCGCGGGCGCGGGCGGCGGCCGAACCCGCGATGACGTGAGGGCGGGCGATAGCCCGGGAGGGCGGTGACGTCACCACCCTCCCGGGCTGTAGCTCTGTTACGGCATCCAGTTGTTGAGTACTATCGGGAGGTAGATGGGCATCAGTTGTACATCTTCCTCTATGAAGGTTGCGGTCAGCGTGGTGTCCCCTTGGATGGTGATCGTGATCGTGGGCTCCGTGGAGCTTTCGTCGCCGCTCCACCCCACGAAGGCCCAGCCCTGGGCGGGTGTTGCGGTCAACGTGACCTCGTCGCCCTGCTCGTAAGCCGTCTGGTCGGGGCTCACGGTGACCGTGCCCTGCCCCACTATGTTGACGGTCAGCGTGTAGGTGAGGTCCGGGACGACGACTGTGGCTGTGTCGGTGTTGTTGTCCGTATCGACCTCGGCATCGGCGACCGGATCTGTGCTCGCCACACTCGCCTGGTTCGTGAGCTGCGTCCCGGCGCTGACGTTCGCGTCGACCCTTGCGACGTAGCGGATCATGTTCATCTCACCTGCCGCCGGAGCCCCGAGATTCCACGTCAGCGTCTGATTGTCGATCTGCGGGGGCGCATCACACCAGAACTCACCCTCGGCTTCACAGAGCCACAGCGAGGCCGAGACGAAGGTTAGCCCGTCGGGGAGTTCATCGGTGACGATGGCGTCGCCCTGCAGCCCCCACCACCAGGTGCGATCGGGGCGGGTGTTCCGTACGGTGAGTGTGAAGGTGACGAGTTCGCCGGGCAACGCGATGCCGTCGGTGTGCGCCTTCTCAAGCTGCAAATCAGGCCCGGTGATGTTGGTGGCGACTGCCGTGTCTTGACCTGCCGGCGGGGCCGTCACCGTTACAGCGTTCGTGAAGACGAGCCCCGGGGCCACCGGTCCCGCAGGGTAGAGGTGGTCTTCGGTGGAGAGCCAGGTATCGAACTCGATACCGAAGCTCTCGCCCGGCTCGAGCATTTCCAGGCCGGCCGTGATGAACTGGGTTGCGCCCGGGAA
>SLDA01000302.1 GCA_007125545.1 Thermoflexales bacterium | reverse complement strand
TCAACTATGCGAGCGGCAAGACGGGCGTATCCGCCGTGCCCGGTAGTGGGAAGACCTGGATCCTGTCGCGGTTGGCGGCGAAGTTGGTGGCTGAGGGAAACCTGTACCAGGACGGCAGGGATGAGCATCATCAAGAGGTTCTGATCGTCACGCTCGTCAACTCTGCCGTCAACGTGTTTGCCCAGCGGGTGGCGCAGTTCGTGCAAACAGAAGGACTGCTCCCCGGTATCGGCTATCGAGTGCGGACACTCCACGGGCTGGCTCACGATATTGTCCGGGAGCGCCCGGACCTGGTCGGCCTATCGGATGAGTTCACCATCATCGACGAACGGGTCGCTGCCGACATTCTGAAGGACGCCGCCACAAGCTGGTTGCATGCCAATCCCTATATCGCCGATGCTTATCTGGCGCACGATCTCGATGAGCCGCAGGCGGAGCGCATCCGCAGAACGTCCTGGGTGAATCTGGTGACTAACATCGGCACGGTTGTCGTCAAGCAGGCCAAGGATCTCCAGGTGATGCCGGCGAGCCTGCGGCAGATGTTGGATAGTTACCCGGAGCGACTGCCCCTTCTGGAGATGGGATACGCCATCTATGCCGACTATCAGCGTGCGCTCTCCTACCGGGGCGCGGTCGATTTTGACGATCTCATCCGGCTGGCACTACAGGCTGTGAGGCTGGATCCCGCCTTCCTGGCAAGGCTGAGGCGCCGTTGGCCCTACATCCTGGAGGATGAGGCGCAGGATAGCAGCCGGCTGCAGGAGCACATTCTGAAAGAGCTGGCGGGCCCACACGGCAATTGGGTGCGCGTGGGCGATCCTAACCAGGCCATCTACGAGACGTTCACCACCGCGAGCCCAAAGTACCTGCGCAGCTTTCTCGAGCAGCCGGATGTGCTGGCGCTCGATCTTCCAAATTCGGGGCGCAGTATGCAGAGCGTGATGGATTTGGCCAACTACCTCATCGACTGGACGAGGACAGAACACCCCGTTCCGCAACTGCGCGACGCATTAAGCCCGCCGCATATCTTACCCACGCCAGATGGGGATCCACAGCCCAACCCATCCGACGATCCGAGCCAGATTCGCTTTGTGGCAAAGGGATTCTCACCTGAAGCAGAACTCCGGGCCGTCGCCGCGTCGGCGATTTCCTGGATCAAGGAGCACTCGCAGGGGACGTTGGCCGTACTGGTGCCACGCAACAATCGCGGTTTCGAGCTCAGCACGATGCTCAAGTCGGTCGACGCGCCCTATGTAGAGATTTTGCGCAGCACGCCCTCGACGCGCGAAGCCGCCGGCGCGTTGGGCAATGTGATCCTTTATCTGGCTGAGCCCGGTTCCGCCCGGCGGCTTTCGATTGTCTATCGCGTCTGGCGCCGTGGCGATCGCACGGATGAAGCTCGGGACGAGGAAACTCAGCTGATTGCGAAGTTGATCGAGCGGTGTTCCCGAGTCGAGGACTTCCTCTGGCCCCGCGTAGGCCGAGATTGGTTGGAGACGCTGGAGGCAGAGGCGGTCTGGACGGAAGAGCTGCGGGAGCATCTCATCGCGTTCCGGGACCTTGTGCGGAGGTGGCAAGGCACAGTGAACCTCCCGATCGCCCAGACGGTGCTGACGATTGCCCAGGATCTGTTCAACGAGCCTGCCGATCTGGCGATCGCTCACAAGTTGGCGCTGGTGCTACGCCAAGCTTCCGACACGCATCCGGAGTGGCGGCTCCCGAATCTGACGGAGGAGTTGGCGGTAATTGCCAAGAATGAGCGCAAGTTCCTCGGGTTCGCCGACGCCGATATGGGATTGGACCCCAACCAATACCGCGGCAAGATTGTGGTGACGACGATGCACAAGGCGAAGGGGCTTGAGTGGGACAAGGTCTACCTGATTTCGGTCAACGACTATAATTTCCCCTCCGCGCAGGCGCAGGATCGCTTCATCTCCGAACCATGGTATATCCGCGATGGACTCAACCTGGAAGCGGAAACCCTGGCGCAGTTGAAGGCGCTGGTGGAGACGCCTCACCTTTTCGATTATTATGAGGGCACGGCGACGGTTGACGCCCGGCGGGAGTACGCGGCCGAGCGGTTGCGGCTCTTCTACGTTGGGATCACGCGTGCTCGAGAAGCGCTCAGTGTCACTTGGAACACGGGACGGCGGGGTGATGCGCAGCCCTCAGTGCCTTTTATCGCGTTGCAGACCTGGTGGGAGCAGCGCACAGGAGATGACTTCGATGCCAACCCTACCTAGATCTTTCCAGTTCACCCAGACCAGCTTGCAGGATTTTGTCGAGTGTGCGCGGAGGTTCGATCTCCGTTACCGGAGGGCGTTGCGATGGCCGGCGGTAGAGATTGAGCCGATTGAGGAACAGGAGCGGCGCATGGCGCTTGGAAAAGCCTTCCATCAACTGGTGCAGCAGCATACAGTGGGTTTGCCCGCAGAGCGGATTGGGGAGGCGAGCCGCGCTCCCGATATGGGTCCGGAGCTTTCTAACTGGTGGCAGAACTACTTGGCCTATCGGCCCGTTGATCTCTTTGGCGGCGAGAAGGGTCATGCAGTGGTGCGCAGCGAGTTCACCTTGACCACATTTGTAGCAGGCTATCCGGTCATTGTGCGCTACGATCTGTTGGTCTGCCTGCCCGGGGAGCAGGCCGTCATTCTGGATTGGAAGACGTCTGCGAAGCGGACGCCAGAGCGGCTTCTGGCCGAGCGCATGCAGACCCGTGTCTATCCCTTCCTGTTGGTGGAAGCCGGCGGTGCCCTCAATGGAGGGCACCCGATAGATCCGCAACACGTAGAGATGGTCTACTGGTTTCCGGAGTTCCCGGACTCGCCGGCCCGGTTCCAGTACAATTCTGTTCAACATGCTGAGGATGGCGATTATCTGACCGACCTTATCGAAGAGATTGTGGGATTGCCTGACGACGGTTTTGAGATGACTGAGCATCGCGGGCACTGCCGGACGTGCGTGTACCGGTCGTATTGCGATAAAGGGGTACGTGCCGGCGCGCTTGACGATGTGGTAGCCGTCTGGGATCTGCGAGAACAGGGCAGCAGCCTCGAGGTGGACTTCGACCAGATCTCGGAGATTGAGTACTGAAGCGACGAGCATTTGTTTGTGATATGCTTGATCGTAGGTAAAATGGGTTGAAGGGGAAACGAGTTAACCACGGAGGCGTAACTTTATGAATCAACTAGAGCTAATGCGTGCCTTGAGTATGCCAGGTGAGACGAAGCTAGTCTTGATGGTTCTGGATGGGTTAGGGGGGCTTCCAGGTCCCGATGGACTGACGGAGTTAGAGGCGGCTAAGACGCCCAATTTCGATGCGCTGGCGAAGCGGGCGACGACCGGTCTAAGCTTGCCCGCACGTCCGGGGATTACTCCGGGCAGCGGGCCCGGGCATGTTGCCCTGTTCGGCTACGATCCGATGGAATGGGAGATCGGTCGCGGGGTGCTGGAGGCTTTGGGGATCGATTTTGATTTGGGTCCCAACGATGTGGCCGCGCGTGGTAACTTCGCGACCGTGGATGCCGAAGGCAACATCACTGACCGGCGTGCCGGGCGCATTCCGACAGAAGAAGGGGCGCGGCTCGTCGAACGGCTGAAGCAGATCGAACTGCCCGGCGTTGAAACCTTTGTCAAGGTGGTCAAGGAATATCGTTTTGTGCTGGTCTTACGGGGCGAGGGCCTCGCTGACGGACTGACGGAGACCGATCCACAACAGACGGGCGTTCCCCCGCTGCCGGTCGAAGCGACGCGTCCCGAGGCGGAGAGGACGGCGGAGCTGATTGAGCAGTGGTTGGCCGAAGCCCGGAAGATGCTCTCCGATGAGGAGAAGGCCAATAGCATGAACTTGCGCGGTATTGCCAAGGTTCCCCCCATCCCCAAGATGCCCGACCTATACAAGATGAAGCTGGGTGCGATTGCGACCTATCCTATGTATCGCGGCATCGGTCGTCTCGTGGGTATGGACGTCCTATCGACCGGTGATACCATCGAGAGCGAAATCGAGACGCTCCGCGAGCACTGGAAGGCGCACGACTTCTTCTTCTTCCACGTGAAGAAGACGGATAGCTATGGAGAGGATGGGAACTTCGACGGAAAGGTCCACGTGATTGAGGAGGCAGATGCAGCTCTGCCCGCAATCCTCGATCTGAACCCGGACGTCCTGGTCGTGACGGGCGATCACAGCACACCCTGGTCGATCAAGGCACACTCCTGGCACGAGTTGCCGACTATGCTCTGGTCGCGCCACATCCGTCCCGATCAGGTTGAGGCGTATGGCGAGCGTGCGTGTATGCTCGGCGGGCTGGGCCACATCCGCCACTATGATCTGTTGCCTTTGATGATGGCACACGGAGAGCGGCTGAATAAGTTCGGCGCTTGATCGGGTGAGCCCGGTCTGTGCGGCGGGCCGGCCCTGCCGCCCGTCCGGGTTCGACCTCGCAGCCGCCGGCAGACATCGACGTACGTGTCTGCCGGCGGCTGACTGTTAATTGCCCGGAAGGGCTTGCCGAGAGGGATAAGCTATGAAGTGGACGGAGCCTGCACCCGTGCGAGTGCCGCGTGAGTTGCGCGAGGCTGTCGGAGGGCATCCGCTGGTTGCGGAGACTCTGGTCCGGCGCGGGTACGCGACGGCTGATGCTGCGCTGGCTTTCCTCGATCCGAACGCTTATATGCCGACCGCGCCCGAGTCTCTCCCGGGGTTGGAGACTGCGGTTGAGCGGATCGAGCAGGCTTTGGCCCGGCGAGAGCTGATCTGCGTCTGGGGCGATTTTGATGTCGATGGTCAGACGGCTACAACCGTTCTCGTCTCCACGCTGCGCGACCTGGGCGGTGAGGTTATCTATCACATTCCGGTGCGTGAGACCGAATCCCATGGTCTCCGACGTCCGTGGCTGGATCGTGAATTGATGAAGGGCGTGCGCCTATTGATCACGTGCGACACGGGCATCGACGCGCACGATGGGATCAGCTATGCGCAGTCCCAGGGCGTCGATGTCGTTGTTACCGATCACCACGAGCTGCCTGCTGATCTGCCCGAGGCGGCAGCGCTCGTCAACCCCCATTTCCTTCAACCCGAGCATCCCCTTGCCACGCTGCCCGGTGTTGGCGTAGCCTATAAGCTTGCCGAGGCGCTGTATGTGCGCGCGGGTCGTCCCCGCGCGGCTCATAACCTCCTCGATCTCGTCTCGTTGGGCATCGTTGCGGATGTGGCGGTGCTGAGAGGGGATACGCGCTATCTACTACAACGCGGGCTTCAGGTTCTGCGGCGCACGCAGCGCCTGGGACTCCAGGAGTTGATGCGGGTGGCAGGGGTGATGGCGGATCAAGTTGATGAAGAGACGATTGGATTTGCGCTGGGACCACGACTCAATGCGATCGGACGTCTGGATGACGCGAACGTTATCGTGGAGTTTCTGACGACCGGCGATCTGGGTCGAGCCCGAACGGTGGCGTCGCAGCTTGAGGCGCTCAATGAGCGGCGGAAACGTGTGTGCGACCAGGTCTTTGCCGCTGCTGAAGCTCGTCTGGAGCGCGACCCCTCGTTGCTTGAGGGGTCTGTGTTGCTGCTCGCGGATCCGACATGGCCCGCCGGCATCATCGGCATCGTCGCGAACCGGCTGGTGGAGAAGTATCATCGTCCGGCCTTGCTGCTGGCTGCGCCGCCGGGTGAGTTGGCGCGGGGATCGGCGCGCTCGGTGCCGGGCTGCCACATCACGGACGCCATCGCAACCCAGTCAGGGCTGCTGGCGAGCTACGGTGGGCATGCTATGGCCGCCGGGGTGGCGCTAGAGACCGAGCGTATCGACGGCTTTCGTCGGGGTCTGGACAACGTGCTCGCACCCCAATTCTCCGCCGGGCGTATGGAACCGGAGATAGAGGTTCACGGCTATGTTTCGCTGAGCGAGCTATCGATGGCGTTGGTGTCGGATCTCCAGCGCCTGGCGCCCTTCGGGTCGGGCAATCCGGCGCTGGTGCTGGCTGTAGAGGGCCTGACGATCACGGGCCAGCGTACCTTGGGCCGCGAGCGGCACCACTTACGCTTGACGGTCGAGGACCGGTACGACGTGGAGCGGCAGCTAGTCTGGTGGAACTGGCGCGGCGCTGAAGTGCCCAAGGGGCCGGTCAACGTCGCGTTGACGGCGCGTGTGCAGGCGTTCCGCGGCGAGGTCGATGTACAGTTGGTGTGGCAAGCGATGCGGGCCCAAGCGCTGCCCGCATCGTCCGATCCTGCAACAGAGACTGGGCCCGAGCTCGAGATTGTGGACCATCGTGGATGCCCGGACCCGCTGATGCTCTTGGCGAAATTGCACGACCAGTACCTATGGATGACCGTGTGGGCCGAAGGCAAGGAGCGCAAGGCCGTCAACGGCAACCACCGGTTTATGCTTGGGCCTTCGGAAACGCTTCTGATCTGGAACTGTCCCCCTGGCGTGGAGGTATTGGGGGCCGTGCTACGGCGCGTCGAGCCGAGCCGCGTGATCCTGATGGGATGTAGCTGTGCAGAAGAGGCGCCCCGGGCGTTTTTGGAACAGCTTGCGGGTCTGGTCAAGTATTCGCTGAAGGCCCGGAATGGGCGAGTGGATCCCGCCGAGTTGGCGGCGGTGATGGGACATCGCGAGGTGACGGTTAAGCGGGGTTTAGCTTTATTGGAGGCGCAGGGACTTTTCGCCCTCACACCCGCGGATGGTTTGACGTTGCTGGTAGAAACCAATTCCCCACGGGACGCGAAGCGGGCAGCTGCGCTGCACGGAGAGTTGCTGGAGGCGCTAGCGGAGACCCTGGCGTACCGGCGGTTTTTCCTGCGGGGCGACAAAGACCGGTTGCTCAAAGGCTTGGAGGTGGCAGTGGAGGGCGGTGCCGCGTAATCCGCCCACGAGTTTGAGCGGGAAATGGAAAAGTGGGTGGAAAAAGGTCTTGACAGGCTGGGGGGAGGTGGTATGATCCACCCTCGTGCCTGGGGAAGGGAAACCGGAGCCAGGGGGACCTTGAGAAATACAAGCGAGAGAGCGTGCGCGAGCGGTAAGGGAGAGCGGGGGAAATCCTGCAGAGCCCTTGACAGCGCAGCGGGAAGTGGTAGAATGCACTTCGCGCTGAGGGGAGACCCAGCGGCGCACGTACCTTGAGAAGCGTGGCTTGAGTTAGGCAAAAGTTGGCGGAAACGCCGGAAAAGGCTTGACAGAGAGCGCGGGTATGGTATACTCAAGGATACCTCAGGACAATAGATAGCGG
>SLDA01000272.1 GCA_007125545.1 Thermoflexales bacterium | reverse complement strand
TCACTAGAGCGTGCGTGTCCGGCGCCGCGGCGCCAGCGAGCCTGGTGTTGTCGCCATTTGGGGGGAGTGGGAGGGGGGCATCCGGTGCAGACGCGCAAGCCAGCGCATACACACGCAGACCCCCACCCAGCCTCCCCCGACGGGGAGGAGCCAGAGACAGAAGCGACGCCGCGCATCTACCGGCTCACCTTGGCGCACATCGACACCACCGGCATCCGGCTCTCCCCCCTCTTCGCATCACCGAAGCGTGCGTGTCCGGCGCCACGGCGCCGGCGCGCATCGTGTTGTCGCCATTTGGGGGGAGTTGGAGGGGGGCGTCCCGTACAGACGCGCATATGCGCTATACAGACGCAGACCCCCACCCAGCCTCCCCCGAAGGGAGAGGAGCCAGAGTCGGAGGGGACGCAGGCCTCCACCCACCGAGGCGGGTAGAGACGGACAGGCTGAGTGGCTCAGCTACGGATTACCCCACCATCGGCGCTGCCGGGCCCTCATGGTTCTCGTAGCCCACCGCGTGACTGCGCCATCGGTCCTCGGCCATCCACTGCAGATTGAAGAAGGGATCCTCCGTGGCCTCGACATGAGCTTCCAACAGCGCACGGTGCGCCGCCAACGCCTCGGCGTGAGCGGGGTCACCGACCAGAGTCCGCGTCTCGCCGCGGTCGTTGGCCAGGTCGTACAACTCCTCGCCGTCGTGCTCCAGATAACGGGTGTACTTGTATCGCTCTGTGCGCAGCATTCGTCCCGGCGAGATCGTAAATCCCCACTCGGTATGCCACTCGCTCGCGACATAGGCGCCATCTTCATCTGCCGGGTTGCCCTCCAACCAGGGGCGCAAGCTGCGCCCGCGCATCACCGAAGGCGGCACGACGCCGGCGACATCGCACAGCGTCGGCACAAGATCAAGCAGCGAGACCAGCGCCGTGACGTCTCTGCCCTCGCTCACCAGGCCTGGCGGTCCCGCGACCATCAAGGGCACGTGCGTGGTCTCCTCGATGAAGCTCACCTGCTTCGTCACCATCCGGTGCGCAGCGATTCCGTCGCCGTGGTCGGCAGTAAAGACGGTTAGCGTATTGGCGGCATCGGCGCGCTGCTCCAGCGCATCCAGGATGCAGCCGATCTCGGCATCGACGCGTGCCAGGTAATGGTAGTAAGCGCGCAGGTAATGCTGGTAGTTCTCGGGCGTCCAGGCAGCCGCCTGTGAGAGCCGATTGTGCGAGCAGCAGATGTACTGCACCGGTCGCGGTCGGCGCCCCAAGTCCAGGTCCTCAAAGTTGTCGGGTAATCGGGGTAGCGGACCCTCCACGGGCACGTCCTGGTGGGGACCGGCGTTCGCGCCCACCCAGCCGCAGATGTTGTGGGGATTGTTGAGATCTGCCACGGCCAGGTAGGGTGCATCGCCGTCGTAGCGCTGCAACCATTCGACCGCCTTCTCCGTGGTGTGACGATCGTAAAAAGTATCGGCATTCAGCGGCCAGGCCGGGGCCTCATCCACCGGCAACTGGCCCAGCTCTGCGAGCGTGAATCCGCGCAGGCTCCCCGCGTCGTGTCGTTTGCCGAAGTGGATCGTGGTGTAGCCCGCGTTAGCGAAGAGCTCTCCGGCGGTGGGCAACGCTTCGGGCACATTCGGAACGTGGTGCTTGCGCCCGTTGGAGAGTACGCCCGTCTCGTGAGGATATCGCCCCGTCCCATAGGCCGCTCGCGCCGGCTGGCAGAGCGGGCAGGGCGTATAAGCTTCGCCGAAGCGCACGGCGCGCTGTGCGATACGGTCAATGTTGGGCGTCTGCGCGAAGGTATCGCCGTGAGCAGGTAGCGCCCGCCAGGCAAGTTGGTCGGCAAAGATCAGCAGGATGTTGGGACGTTCTGTCATCGGCTCTCCTTCTATCATAGTCTCGTACGGGTGTAGTCCCATTTTACGAGTCTGCCCCCTGATAGCAAGAGCGGCATCCTTCCGGTTTTGCTCCGCTCACTTACGAGTATGATATGTGAGACACCGAGTGTATCCCCAACCGGGACACTGGCCCGTCCGGACAACTGGTGTATCGCCACAGTGGAGGTGAGGATGTTACGCAATCTGAAGTGGTCCCAGGCTGAGAAGCGGGCTGCACGCCGTGCCTTTGACCTGGCCTACGAGCGCGAATGCGCGGCTCTGATTAAGCAGGTGCAGAAGATCGCTCGGGGCTTGGACGAGCCGGATGATGTCTGGAAGCTTAGTGACTTTATCGTTCAGCGGCGGAAGGATATCGACGATACGTACGACTTTCGCATTTCGGTTCTGCCCCAGCTTCTCGCGCGGCTGCTTTCAGACAAGTGGATCACGATGGCGGATTTGAAGGGCCTTGACGAGGAGAAGCGCGAGACGATACAAGAGCTCGTGGTGACGCTGAATCACAGCCATGACTAGCGGGCTCTCGCGACCTAATTCCTTGTACATGCACCGATCAACCCGCGAACAGGCGCTGGAGCTTCCGGATGGTGAGCGGCGATGAACCCTCGTAGTGGTTGTTGACATTGACGTAGACGTCCGTGCCGTGCTCAAGACACTCCTCGATCAGGGCCACAATACCGGGTAGCTCATCGTCCTTGGGGAGGATGATCCGGTTCCAGCCCTCTGGCGCCAGCTTTTCGATCTCTGCCCGGTCTGGCCCCATCAGGCGGATGACGAGGGTGGGGTGGTCCCAAAGCATCTCACGCCATTCCTGATAGACCTCGCGGATGTCGGGCATCCAATAGCCCTGCACAAGCACCGGCAGCAGGTCGAATGCCTGAAGGAACTGGAAGTAGGCGAGATTCAGGTACTGCGGATTACGCACCTCCAGGGCGTAGGGGAATGGACCGGGCAGCTGCCGCCGGAACTCACCGAACAGCGCCTGGAAGCGGGCCTGGGTGGGCATCTTCTGCTTGTTGAGATACTCGAACTGGAACATAATCGGTCCCAGGTGCGGGTTCAGCGGCGTCAGAAGCTTGAGAAAGGCCTCTGCGAGCTCTACTGAAAGGAAGTGCGGGTTCTCGACGAGCGGCTCGCCACGCTTCGCGTAGAAGTGCGTGAGGGTGATGCTATTGGGGGCCTTCACGGTGAAGCGGAAGTCCTCGGGCACGGCAGCTCGATAAGCTGCGACATCCTCGGGCCTGGGGAGGCTGACTTTCTTAATGCCGAAGAGCGACCAGAACCATTGATCCACCTCGACGGTATCATACTGCCTCGCATATTCGACGAGATAGCTCGCACTCGGCGTCTGATCCTTCTCCGTCTCAGCTTCCTCTCGCAGCGGTGCGAAGAGTGGAGCCTCCTCGGGTAGCGCTGAGGACTCAGGGGGCGCGCCCTCGGGCGTGGAGTAGACGAGTCCCACCCACGATGGGAACTTCCAACTACACGTGCCGATCCGTAGCTTCGCCATACACCCTCCTTGGAACTCAAGGAGACTCGAATCCCACTGCACAGGGACTCACAGAGTCTCCAGGACGCTCTTCTTCATTATATCCTGCGGTCCCTATAAGTCCCTGTTTTGGGCGTCGGTGCAGAGCGAATTTCGCCTCGAATGACCTTAACCCAACACCACCTCGACGATGTGAGTCCCACCGTCGGCGAAGATGGGCGCGATGGTGTTCTCAACCGGTTCACCGTCCACGCGCATCTGGCGAACGCCGGTGCTTACGTGATCGGGGTTGGTTACTGTGATTTCATAGATGGCGCCTCGGAAGTGGCGGCGTGCCGTAAACCCGTCCCATGCCGGCGGAATGCAGGGTGCGATCTCCAGCCCGGTATAGGCGGGGCGGATACCCAGAATGTACTGCGTCCCCGCCTGATAGGCCCACGACGCGGTGCCCGTGAGCCAGCTATTGCGTCCCAGTCCAAACTGCGGGTGTTCGTCGCTGAGGATGTTCTGGCAGTAGACGTAGGGCTCTACCTCGAACTCATCGATCCGGTCGTTGCGTGTCGCCGGGTTGATCTGTGTGTAGTACTGGTAGGCCCGATCCCCGCGCCCGACCATCGTCTCGGCGATCATCATCCACGGGTTCGTGTGCAGGAAGATCCCGCAGTTCTCCTTGGCGCCCGGCGGGTAGGTCGTGATGCCGCCTTTGTGAGGATCGAAGCCGTTGTAACCCGGCGCGCCGACCTTGAGCCCCTTGGACGTGTTGAGCCGCTCGTAAGCCGAGTCCAGTGCCTGCAGCCCTCGCTCGGGCGGGGCGAAGCCGGAGAGAACAGCCCAGGACTGAGCATTGAGGTAGATCTGACCCTTCTCATTGCTCTGCGAACCGATGGGCGTGCCATCGCTGTCAAAATAGCGAACGTACCAGTTGCCACCGCCGATCTCCCCGTCCCACGCGTGGTCGTTCACGCGGTCGCGCATTTCGCCATATTGTGTTTGATAGGCTTGCGCCAGCTCTCCCTCGCCCAGATGCGTCATCAACGCGATCATCTCCTGCATCGCGACCCCGAACAGGTTAGCATTAAAGAGGGACTCGGCGCCCTTGCGCAGGTTCACGGTGTCGTTCCAGTCGGCGAAGCCCAGTAAGGGTAGCCCGTGGTTGCCCACGTGCAGACCGGTGAAGGCGAGGGCGCGCTGCAGGTGATTGAGCACCGTCCCGCTCGATACGCGTTGGCCATCCCGGTCTTTCTCGTAGTAGGGAATCTCTTTCTGCAGGAAGGCGAAGTCCCCGGTTTCTTTGAGATACGCCGCGACCGCCAACACGATCCAGAGATGGTCGTCGCCATAGTAGTCGGGGCGGTCCTCGCCTTCAGCGGCATCGCCGATGCTCGCCTCCATCGTAGAGGGGTAGAACTGGTGCATTGCGCTCCCGTCCTTGCGCTGGACGTGTAGCAGCTGCTCCATCAGCGCGCGCCCCTCGTCCGGTGCGATGCCGACGATGCCGGTGATGTCCTGCGAGCTGTCGCGGAAGCCGATCCCACGGGCGCCCAGCCCCACCTGATAAAGCGAGAGGTAGCGCGACCAGTTCAGCGTAATATAACACTGGCGCGGGTTGTGGATATTCAGCATCGTGTCCATCTCGGGATCGGGCGTCGATACCTGCATCCGGTCCAGATAGGCATCCCAGGTGTCGTAGACGGCGTTCAGGGCTGCCTCCACCGCGACCGGATCCCGGTAGCGGTGAATATCGGGCATTGCCGCCTCTACGCCGGCTGCCTGGCCCAACTGGACAATCAGCCGGCGGCTTTCGCCCGGCTCCAGGTCGCCGAGGTGATGCAGCAGCGCGCCGATGTTCTGTCCTCGCTGTGCCTCATAGTTCCCCAACTCCGGCCGCTGTAGTGCCTCAGGCGCCGCCCAACCGCCGTAGCCCAGGAACCGGTCGCGGTCCGACTCAAACGAGCTGACCGGCAGGTTTGTCGTGAGGTAGTTCTGGCGGATGTCCCGGAACATAAAGGGATACTGGGCCAGCACGTGCAGGCCCTCTGTCTCTGGCTGGCTCCGGCTGACCATCGTCTGGGGCACCCAGTCCGCATTGTTGAACTGCTTGATCGCTTCGGGGTGAGAGTACTCGACCACCGGGATGGCGTCCAGTGTAACGGTGTGGTCCCTGACGTTGGTCAGCGTGATGTCCCGCAGCTCTTGGCTCCCGCCCGGCGGCACGAAGATCGTGGCCTCGGTGCGAATGCCGTGGAACTCGGAGACGATCCGGCTGTAGCCCAGCCCGACGTGACACGTATAGCTGTCGTACGGGTCGAGGGTGGGGACGTAGAAAGGGGAGAAGATCCGGTAGTGCCCGTCGTCGTGTAGGCGCAGGTATAGGGTCGTGGCCTGGAAATCCGAGACCGGGCGCTGCGGTTCGTACCATGTAATGCGGTTGAGCGCGGGATCGCCCTTGCAGAGTGCCGCTCCCCCGGTGTGATCCACGTATCCGCCGAAGCCCAGCGTGCCGATGTAGTTGATCCACTTCACCGGTGTCCGTGGATCGGTGATGACATACTCGCGGCGTTCGTTGTCGAAATAACCGTAGGTTTTGGCCATAGGGGCACCTCTTCTCTTGACGCAGGGAGGAGTTAGGAAGAGGCAAGTGACAGCAGGGGCAGCGTCGCTTCCGTAACTGCCCCGCTAACTCCCTACTTCCCGTACTCCCTACTCCGCGACTGCTTGAAACGTCGGCTTCAACGCCGGATAGAGATCACGGTAGAGCGGGTACAACTGCTCGTAGGCGGTGACCTGCGCGGTCTGCGGTGTGATCCGGTCGACGATCTTGACGATGCCCTTGCAAGCCGTCGGGACATCAGGCCAGGCGCCGGCGCCCACGCTTGCCAGGAGCGCAGCGCCGAAGGCAGCGCCCTCCGTCGTGTTGATCGTGACCAGCTCCTGTCCCAGGACATCGGCCAGGATCTGGCGCCAGAGCGGGCTCTTCGCCCCTCCGCCCGAGAGTCGCACCTGAGCGATCTCGCCCAGCCCGGCCTCCTTGACCAACTCCATGCTGTCGCGGAGGCCAAAGGCCACACCCTCCAGCACGGCTCGCGTCATATGGGGCTTTCCGTGGCGCAGCGTAAGGCCGACGAAGCCCGCGCGAGCCAGTGGATCGGGATAGGGGGTGCGCTCGCCGGTCAGGTAGGGGAGAAAGAGTAAGCCCTCGGCCCCAGCTGCCAGGTCAGCGGCTGGAGCCAGCAACTCATCAAAGCTGAGGTCGGGTGCCAGCGTGTCCCTGAACCATTGCAAGCTCCCCGCCGCCGCCAGCATGACGCCCATCAGGTGCCAGGTTTCGGGCACGCTGTGACAGAAGGCGTGCAGCCGCCCCTCGGGTTCGATGAAAGGCGCGCCGGTCGTGGCAAAGACGACGCCCGAGGTCCCCAACACGAGACTGACGATGCCGGGCTCCACCGCGCCACTGCCGACCGCGCCTGCCGCCTGATCGCCGCCTCCGCCCACCACCGGGGTCCCCGCCTTGAGGCCTGTGAGCGCTGCCGCGGCAGCGCTCACGGTGCTGCTCACCTCCGGTCCTTCAAAGGTGGGCGGCAGCAACTCACTGGAAATCTCCAGCGCCTGTAAAACTTCGGGCGACCAATCGCGCGCCTCAAGGTCGAAGAGGATTGTCCCCGCGCCCCCCGCTTTGTCGCAGCCATACTCCCCGGTCAGCCGGTAGCGAATGTAGTCCTTGGGGAGCAGAATCTGCGCTGTACGTGCGTAGATCTCCGGCTCGTGCTCGCGCACCCACAGGATTTTGGGAGCCGTGAAGCCGGTGAGCGCATCATTGCCCGTGATCTGGATCAGGCGCTCCCTCCCGAGCCGGCTGCGGATCTCGTCGCATTGCGCCC
>SLDA01000416.1 GCA_007125545.1 Thermoflexales bacterium | reverse complement strand
GCTCTCCCGCGCTTGCAGAACAAGCGCGGGAGAGCGCAAACCATTACGCCGCAATCTTCGGCTCAAACAACTTCTTCATCGAATTGCAGCGCCACTACCATCCCGGTGACGCCCACCTCGTCCGGGATCTGAAAGCGCTCGCAGAGCAACTGGGGCTTCACACGGTCGCTACCGGCAACGTCCACTATCTACGCCCAGAGCAACGCGAGATCCAGGACGTCTTGACCTGTATACGGTTGCACACGCCCCTGGATCAAGCCGGCGATCGGTTGCGTGCGAACGACGAATACTTCTTCCGCCACCCTGACGCCATGACCCAACTCTTCGCCGACATCCCTGAAGCAATCGCCAATACTCACCGCATCGCCAAGCGTTGTGCACCGGCGAGCGCTTTCTTGGTTAACTACACCAATCCAACCGGTGGACACCAGGTCCTGCCCATCTTTGTGACACCGGATGGGAGCGACTCAAACACCTATTTGCGCCAGCTCTGCGAGCAGGCAATGGCAGAACGCTACTCCGAATCTCCACCTCGCGCACTCCTGGACAAAGAACTGGCGATCATCCAACAGCTTGACCTCGCCAACTACTTTCTAATCGTGAGTGATATCGTCCACTTTTCACGTACCCAGGGCGTACGCTGCCAGGGACGGGGTAGCGCAGCCAACTCGCTTGTCGCTTACCTCCTCAATATCTCGCCCATCGATCCGGTGGCAATCGACCTGGTCTTCGAGCGGTTTCTCTCGCCGGAGCGTCCCGCTCCCCCCGATATCGACATCGATTTCGCAGCTGATCGACGGGAGGAGGTGATTCAGTACGTCTACGAACGTTACGGGCGCGACCACGCTGCGATGGCATGCACGCTGGTCACCTTCCGGGGCAAATCTGCCGTGCGAGACGTGGCGCGCGTCCTGGGCTTTCCCCATGCGCTAGTAGAGCGCCTGGCAGACACCCTGGATCTTCACGACGAACAAAGCATCGCCGAAGCCGAAAAAGCAGTAGGGGCCGCGACGGGAGCCGGCCCCTTCCGCAATCTGTTGCGGCTGGCACCTCAACTGGAGGGACTGCCCCGCCATCTGGGCATTCACAACGGCGGTATGATTCTCTCAGATCCACCCCTCTCTACGTTAATCCCGCTAGAGCCCGCCACGATGCAGGATCGCACGGTCGTACAATGGGACAAGGAAGCGCTGGAGGATGCGGGCACAATCAAAGTGGACCTATTGGGATTACGGATGCTCGGCGCCATCGAGGATGCCGTCACCCTTATTGAGACCTTCACCGGACAGCGTCCGGAACTGGATCGGCTCACGCCCGACGACCCTGCCGTCTATGCGATGCTCTGTCGTGGAGAGACAGTCGGCGTGTTCCAGGTAGAGAGTCGTGCCCAGGCCAGCTTAATCCCCAATTTCAAACCACGCTGTTTTGCGGATCTGGCAATCCAGATCGCCCTCATCCGTCCAGGCCCCCTACAGGCCAATATGGTGCGTCCCTACCTACAGCGCCGTGGGGGACGCGCGCCGGTGCATTACCTTCACCCACTCCTAAAGCCGGCACTGGAAGAGACCCTGGGCGTGATCGTCTTTCAGGAACAGGTGCTTAAAATCGCGCGGGATCTGGCAGGCTTCACGGCAGGGGAGGGAGAACAACTCCGGCGCGCGCTGAGCAACAAACGCGCCGAAGAAGCCGTCGCCGCATTCAAAGACCGCTTCATCTCAGGTGCCTGCGTTCGCCGGGTCCCCAAGACGGTGGCGGAGGAAGTTTTTCGCCAACTCCAGGCTTTTGGCGGCTACGCCTTTGCGAAGAGTCATGCTGCAGCCTTTGCGGTCCTCACCTACCAGTCCGCGTGGCTACGGCACTATTATCCAGAGGCATTCTTCACAGCTCTGTTGCGCCACCAGCCGATGGGCTTCTACCCTATGCACGTCATCGTCGCCGAGGCCCGCCGCAGTGGCGTGGAGATACGCGCAGTGGACATTCACACCTCGGAAGTGCATGCCACTTTAGAAGCAGCACCCGGAAAGGGCTCGCATACGAAGCCTTTCCGGGCACGCGCTATTCGTTTGGGATTGGAGACCGTCAGAGGTGTGGGCACCGAAGCAGGAACCGCCATTGTCGAGGCGCGGGCTCAGAGAGAGTTTCAATCGCTGACGGATATCTGCCATCGCACCAGATTAGGACGACGCGCTATGGAAGCCCTTATTATGACAGGCGCCCTCGACGAGTGGGGGCAGCCCCGCCGCCGGCTGCTCTGGGAGCTTCAATCCGCGCTGCAAGCTGCGAAATCTGCTCCACTACTGGGTCTGACGCCCAAAGACGAACCTGTCTTTGCTGCCCTGCCGCGTCACGAGCGGCTGTGGCTGGAGCAGACTTATAGCGGAGCTACTGCCGAGGCGCACATCACGGCGCTGGTAGCGCGCCAACTGCGTCAGATGGGCACGACGCCCAGCAGCGAACTACCCCACTGGCCTAATGGCACTCATATCCGAATCGGCGGCGTCGTAGTCGCCCGACAGCGCCCACCTACTGCCAACGGCACTGCCTTCCTCGCCGTAGAAGACGAGCATGGCATAACCAATGTTATGCTCCAGCCCGAAGTGATCGACACCTACCGCCGCGACATTATGGCACGTTTTCTCATTGTCGAAGGCCAGATTCGCCGCGACGGCGCCACCATGAGCGTAGTATGCAGTCGAGTCATTCCCCTATCCACAGAATAGGCCGTACGGTAGGCCTTACGGGAAAATACCTCGCTTCTTGTACGTCTGCTCCAGCCGCCTCAGGGCAACGATGTAAGCCGCCGTGCGCCAGTCAGTCTGGTATTCCTTCGCGATATCGCGGACACTGCAGTAGGCGCCCACGATCTGCCTGTGCAACCGGGCATCGACTTCATCGAGGTCCCAGAACTCGCTGCGCTTGTTCTGAAGCCACTCAAAATAACTCACAATCACACCGCCGGCATTCGCGAGGACGTCCGGCAGAACATGAATGCCCTTCTCCAACATAATCCGGTCCCCGTCTACATCGGTCGGCCCATTTGCACCCTCAATCACGACACCAACCTTCAGCAAAGGCGCCGTCTCCGCCGTAATCTGTTCTTCCAATGCCGCGGGAATAAAGAAATCAGCCTGAGTCCCGAAAAAGGTCTCGTGATCGACAGGCTCTGCCTTGGCGTAGCCCTGGATGCGGCCCTCGCGCTCCACCCAAGCCGCCATATCGTCGGGATCAATACCCTCGGGATTGACCAGCGCACCCGAATGATCTTCCACGCCGACCAGAATAGCACCGAGGGGCTTGAGCAGTCGTGCTGCCCAGGAACCGACGTTTCCGAATCCCTGAATAATATACGTCGCACCCTGGAGTTCGAAGCCATGATCCTTCGCCCACGCCTCCAAGACGAAGACCAGGCCCTGACCCGTAGCCTTGTTGCGCCCCACGCTACCTCCCGACTCGACAGGCTTCCCCGTCACCACATGAACCGCGCGGTTCCGCTCCATCGGGGGCATCATCTGGAGATAAGTATCAAGTATCCAGGCCATAATCTGAGGATTGGTGTTCATATCAGGGGCAGGGATATCGTATTCCGGCCCGATATTGCTGCCCAGCGCGAACGTGAATCGCCGCGTGACCCGTTCGAGTTCCCGTGGGCTAAGCTCCCACGGGCGCACGTCAATGCCGCCCTTGGCACCCCCATAGGGAATGCCGGCTAAGGCTGTCTTCCACGTCATCCACGCAGCCAACGCACGCACCTCATCAAGATCTACCTGAGGATGGAAGCGGAGCCCCCCCTTATAAGGGCCGAGTACATTGTTGTGCTGTACGCGGTATCCGGTGAACATACGCACACACCCATTGTCCATTACTACAGGAAAGTTCACGACAATCTCGTTCGTGGTGTGAGACAGTATCTTGCGAATCTCGGGGTCCAACTCCATGAGATCTGCAGCCTTATCGAATTGCACCAGCACCGTCTCGAAGACACTCAATCGGCTCATACACATCCCTCCCGTATGGAATAGGAATGTTATACCATTAAGCGCTCTAAGATGCGAATGCAATAGGACAGGCTATCTTACGTAAATCGTCCTTATGCACGCGCACCTAACCAGAAGGCTCAAATGCGATACCGTATGTCAGAGACCTTCCTGAGGCTGTACGAGCAGCCCGTGCATCGTCTGCCAAGCCCCCACCCAATCCTGATCGTCGATGGCTTCCTTTAACGGTGACTGCACACGGGCATTAGTATCCAACCTGCCGGAGCGCTGATATTCATAGTAACGCTTCCAGAAGATATTGCCGTCAACTTCGTCATCAGACGACGGTGGCTCCGACAATGGCTCTGGGCTGATGGTCGGTGTCTTGGACGGCTCAACCTCGTCCCGACTCGACGGCAGAGCCGACTTGGGTAGGCTGGAGGCTTCCGTAGTCAACCGCGCTTGCGGATCAACTTCTGTCGTTGTGGCCTCGACCGGCTGCGAGACCGGTTGTTCAACCTTGGCTCGCCGCTGCACCTCACCGATCCATAGCGCCGCCATCTCGTAGGCGGTTCGCGGTTGGTGCTCCTGCTTAAGCTTGTCGTAGGCATTACGTGCGTGGACCTCGTCATCAAATGCCCTGGTTTCGACAGCCCAGGCAAGTGCCACTTCCGGCGAAGGAAACACCACGGGTTCCCCGCGCTCCAAGCGCTGGCGCTCCTCCTCGGTCAGCCCATCGTACACCGCTTGCTCAATCTTGTCGGGCATCCCACGCCAGCATCCGGTATCATCCCAAAGGACCATCCCACTGCGCCCCCGCCGCGCCCATACAACCTTGACGCCACGACGCCCTTCCGCCATGACAATCTCCAACTTGAGATTCACCGAGCGCATCAGCCGGGCGAGTTCGGTCTCGCTGATCGTAGAACGGGTTACTGCATTACCCTTGCTGTCTCGCCCATCGTGGATGTGGTAAATCCACAGCACATCGGTCCCGTAGCGAGTGAGCGAATCCTGGAGCAAGCGCATCGCCAGCGCTTTCTCTTTGAACGCCGCGACCCGATTGCGGTTCTCGCCGGCATCGTTGGCTTGAATCGCTTTTGTTACCAAGGGCGCTATAATTGTAGTGAGTGAGTCGAGCACGACTGTAGCAACGTCACTGCCCACCATGTTGGCCTCCAGTAGATCGGCAATACGGCGCACGTTGGTGTGATCAGCGGGCTCATCGCTCAACTGATAGGCGTCGCCGTCGACAAGGTGCAGCACCTCGGAGAAACGCCCGTCTGCGTCGATTGGCAGGATCGGAGCGCGCATCTGCGCCGCGAACGTGCTCTTGCCACCGCCTGGATAGCCCCGCAGCTCCCAGAGACGTGGCGGATACTTCCGCCTTTGCATCTTTTTAAACGGCATCTCTTCCCTCCTTCTGCGTGATGAACCCGGCCTTTGTTAAGGCCGCTTATACGATCCCCTCAGTGCAGGCCGCAACCTCAAGCCGACATCTTCCACATCCTGGTGCTGTGAAAATGATACCCTATTATAGCATGAATAGAACGTATGTTCAACATAAAACCGCTATAGGTTGCGCAGCGGGAGGGAGATATCTAGAGCCAGAGTTCTCAGGGGATAGTCTTCGGAAGACGTTGCCGTTCAGAAACGGGGTGCCGTTCAGAAACGAGGGTCGCCGTTCAGGAACACGAAAGGCGCCGCTTCCGCGACGCCTTTGAGAGGTTTTGGTTATGACCTGCACAGGACTCGAACCTGTAACCAAGGGTTTAAGAGACCCCTGCTCTACCAATTGAGCTAGCAGGCCATACGCAACCGGGCATTATCTTACCATATTCGAGGCATTTTGGCAAGCAAAAAACCGGCCTACAAGGTCGGCTGCGTAGGTCTGAATCCATGCTACAATAACACCCGTAGTTAGCAAGTTGGTGTCGTAGGGCCTGACCTCCCGGCACGGCTGACGCCGAGCGACATGATGGATGACATCAAGGACAGGGGAATGAGGCTACTCTTAGTCGGACCGGACAAAGAATTTACCGCAAACGTAAGACGTGTGCTGCAGGGCCAGCAGGGATTGAAGATATGTGAGACGCCCTATCCCGAGGCGTCGCCCCGGCTGTTCAGCGATCCACATCCCGATGTGGTCGTGATGGTCAGCGATGCGAATATCATTCACTGGATCTCGGCCCTGACGCTATTGGGTTGGCATGGTCCGTGCCTAGTTCTTATGCGTTCCGAAGACCATGAGCTCACAGGGAAGTTGCTGAACCAGGCCGGGGTCATATGTATGGGACTCGATAACCTGGAGCAGCCCTCATTCCCAGACTTCGTGGAGCGGATTGGGACACGCGCGCATCACGGCGAAACGGTTGCCGTCGATAAAGCCCTGCTCGCACAAGAGCTGCGGCAGCGACTAGGGGAGGCAGAGAGCTTAAACCGTGTCTTACAAGCGGCAGGTACAACCCTCGACGCAGAGCAGGTCTTGAGCACTATCTGTATTGAAGCCAAGCGGATCCTTCAAATGCCTGCTGTCAGCGCCGGCATCATCGAAGAGGGCGAGCTACGGTGGATCGGCAAGGCCAATGCTCCTGCACATCCGCTTGAATCGAGCGTACCGGCGATTTCGATGGATAGTCGCGCTCTACTGCAGGCACTGGACCCTAACAGACCTTTGGTCTTCTCAGATGTGCAGCATGGTGCGCCTGCTTGGTTGCGCAGTCTGGTGCAACCGGACACCCACAGCGCCTTTGTAATTCCGTTCGCGATGCGCGAAGACCCTGTCGGATTCCTGCTTGCAGAGTCGCCCACTCCTGACACCTTCACCGGGGAGGGAGCTCGTCTGATGGAGCTTATCGCAGCCGCAATCACACCCACCCTCGAGAATGTCTGGCTCTTTCGGCAGGTGCAGGACGCACGCAGGGCAACCGAAGCAGCCTATGGTGAACTCCGCCGGCTAGATGCGTTGAAGAGCCAGTTCGTCCAGAACGTGTCACATGAATTTCGCACCCCGTTGGCTATCGTCAAAGGTTACGTGGACTTGGTGGTCGAGGGGGCATTGGACATCAAGGAAAGCTCTGACCTGATGCTCGCTATGCGGGCTATCCATACGCACACCAATAACCTTGTAAGGTTGGTCGAGTCCATTACCACGCTGAACGACACCGAGGTAGGAAATCTTCAGCTCAGGTCACAACCTATTCAGCCCATTTGTCACGCTGCGGTAAGGGCAAACTGGCAGAAAGTCCTGCGCCGGCAGATAGAGATGGTCACAACCGTTTCTGACGACCTGCCAAGTCTCGCGCTGGATGGCGAAGGCATACTGCGTGCGCTAAGTCAGTGCCTGGACAACGCGATTAAGTTCAGTCATAATGGCGGGCACATCTGGCTCGACGCTTTTGTGCGCGACCGGCAGCTGTGGCTTCAGGTGCGAGATGAAGGTATCGGCATCGCGGAGAACGAGCTCGGACGGATCTTCGATCGCTTCTACCAGATTGACGGCGCGACGAACAGACGCTATGGAGGTATGGGACTGGGGCTTTCGCTGGTACGTGAAGTCGTCCAATACCATCGAGGCAATGTTTGGGCTGAGAGCCTCGGCGAAAACCTGGGGACCACCGTGACTATCGTACTGCCGCTGGATGAAGAAGCCGTTGGTCCAGGACCACTTACGAAACCCGCCCAAGCCTCTGGAGCGGAAAGGGCTTATGAAGCTTAGTGCCAAGCTGCTGCTTATCGCTGTGAGTGTCGTCACGCTGTTGGCAGCCTGTGGGCAGGCGACGCCGTCAACGCCAACTATGACTCTGCCTGACTCGTATTTATTCGCCGACGACTTCACCCGGCCCAATCCTGCGTGGGCGCGATTTGATACAGAGACCGGTGCCGTCTACGCCCTGGCAGGGGAGCTTTATCTTGAAGATCGTGGGCAGGACACCGCCGTCTACACACCGCTTATTGGGCGCAAGTATGCGGATGTGGCCATTGACGTCTCGTTGCGCCACGTGCAGGGTACGGTCAACAACTGGATGGGCGTGATCTGTCGTCAGCAGGATGAGATGAATTACTACCTGCTAGCCATCAGCGCAGATGGTTACTACCTCATTCTGAAGGTGGTTGACGGCGAGCAGATTCCGATTGCCGGTCCCCGGTACAGTGAAGCGATTCATCTTGGAAGGGCCGAGAACCAACTGACTGCCCATTGTAACGGACCGGGCCTATATCTATGGGTCAATGGTCAGCGGGTCGCAGCCGAGGTGGACAGCACATTTCGGGAGGCGGGCAAAGTCGGCATCTTCGCGGATGCGGTACCTCGAGGAGAGACCGCAATTGTTGCCGTCGCAAAGTTCGTACTGACAGAACCCTAGAATGAGCGGGAGTATGGATTCACCAATGCCACGACACAGAGCTTTGCCCCTGCTGAACGCCGGTTTGCTATTCCTCTGGCTGACTGCCCTGATCGGCTACTTTGCGCCCTGGGTGCACCGGCAGCCCGTAAGTGCAGCATTGGCATGGACTCCATTCGATCTCTTCGCCTTGTTGCGCCTGCTGCCCGAAATCGAGGCCGGAACGCTGGCAGTCAATCTGCAAGCACTCCAACTACCCTTGCTAGCCCTAGCAGTACTCTTGCCGGCACTTCTGATCCGTTTCTCTGGGGCTGTGCGAACTGGAGCGGCTTTGGTGGGTTGCGGATTGGCCGCGATTACGATGCCTCCTTATCCGCAGATCTTGACCGCATGGCGGACACCCGGATGGCGGGTGCCCTTCTGGTGGAGCATCGGCACAATGGCCACTGTATTGTTGACGGCATGGACATTGCCCTCACTGATCCCCGGCGACAGATATGGGTACAGGAGGTGGTTGCTTGTGGGCATCATCGAACTGGCGGTATTGCCGGCGGTGATCACGTTCTATCGCCTTCTTCCCGCGTTGCGTAGATTGCATGCAGCTCCGGTGGTGCCTGCTTGGGGCTTTTGGATTTGCATCGCAGGTTTGAGCGCAATCGGTGCAGTTGAGTGGTATCGGGCGATAAGATCCTGGAAGGCGTTACCGATAGTGCACCCCGACTCGTTGGAGTCTGGCGCAGAACCGGGGAGGAAGCGACACCTGGGAGTTGCCGCGGAGGATGCTATGAGCAAAGCAGGAAGGCCGCTCGATCTGGAGCATATGCGCAGGATCAAGGATAAATACGAGGAAGTGCTGTTACAAAAAGCGAACGTCGTCAGTGTCGGGATTGGACTGCCCATTCGCGAGGGAAAGCCGGTAGACGAGCCGGGTATTGTGGTCAGTGTCACGCGGAAATATAGCCCCCAAGAGCTGCCGGCGGAAGACTTGGTTCCCCAGAAGCTTGAGGATGTGCATGTCTATGTTGAAGAACTGGGCACAATCCAGGCCAGTTAGGTAGCAGGCAGATCGGACACGAGCGGCTAGAGCGGCAGGGGCCACAAGCAAGGAGGCTGATATGGATATCCATCCCATCCTGAGCGCACAAGCCATTTACCGGCAAGCTGTGAGCGACCTGTTCCGGCGCCGGCACGTCGTGGCAGCCGGACTGGGCTATAAGATCCGCGGCACGGTGCCCACCAACGAATTGAGTCTGGTCGTCTCGGTGACACGGAAAGTACCGGTGTCGGAGCTGAGTTCGGACGACTTGATCCCACAAGCTGTCTCGGGGCTGCCGACTGACGTCGTCGAGACCGGACGCATCCGCGCACATATGCCAGAGCACGTGCGTTTGCGTCGCCGTCCGGGCCAACCGGGAATGTCAGTTGGCCACAGAGAGATCACCGCGGGGACATTTGGGCTTTTGGTGCAACGCCAGGGAGAGCCTTACATCCTCAGCAACAACCATGTGCTGGCGAATAACAACGCTGCGTCGATCGGGGATCCCATCTATCAGCCCGGTCCGGCAGATAGCGGGACCGCCGCCGACCAGTTGGCAACGCTTGCGGAGTACGAACCGCTGGACTTTGGTGACAATCCAGGGGAATGTCACGTGGTGCGAACACTGGCAAACCTGGTGAATCTCATCGCACGGCTAAGTGGATCCAATCACCGGCTCGAACCGATCAAGCAAACGCCGGGCCTCAATCTGATGGATGCAGCACTGGCGCTGCCGGATGGCCCATCCTTGGTATTGAGCGAGATTTTGGGAATCGGCATTCCGACCGGTATTACAGAACCTTTCTTGGGTCAAACGGTGCAGAAGGTGGGCCGCACCACGTCGCTAACTCAGGGGATCGTCACACAGATAAACGCCACCGTCAATGTCGACTTCGCGGGACGCACCGCTCGTTTCAGCGATCAGGTGTTTGCCACGGCTATGAGCAGCCCGGGAGATTCTGGCTCGGCCATTATGGATATGGAACGCCAGGCGGTAGGCCTGCTGTTCGCAGGGTCCGAGCGGGTGACTATTTTCACGCCGCTCGAGCGCATCTTGACGCGTTTTGGCGTGGAGTTGGTCACGACCTGAGTAGTGCAGAGACAGGGAAGCGGGCGGCGTAGTCACGCCGCCCGTTGTCTTCCGGAAAGCAGGAAGGCCTAGATACGCTCGAGATAGCTTGAGTAGGCCTCAGGCATCGTCATCCATATAATCGCTATCCTCTTCCTCATCCTCCGATGATGACGAAGAGGAGGCGGTACCGATCTCTAGCGGGACCCCGTCCGGATGGAGCAGCTTCGCTCGGATCAGCCCTTCGATCTTTTCAGTGAACTCCGGATGCTCCAGGAGATAGGCCTTGGCATTTTCACGCCCTTGGGCGAAATTCTCACCTTCAAAGTAGTAGTAAGAGCCGCGCTTGTCCACGATGTTGAGATCCAAGCCTACATCCAGGGCATCACCTTCGCGGCTAATGCCTTCACCGAACATAATATCAAACTCTGCAACCCGGAAGGGTGGCGCAACCTTGTTCTTGGTCACTCGCACACGGGTCGTATGCCCCACGACCTCACCCTGGAATTTAATCGACTTGATACGGCGTACATCCAACCGCACGGAAGCATAGAACTTCAACGCACGCCCGCCACTCGTTGTCTCGGGTGAGCCAAAGAGAACGCCAATCTTCATACGCAGTTGATTTGTGAAGATCATCACCGTGTTACTCTGCTTGATGACACCCGAGAGCTTGCGCAGTGCTTGGCTCATCAAACGGGCTTGAAGACCGGGGTGAGAGTCGCCCATCTCTCCTTCAATTTCTGCTCGCGGCACCAACGCAGCCACGGAATCGATCACAATAACATCCACCGCGCCACTCCGAACCAGGGCCTCCGCAATCTCCAGGGCTTGCTCGCCGGTGTCCGGTTGTGAGATGTAGAGGCTCTCTACATCCACGCCACATTGGGCCGCATAGCGGGGATCCAGCGCGTGCTCCATATCGATGAATGCCGCAACTCCGCCCCCCTTCTGCACCTCCGCAACGATATGCTGACAGATGGTGGTCTTGCCCGAACCCTCCGGACCATAGACTTCGGTAATACGCCCACGCGGAAGCCCACCAACACCTAGCGCGATATCAAGGGCAAGGGAACCGGTGGGCACAATTTCCACGTTCATATGCGTGGCATCGCCCAAGCGCATCAGGGCCCCATCGCCGAAACGACGCTTGATCTGCGCAACCGTCTGCTCTAACGCTTTCTCTCGTCCATCTGCCATCGCTGCCTCCCTGTTTCGTTCTGGGTTCATCGTCAGTGAATAAGCGATCCGCTTATGTTCCTGACATAGGTTTCGAGGACTATATTACAAACACCTCTAGTATAGCACACATGTTCTAAAAAGCAACTATTTGCGACTGCTGCGACGGGTTGGCGTACCGGGTTTCGGAGACTGGCGCGATTGCATGTTCGACCCACCCAGATAAGGCGGCACCGTCAGGGTGAAGACTTTACATCGTGAGACGTCCATAAATCGAATCGCCAACTTCGGATCCATGCCTTCCAGTCGCTCCGACGTCGTCACAACCGTGGGAAGACGTGCCACATAGCGGAAGTTGATGAGCTGAAACAGCTTTTCCCGGGCCCACGGCGTCGCGCTCTCTGTGCCCAAGTCGTCGAGGATCAGCATCGGTGCGCGCCGCACCTCCTCAAATCGGCGGTCGAGCGAAGTGTTGCTCTGAGGACTAAAGGTTGCCCGCAAATGGTCGAGTAGGTCAGGCACGACGACGAACAACGCCGGATAGCCCAACCGTTCGCGTTCGTTGGCAATCGCAGCAGCAAGGTGCGTCTTGCCCACTCCGTTAGGACCCGTGAAGACGATCCAACCCTCGGGTCGGGCAGCGTACTCCTGGGCCGTAGTGCGCGCATTGACCAGATTGTCCACGCCTTCCTTATCCAGCTCACGCCGCCGCAGATCGAATGTATCGAGGCGCAGATCCCCATAGAAGGAAAGTGTGTTCAGGTTCGACCCCACCGGCTCTCCCCCTCCGGCGCGATAGTCAGGCGCCAAGATCGTCACCACCTCGACGAAGAGAGGGTCGGCCAACCGCGACCGCAGGCGGGCATCGATGCGCTCCAGATCCTGATTGGTCGTGATCACGGTAGGCAAGCGATTCATATAACGGTGGTTAAACAGTTGAAAGAGCTTCTCCAAGGCCCAGGGGGTAGCGCTCTCGGTACCCAGATCATCGAGAATCAACAAACGCGTCGTCCGCACGTGTTCAAATCGATCGGTATAGGCATCAGTCGACGAGGGGGCAAAAGATGCTCGTAGATGATCGAGCAGATCAGGCACGGTCACGAAGAGCGGCACGAGTCCTTGAGTCAGAGCGTGGTTGGCGATGGCGGCTGCAAGATGCGTCTTGCCGCACCCGTAGCCACCGACCAATACCAACCAGCCTTCAGGACGCTGGGCATAGGCCAAAGCAATCTCATAAGCTCCGCGGAGATTACGCTGACGCTCGGGTGAGATACCGTTCCCGTCGGGGCTAAATGTGCCAAAAGTGAAGCGCTCGAGCGCCTGCAGATTGTTTAGCGCGCGCACGCTCTGTTGGCGCTGCTTGTCGATCTCGTCCATCCGGCAAGTACACGGAAAGAGCTTGCCGAAATGCGGGTGTCCCACGGGCACGTCGAGTCGGATATAACCGAGGCCACGACAGACAGGACAATCAGGCTTGCCCACACCATCGGGCATAGGCTCCCGGGTGCCGGCATCATCATCGACAGGTGGGGGCTCAGTGCTCGGAGAGCCGGTCGTAGGCGTCTTTGATGTACCGTCGCGTTTCTGCTTGCCAGTCCTCTCGTTCAGACCGGCGCCCATGTCCTGAGTCAAATCCTCTATCGATTTCATCGCGTCCTTCAGCTTGCCACCGATCCAGAATGGCCAGAATATACTTCCAATTACGCCGGTTTAGGTTGACCGCTTCACGAAACGCATCCTCGATCCAGGAAGCCGGATAGGTCTTCTCGGCTTCCATAAGCTCCTCGCCGAGTAAGGCAGTCAAGGGGCCGATATTCTGCTCATAGAGCGTGTAGATGTTGGGCCGTTCGGTAACCACAGCACGAACCGGCGTGACGCCCCGCTGCATAGCGGCCACAGAAGCGCGTCCACGCGGACTGTTGGCGACGTAGCGCACTTCAGTCGCGCCCTCTGCATTTTCCCAAGCCGCCACGAGAAGTATCCCGTGGTCGACGGCGCGTCCCAATGCCGTTTGCAGCCGCACGTCGCGACTGCTGCCGGGAAGCGCGGTGCCAATGACGGGATCGGCCTGCAACTCCTCTGCCGTGATCCAGGGGGCGCCGTCTGCACGCATCTCGGCCAGGCGCATTAGCGTCACGAGAACTACCTTGATCTCGTCCCGATCGTGTAGATGGGGTATGACCTCGGTAAAGATGAGCTTGGGCAACGCAACCGTAGAAATGGATCCGGCAGGAAACCCCGGAAAGCGGTATTCGGGTTTGGGATTCACCTGACCCCCAACGGCGGCGCAACAGCCCCATACGCGCCGCCGGAACTATAGTCCTCGGGAGCAACCTGCGTATAAACGTCGGCGAACTGTGTCAGCCGCTTGTTAAAATAGAGCTGAACAGTTCCGGTTGGTCCGCTCCGGTGCTTGGCGATCATGATGTCGGCGATATTCGGATTTTCGGTATTCTCGTCATACAGCTCTTCACGATAGATAAACATAACGATATCGGCATCCTGTTCCAGAGAGCCAGACTCGCGTAGATCGGAGAGCACGGGATGCTTATCCTGACGCTGTTCCACCGCACGAGAGAGCTGTGAAGCGGTCATTAGCGGCACATCGACCTCACGAGCTAGCCCCTTCAACGAGCGCGAGATATAGGAGACCTCTTGAACGCGGTTATCTGAACGCATGTCCGATCCCATCAGTTGAAGATAGTCGACAAAGACCATATCAAGCCCCCGCTCGGAGGCAAGGCGCCGGCATTTCGTGCGGAGTTGCAGTACCGAGATCGAGGGCGTGTCATCGATATAAATCTGCAGTTCGGAGAGATGGCCAATCGCTTCGGCAAACGCGGGCCATTCCTCTTCCTTGAGTTGTCCCATCCGCAGGCGCTGTGCATCAATGCCGCTAACCTGGCTGACGAGCCGCTGTACCAACTGCTCTGCCGACATCTCAAGGCTGAACAACGCGATTACCTTGCGTTTCTCGGCAGCACGCAGCGCGAAAGTGAGCATCAGCGACGTCTTTCCGACACCGGGACGCGCCGCCAGAATCAACAGGTCGGAGCGTTGGAAGCCACCCAAAACCCGGTCGAGATCTCGGAAGCCGGAAGGCACGCCCATGAGCTCGCCACGGTTGGCGTACAGTTTCTCTATATGGTCGTAGTAGCGCGGTACGATCTCCTGAATCGGTTGCAAGTCACGGGTCGAGCGTTTCTGTGAGACGCCAAAGAGCGCCTTCTCGGAAGAATCGACCACCTGATCAACAGGTAATTTCTCATCGTAGGCAAAACGCGCGATATCGCTAGCGGCATCCAGTAGGCGGCGCCGGACAGCCACTTGCTCGACCAGCCGGCCATAGGACTCCACACTGATCGCTGAAGGAACTGCCGTGATGAGCTGCGAGATATAAGCATCACCACCCACGGTTTCCAGGTGATTGTGATGCTCGAGTTCCGTCGTAAGCGTCAGGAAATCGATCGGGTCACGGCGCTCGTGAATCGCTATGACCGCTTCATAGATCCAGCGGTGCTTCTGTAAGTAGAAATCGTCAGCTTGGAGAAATGGCAGCACGCGAAAGATAGCCTCGGGGTCGATAAGAAGAGCCCCAAGTACGGCTTCCTCGGCTTCGATATTGTTTGGGACCGTCTTGTCCGGTACGGGCATTGTGCGACGAAGTATCCTAACCCTGGCCCTCTTGCGGATCGTCCAGGTCCAATGAACTCAGAAAGTCGCGAAAAATCCCGAGATTCTCCGTATCACCGGAGACAGGCTGCATAATATCCTTCTCGGGCATGACCCCCGCCTCATCCATGACAAGGTCGGCGACGTAAATCGGCACCCCGGTGCGCACGGCAATGGCAATCGCATCACTCGGGCGTGCGTCAATCTCGACCTCGGTGTTGTGAACCGTTACTGCTAGCGTGGCATAGAACGTGTTGTCGGCAAGGTCGTTGACCGAGATGTAGAGTAATTCCGCATCCAAGCTATCAAGTATGTTGACAATCAAATCGTGCGTCAGAGGGCGAAGCACATCGATTCCTTTGGCGCCGACTGAGATAGACTCGGCTTCACAGGGTCCGATCCATATCGGCAAATACCGCTCCGCTCCGACTTCTTTCAGGACGACGATCCTATGTGACGAAACCAGACTGATTTGTATGGTCTCAAGCGTGACCTCAATCATCATGTCCTCCCCAGCCACCCAACCTATGCGCGGGTAACCTTTGTCTACTATTATACCCGTGCGCTCCACATGCAACAAGGACAGTCACAACAGGAACGACCGGTGCATAGAATCTATCATAGGCGATAGGTCCCGGCAGGATGAGGTGGTAAGCCACCGTCCCGAGCAAGAGCAGTGGCACAGGTCCCAACGAACGTAACCGGACGATCCCACGCACGGCCAGCCACCACACGGCAAGACGCCCGGCCCAGAGACCCCACCAGAGCAATCCGGCATCGTGAGGTATTCGGCTCACACGCTCTTGCCAGAACACGCTCAGCGCATCGCCCCATGCGCCTCGCTGTAGAGCCCAATGCAGTCGCGCGCCGATGGCTGATAGCACACCCGTCTGCACCCAATCCCGTCCGGTCCACACCCGATACCAGAAACGGTGGCCCGGGTCCAACAGACTGCGCCCCACCGCTTGCAGATGGAGGCTCAGGTATAGGCCGGCGTTGTCAGCCACCGATCGCCGGGCAGCCACCGCCACCTCACGGCGGTAATGGTCCAGTTCAGTGCAGGACGCGCCGGGGTGCTGCTGAAGAATGATGGCAGCAGCAGGGTCAACCGAGATCACGAATTCCGAGTACACGTGCTCCCAGGTCGGCGTCCACGGTTCGGCCTCAATCCCCAACAGCTCTGCCCGGACTGCAACAACGCTGACCCGGGCCAGATTTTCTTCGAACGCGGTCGAGAGCAACCAGCGGTCAAAGCGCCGGTAGTTCCGGAGCAGCCACGGTGCCAGTGCAGCTATTAGAAGGCCACAAAAGGCCAGCCCCATGGCCATCCGTGGCACACGCAAAAGGATCCGACCGCGAAAAGTGAGAAGTCTCATGATGACCAAGAGAGTCACCGCCAGCACCAAATACTGCAGATTCGGTTTGGTGAGTAGAACCAGGCCCCACAAGAGACCGGCAGCCCCTGCCCGCGTCCAGCGCGGCTGCCGAAAGAGCGATACGGTAAGAAGTAGCGCGGCCATCAAGAGCGGCAGCAGCAGCGCTTCGGAAAGCAGATAACCGGTGAACCGTTGAGTCGTCCCATTCAGGGCATAAAGCATGCCGGGCAGCAGGGGCCACAGAGAACTGCAGCGTACTTTGTGGCCGCCTTCGCGAAATAACTGTCCCGCGAGCGAAATAACCAGGGCTGTCGTGAACGTTTCCAGCAAGATCTGGCACAGCACCACAACTTCAGGCAGCCGGCCCAGGCTCGCATAAATCGCCGCAATGAAGAGCGGGTAGAGCGGCGTACGGATCGCGGTCGGACAAAATGGCGCTTCCCAGCCAATCGCAAATCCCCGCCCGTCAAGCAGGTTCCGTGCCAAGAGATGAAAACCCTCGGCGTCTATGGGACCGAGCGGATTGACCGGGAATTGCCCCAGCCATACAGCGCGTAGTAATGTGGTCAACAGCAGGGGAATCCAACCCCAGCGAAGGCACTGACTCGCGCGAACCCTGGCAGAGGTCAAGTAGCGCTGCGCTCCCCGATCAAGCGAACCCCATCCAGCGTCAACCACGGATCGACCTCCGAGAAGCAATCCGTAAGCGGCGCAATGACACTGGAAAGCCCTCCCGTAGCGATAACCGCCGCATTCGCCTGCATCTCGTCCCGGAAGCGCCGGATTAGGCCTTCCACCAACCCGACATAGCCAAGCACCACGCCGGATTGAATAGCGTAGATCGTATTGACGCCTATCGCATGTTCCGGTGCAGCCAGTCGGACCTGAGGTAACTGAGCCGTCTGACCGGCTAACGCAGAAGCCGCCAGATTCATGCCTGGCGCGAGCGCAACGCCGAGGAACTCGCCTTCTCCCGAAACAGCGGTGAAGGTCGTGGCAGTTCCAAAATCAACGACGATACAGGCTCCCTGGATGCGATCATAGGCGGCTACGGCGTTGGCGATCAAGTCTGCCCCTACCTCCCCCGGGTTGTTGACCGCGAACCGGATGCCCGGGGTGTTCTTGTGGCTGACAATTAAGGGAGTGACAGCGCTGTACCCGGCGAAAATCTCCTCAAGTCTTCCCGTGAGCGCGGGCACGACGCTGGCGATGACGATGCGGTCAAAATCCGCGAGCGACAATCCCTCCTCTCGGAGCAGCATACGGAAGAGGACGCCGTATTCGTCCGCCATTTTGTCGCGCACCGTGCGCACGCGCCACTGATGGCGCCAGCCACCGTTGTGCGCGCCAAAAACGACATTGGTGTTCCCAACATCCACAGCAAGTAACATGCTCAATCCTCCTCCTACCGTTCGCAAACGAAGCGCGGGTGGGTACACGCGTGCGGGTATGTCCGCACGCGAATTATACTACACAGATGTCCATCCTCGAATGGGCCGCTATCCTGCGGGGAGGCGTTGCAGCAGTCGATACATTGCATCGGCGCCAAAGGTGACCGCATCAACCGGAATGCGCTCGTTACGCGTGTGAATGACCTCAGTGAATTTGAAGTCGGGCGGAAGCTGCATCGGCAGGAAGCCATAGGTCTGAATGCCGAGCCGCGAGAAGTGCCTGCCATCTGTAGCGCCCGCCAGCAGATAAGGAACCGGAAAGGCTTCCGGATTGCTTTCCCGTAGAATGTCGGAGAGGGTGTCAAACAAGCCCATATCGGTTGGAGGTGGCGGTTCGATGACGTGCACGACCTCCAGAGTCACATCCGGACCGAGCAAGGCTCGGAGTTCCCTGATGAGGTCCTCATCGCGCTGTCCCGGCAGCAGTCGCCCGTCCAAACCCAGCGCGATCTCGTCGGGAATGACGTTAATGACCTGACTACCCTGCAACATCGTGACGCTCACGGAGTTGTGCAGTAGCGGGCTGAACAAGCGAGCCTTCTCACCCAACAACGATAGAAGCGGATTCGTCAATGCCGGGTTCAACAACTGCCGCATGACAAAACCTGTAAGACCGCCCAAGGCATCCCCTAAAGCGTGGAACATAGTCCTAGCTTCCGGCGTGATGTGAACCGGCAACCGGTGCCGGTCAAGGATCTGCAGGACGCGCGCCAATTCCGCCATGGATCCATTACGCACGGGCATCGATCCGTGCCCGCCTGCACCGTGCACCGTGGCCTTCACCGCGCAGGTCTGCTTCTCCGCAATCATAATGGGCATGACGGTCTTGCCTGCCAGTTGCATAGTGAAGCCACCGAACTCACTGATAGCGTAGCGAACACCGGCAAAAAGCTCTGGATGCTCCTCGACCAGAAACTTGGCTCCGTACACGCCGCCGGCTTCCTCGTCGGCAAGAGCGGCAAAGAGAATGTCACCGGACGGTTTCAGGCCCTCAGCCGCTGCCCGGACCAACGCTGTAATCATCATGGATATCCCGCTCTTGCAATCCAATGCACCCCGACCCCAGACGAAACCGTTGGCGATTTCTCCGGAAAAAGGGGGATGATCCCATGCCTGACCCGTCGTTGGAACTACATCGACATGCGCGTAAAGTAGAAGCGGCGGCGCCTCGCCACGACCCTCAAGCCGCGCAATGAGATTGGGGCGTGCCGGCTCACGGGCCACAGTTTGGGTCGAAATACCAGCCCCCGTGAGGATCTCCCGGATATACTCGATGCACAACGCCTCGTCACCTGGGGGATTTGTCGTGTCGAAGGTAATCAGTCGCTGAAGCAAGGTAACTGGATCAGGAGCAGATGACATCTCGGTCGGATTTATCATACGATTTCCCACCTGTTTTTGTGAACACTCAACTCTTATTCTGCACGCCACACCTGAACTCAGTTTATCATGGGGGACTCCAAGGGCAAAAGCTACCGATATCGACACGTGGGAATGTGCCCCTTTGTCAATCTAAAGGCCCGGACGTGAAGCAGGCCGGCGCGCGCAGGGCGTGAGGCACGTCCCTCTCTGGTGGATCACGCCCGTGACTTGTGGCAATCAGAGTTTGGCCTATGATCCGGCTATGACACGTTTCATCTTTCTTACCGACACACACCTTGGAGCGCGAAATGATGCGGGCTACAGGCAGCAGCCACGCTATGTCGACCGGCTTCCGATCCTGCTGGACCGCCTTGAGATATGGATTCGCGCTCAGGAAAAACCGATCGCTTTCGTCCTGCACGGCGGTGATATGGTCGAATCCGCATCCCCGGGGCTGCTTCAGGCGGCAGCAGAGACCTTTCGACTCTCCGTACCCGTCTACCTCTCCCTAGGGAATCACGACCTGACGACGTCCGACGCTCTCCGGCGGTGGCTATCCGTGGCCCCCCAGTTTTTCTCCGACGGAGACCCAGTGTTCACGCTGTCCGGCGAGGACTGGAGAGTGCACGTGGTGCCTTCGCAATGGTGTGAGGTGCCCTTTTTCTGGGATGAAGTGCAGCAGCCACACCTCCTTCCCGAGCACCGGGCGTGGCTGGAAGCGGCCTTGGTTGCCGAACCGGGAATCGCGCATCTGCTCTGCACTCACGCCGCAACCCTCGGCGTGCCACCTGCGCAGACGGGGTTTGACGCCCCCTATCACGCGCCATCGCCGGACCTCCGAAACACTATCGTAGACCTTGTCCATCGCTATCCACAAATCAAGGGGGTATTAGGCGGGCACAACCACATCAACACGCACGGCACCATAGCTCAGACCCATACCATCACGGCGAGCGCTTTCTCAGAGACACCCTTTGAGTTCAAGCTGATCGAGGTGAGCCGCGACCGATTCACGATGCGAACCCTTGCATTGCTGCCCGCCGTTAGATTCGGGGTCGACTATCGTTGGGATAAGACATTCGTACAGGGACGCGCGTGCGACCGTGGCTTCGGCGAGCTGGAAACCGAGTCTTAAGACCAGGTCTCTGGGCGAAAAGTGCTAGCAACGCCGCGCGAAGATCGTCAAGGGTAGAACCTATCGTTGAGCGATTGCGCGCACCTGCTCCAGAAGTATGTGCAGCCGCCAGGCCTCATCCGACCACCCCTGTACGATTTCCAACGTTTTCTCGCGCTCGGCGGGGTTCTTGACGTACCCCTTGGCAAGGTCGTATTGGTGGCGAAAGAAGTAAACCAACGCATCGATGGGCGCTACGAGAGCGCGCACGGCATCCCCATCCCCGGCTGCGGCGGCACGCTCCAGTTCCCCGAGCGTCGTCAGCCACGCCTCAACCGACATCTTCGCATCGCTACGGAAAGTGCGGATCATCCACTGTCGCTCAAAGAGATTACGTTCTTGCCATCCCTCCGCCTGTTCCGCCAGTGTCGTACGAACGCTGTGAGCCAGCTCCGCCAGCGCTTCCAGCAGTTCGTTCGGGGGAAGGGGCGAAGTTGCACTTCGCCCTACGGTGGGGGATGCGGACGACTCGTCCGCCGCTGCCTCTGGTAACGGTATGCCGGCATCCAGCAACGCTTGCACGGAGGAAATCTCCTGACCACGATAGCGCTCGGCTAACACAACCGCAGCGGCAAAACCTGCACCCGCAGCCTCTACCGGAAGTGTGTGGGCTACCAGAATGCGGCGCAGCTCGTCGACCGGCTGACCCATCAGCGTCGCGAGCCGGGGAATGCTATCCATTGCTGTGGCTGTAGGCACGAAACCGGGACCGATGGTGAAAGCCGCAACACTCGTACCCTCTAACTCCGCATCGAGTGTAGCCGCCATGTGCACCTGGGCTGCCTTGAGCGACTCATAGGCTCCCATATACGCTTGTCCCACAGAGGAGACGCACGCGAAGACACCCCACCCCGCTTCAAGCATGCCCGGCACGAAGGCGCGGGCCAGCAACACCGGTCCTCGCAAGTTGACGCGGTAGCTCGCATCCCAGACTTCAATGGGTAGCTCGTCTACGGCTCCAAGTGGCGCGATTGTGGCATTGTTAATCACAATGCCCACAGGACCATAGGCGCGCAAGGCCTTGCGCGCCATCCGTCTCACACTACCCTCGTCGCCTACATCGGTCTGCACGAAGCGTACGCGGTCCGTGCCAAACTCTGCATTGAGCCGCCGTACCGCATCACGTCCCGTCTCGCGATTGATCTCCGCGATCACGACCCGCGCACCGAGCCAGAGCAGCGCTCGCGCCGCCTCATAGCCAATCCCGCCGCCCGCACCCGTCACAACGGCAACACGTCCGCCCAGGTCATCCTGCGTCAAGCGACCCCCGGCGATAAGCAGAGTCATACCAACATTCCCAGGAAACGGTCTAGCTCGTAGAGCGCAGCCTGCGCCGGAGGCGAGATTCGCGGCAAGAGAAGGTCAAAGGCGTGCTCAGTCTGGGGATACTGGACATGTACCACGGGCACGCCGGCAGCCTCCAGTTTCCGCGCCATCGCCCGCACGGCGTCCGCCGAGGTGATCATGTCGTGCTCACCCTGCAGAAGCAAGGTAGGCGGGCAGTGTGAGCTCACGTGCTCGACCGGCGAGAAGAGCCGGTACGCATCGTGCACCTGATCCGGCGTACCGCCCAGCAACCCATGCATCATCGCCTCCTGGATCGTCTGTCCGGACTCCCAGCACTCGGGCAGCTCCAATTTGAACCCGAGCAGGGACATGATCCTATCAGAAATTTGGCTCGATGCACCTTGATCTGTGACCGGCATATTGAAGGGGACGCCCGCGTGGCGGTAGTACACCCGCATGTCCGTGGGGCCATACCAGGAGACGACGCCGCGCACCGAGAGGTCCGCTCCGGC
>SLDA01000144.1 GCA_007125545.1 Thermoflexales bacterium | reverse complement strand
TCTTCGGGCGCGAAACTACGGGGTTTGGGCTGGCGGGTAATGATGGCTTGGCGCCCGACCGGCTGGCGGCGCTCAAGAAGACGGGTCAGGTTTTGGAGGCCCACGGCGACCTGCTGCGTACTTACGAGCCGGCGCCCGCGCAGGTAGGCCTCTTCTTCAGCCCACAATCTTACTATCTCTACTGGGCCCAGGATGGCACGGCTCACCTGCCCCAGCTGGGCATTCAGGGCTATGCTCGCGCGCTGACCCGGCAGAACATCCCTTATCGCGTCGTGGAGGAGGAACATCTGGCGCAAGGACTGAAGGGGCTGAAGCTGCTCATTCTCCCCCGAGTCGTCGTGATGGACGAACCGGTAGCTCAGGCGCTTACCGGCTTCGTGCGACGGGGGGGCGTCCTTATGGTCGAGTCCGAGACGGGCGCTTTCGGCAGCAATGGCATCTACCGTTACCCCGAGGACCGCTTCCTGACCGAACTCACAGATGCGCGCGAGGTAGGACGGCGCCGGTTGGAAGGCAACGCTGTGACCCTGGCGCTGGGTGACGAGACCTTTACGCTCCCTGCGGCACAGTGGCTGACGCCCCTCGTGGATGCAGGTTGGAGTCCGGGCACAAATAACGAGGCTGAAGCGGCGCTGCTCAAGGAGGTCGCCGTCGGGGATGGGCGTGTGCTGCTCTGCGGGACCTACCTGGGCGACGCGTACTCGCAGTCAGCCGGAGACAAAGCCACTGCCTTCGAGGCCTTCGTGGCGGCTCTGACGGCCCATGCGGGGGTGGTACGTCCCGTGACCGTTGTCTCCTCCACGCCGGAGGGTAGCGACTTCGTCCACGTCCGGATGGGTGCCGCACCCGCGACCGCGTCAGACATTGCGCTGCGGCCCGTGGCGTTCGTCTTCACGCCGTCGCCGGCGACAGAGGTGACGTTGTCGTTCCGTCCCGGTACCTTCGGCGACACCGTACGCGACCTGCTTAGCGGCGCGGAGCTTCCGGTCACACATGGCGATTCGTCCCAGACCCTCACGCTGGGCCCCACCGAGTGGGGCGTCAGCGTGTGGGTCGGCAGCTAGTGAACGCCGGGGCCTACCATCGTGGCCGGTACGCTTGAATCCAGGCTAGCTCCAGCCGGAAGGGTCCCGGCTGCTTGTCCGCGATCATCAGTCCTATTTGCTTGACCCGCTCGCCCTCCAGCTTCGGAAAGCCCTCCAGGCGCTTCCCGTGGAAAGTGGGCACCGTCTCCTGGAAGGGCACGTATACCGTGATCCAGGTATCTCGTGCCGTTTCGAACTCGGCCTCATAGGCGGGACCATCAGCCTTCCGGTCCGTCCGAAAGCGCAGAACGTACCGCCGGCCATCGCCGCGCACGCGCACCGCGAGCCCTTGATAGCCCTTCAGATCATAAGCATAGGGCACCGAACGAACCGACGCGAACCCGCCGAAGTTCTCCAGCGACAGCGTACCTTCGAAGATAGCAGTCCCTTCATCGCTCAGGTGAAGTTCACTCTCCGATAGCCCGCCCATCACGTCATCGTTGACAATGACCCATTGCCCCAACTTATCCCGCGAGCCGAAGTCAAACACCAGTTTGTTATCGCCCTGCATATCGTTAGCGATCATCATTACCCCCCTGAATACCAGTATGTCTATATTTTGTAGTAGTATATAGGACAAATTGTAAAAGTCAAGCCGCTATCTGCTTATTGGGAGTGAGTTCCGGCGGGTTGAGGGGTGAGGGATTGGCATTATACTGAACGAACAGATAGGGGCAGGGTTTGAGAGAGGAGCGGGTTTGATGAAGGAAGAGGAAGTGGCGCATATGCGGAAGGTGCCGGCCGAACCTGCCATAGGAGGAACGGCATCGCGCAGAGACGTGGAGGCGTTGTTCGTGCCGGCAGCGTCTGGTGTAGCTCCACTGCTGAAGACGGGGGACAACACGATCGAGACGGCGTTCCGTATCGCACTTGGAGACTACCTGGGTAACGTTCAGCCGTGGGAGGGAGAGCTGGCGGAAAACCCGGTGCCCTGCATTCTGGCCGGGCTGGACTATGATCGTCCATGGACGCGGGATGCGGCTTTCAATGCCTGGTACGCGGGGAGCCTGGTCTCCCCATACGTTGCACGCAATACCCTCCTGGCCGTCCTGATGGAAGACGAGTGGGGTTTGCGTATCGGAGGGCAGTATTGGGACGCCATTGTATGGGTCACGGCCGCGTGGCATCACTACCTGTGCACCCATGATCAAGCGTTCCTGGGCGTGGCCTTTGCGGCAGCAGTGAACGCGCTGCGCTTCTCCGAGGCCACGGAGTTCGACCCGGACGATGGCTTATTTCGGGGTGGGGCGTGCTTCCAGGATGGTGTGGCCGGCTACCCGGACCGGTATGCCGATGGCCCCACCAGCGGTATTCTGGAGTGGGTGCAGCAGCATCCCGACACCAGGGCCTCGCCGGGCTATGGGCTGCCGATGAAGGCGCTCTCTACCAACTGTCTCTACTACCATGCCTATCTCGTCTTGCCCGAGATGGCGGGCGCGCTGGAGCTGCCCATCGATCCGGTATGGGCGGAGAAGGCACACGCGCTCAGGGCGGCGATCAACCGCTCCTTCTGGGAAGCCGAGTGTGGGCGCTATCGCTATCTTGTGGATGCAGAGGGTGGCGACGACCGGCAGGAGGGGTTCGGTCATGCCTTCGCGACGCTGTTCGGTGTTGCCGACAGTGCGCAGGTCGCGTCGGTCTTTGCGCGCCAATATGTCACACCGCACGGCATCCCGTGTTTGTGGCCCACCTACGAACGGTACGCTGATGCCGATGGCATGTCTTTCGGACGGCACGCCGGCACGATCTGGCCGCAGGTCAACGCCGCCTGGTCGATGGCAGCGGTGGCGCACGGGCGTCGGGATGTCGCGTGGTCGGAGCTGGTGTTGCTGGCGGAGAAGGCCTGCCGCGATATCCAGTTCGCCGAGCTCTATCATCCTATCACGGGCGAAATCTACGGCGGGCTGCAGGAGAATCCGGCGCGCTCGGACGTGCCCGTAGCATGGCGCTCGTGCCGCCGCCAGACATGGTGCGCCACGGGATACATCCGAATGGTGCTCTCGGTGCTTTTCGGGCTGCGGATCGGCCTCGGCGGCCTTGCCTTCGACCCGTATTTGCCCGAGGAAGTAGACCGGATAAGCCTATCCAACCTGAGCTATGCGGATGCGACACTCTCGATCGTGGTCGAGCGCAGCGAGCGCGGGCCCTATTGCCTTTTAGACGGGATTGAACAGATCGCTGCGCTGTTCCCCGCCGAACTATCCGGTCCTCATCAGATCCGTCTGGGGGTGACACGATGAAGATCACAGCCGTCCGTCCCATTTTCGTAGACCGCTATCTATTCGTCCAGGTCGAGACCGATGCCGGGATCACCGGGTTGGGTGAGTCCGGCGCATGGGGCTATCTGGAGCCCTCGGCGACGACAATCGAAAAGTATCGGGATTATCTGATAGGCCAGGATCCGCTTCGCATCGAACATCATTGGCAGGTTCTCTACCGGTGGACCCACTTCCGTGGCGCGGCCCTGATGGGAGCTCTGAGCGCGATCGATATCGCGCTTTGGGATATCGCGGGCAAGCATTTCGGCGTGCCCGCTTACCAGCTGCTGGGCGGCAAGGTCCGCGATAAAGCACGGGTCTACTACCATGTCTTTGGCCGCACAAAAGAGGAACTGATTGCCGGATGCGTGGATGCGAAAGCGCAGGGTTTCACGGCCGTAGGTCATCTGACGCCCTTCCTCGACGAGCCGCGGGACATCCCTTTCTTCAAGACGCATGCCGACAAGATGGCCGACGCCATCGCCACGGTGGCGGCGTATCGCGAGGCGGTGGGCAATGAGGTGGATCTGTGCATCGAGATTCACCGCCGGCTCACGCCCGCCGAGGCCGTTGTCCTGGCCCAGGGCATCGAGCCCTACCATCCCTTCTTTTACGAGGACCCCATCCTGCCCGACAGCTTCGACGCCATGGGTCTCGTGGCGCAGCAGATCCACATCCCCATCGCGACCGGCGAGCGGCTGCACACGATCTGGGAGTTCCAGGCGCTGCTGGCCCGTGGAGCCGTCCAGTACGTGCGTCCGGACGTCTGCCTGGTCGGCGGTCTGACGCACGCCAAGAAGATTGCAGCGCTGGCGGAGGCACATCACGTCCAGGTCGTGCCGCACAACCCGCTCAGCCCGGTGAGCACGGCGGCATGCCTGCAGCTCGCGGCCTGTATCCCCAATTTTGCACTGCAAGAGTATCCCAAGGGCGAGTTGGAACCGCCCAAGTCGGAGATCGTCGCGAGCACGCTCAAGGTCGAGGACGGTTTCCTCATCATCCCTGACGGTCCCGGCATTGGGGTCGAGTTGGCGCCCGGCGCCGCCGAGCGCTATCCGTACAAGAAACGGGATATCGATACACGGCTGCATGTGGATGGGTCGGTCGTGGATCAGTAGGATCCCGGCAGTGGCGATAGACGGCCTCGATGGGTACCGTTGGAGCAGCTCTGCGTCAAGCCCTGCGGCGGAATCGCCCGCAACCTGGCTCGAACGATTACCCAACGCAGTCCGGCGTGTGCACACTCCCGCTTCAGTTATAGTTAAGATGATATTGTGGCGGAGCTGTGAGTGAAAATAGCACAACAAGCGACAGTAATGTCGGGAGGACAGAAAAATGAAATTGGGAAAACGAGTTGGCTATCTGATCGTGGGCGTATTAATGCTGGTGGCCGCGTGTGCGGCGCCCATGAACGACATTCCGGAGGTCGAGACGCCGGTTGTCGAGACGCCGATGGTGCTGCCGGATGCCGTAATACAAGCGCAGCAGTATCTGGCAGAGCAGTTTGGTGTATCCGTGACCGAGATTCAGGTTCTCGAGACAGAACAGGTCGATTGGCCTGACGCGTGTCTCGGACTACCCGATGAAGGTGAGGTATGCGCCCAGGTGGTGACCCCCGGTTGGCGCGTGCTCGCCGAGGTGAATGGTCAGACTTACGAGCTGCGTACCGACGAGACCGGTGCGGAGGTGCGCCTGGCGGAGGAGATAGAAGACACGGCGGGAAATTAGTAGTCGGATCTTGAATCGGACGTGACGTGTGAGGAGGGTCGGACGACCCTCCTCTCTCTTTGCGTGGGTGATCCAGATGGCACTGCGCCAGACTGTAGCTGCCTCTTGCACGCGCTCAACCGCTTGGCTCGGTCACCGTGCACTTCATCAGGTGCAGGTCACGTTTCGGCACCATATCGACCGGCAACGGAGCCCGAACGGTTGTCTAACGCAATCCGGCGTCTGCACACTCCCGCCTGGAGTATAGTTGAGTCGCACTTGTGGTTGAGCTACGGCAGACCGCAAAATAACAAACGCTAGAAGTTTTGGGAGGACATAAGATGAAATTGGGAAAACGAATTGGTTATCTGGTGATGGGCGTACTGATGCTGGTGGCCGCGTGCGCCGCGCCTGGGAACGACGTTCCGGGTCTCGAGCAGACGCCGACTGATCTGCCTGCGGCAGTGATGCAAGCGCAGCAGTACCTGTCCGAGCAACTTGGTGTGACGGTGGCAGAGATTGAGATTCTGGATACCGAACAGGTCGAGTGGCCTGACGCCTGTCTCGGACTGCCCGATGAGGACGAAGCGTGCGCTCAGGTGGTGACACCCGGTTGGCGTGTGCTCGCCGAGGTGAATGGTCAGATTTACGAGCTGCGTACCGACGCGACCGGTACGGAGGTGCGCTCGGTGGAGAATCTCGAAGACACGACACTGAATCAGTAGTCGTACCTCGAATCGGACTTGACATGTGAGGAGGGCCGCGAGGCCCTCCTCTCTCCTTGCGTCTGTGGAGGAGGTACCGCTCCACGAAATCGCAGACGCCCCCCCGAGCGAGCTTGCAATGGCTTTGCCGTCATCATCCTGCAACCCATTCCATGACTGGTCAGCTCCGCAGAAGTGTGTTCTAATGGGACTCGAGTGGCGGAAGGAGGCGCGGGTCATGAAAGAGCACGTAAAGCGTGGTCCGGCACGGGTCGGACTGATCGGATACGGTGCCATTGGTCGGGCCGTGGCGGAGGCGATCTGGACCGGTAAGGTCGGGCGAGCCACGCTGTCGGCAGTGTTGGTGCGCGACAGAGCGCGCTACCATCCGGTGGTGGCGCCGGCGGAGAGGCGGGGCACCCTTCTCACGGATGATCCCGATCGTTTCTTCGCTGCAGGCTTCGACCTGCTGGTGGAGGCAGCGGGACAAGGGGCGGTGCGCGCTTATGCCGAACCGGCGCTGCAGGCCGGTCACGATCTGCTCGTTGTGAGTATCGGCGCCTTCACGGATGACGCACTCTACGCGCGCCTGACTGAGTTGGCCCGGAACGGCGATGGGCGGTTGCTTTTGGCCGGCGGTGCACTCCCCGCTGTCGACTGGATGCAGGCAGCGGCGCTGGCGCCGGTGGCGCGGGTCCTGATTGCGCAGACGAAGCCCGTGGCCTCGTGGCGCGGCACGCCGGCTGAGGAGATGGTCGATCTCGACGAGTTGGCGGGGTCCACCTGCTTCTTCACGGGTACGGCGCGGGAGGCAGCGCACACCTTTCCCAAGAGCAGCAACATCACGGCGATGCTGGCCCTGGCGACGGTGGGGCTCGACCGGACGGAGGTCCGTCTGATCGCGGAGCCCCACGGCGATCGGATGCACACACGTATCGAGTTCGTCGGCGACGCCGGAACGGTCACCGTCGAGTGGCAGGGGACCCCCTCAGCGACGAATCCCAGCACCAGCGCGGACGTCCCGCTCACCGTTATCAAGGCAATCCGTGACTGGACCGGCGACCTCGTGTTTGGCGCCTGAAGGGCATAAGGATGGCGGCTAAGCACAACTCTTTGGGCCGCCTCCTGAGTCCCTTACCCTCATTGCGGAGCTTTCGCAATTCCCGCTATGGAGTATCATCGAGGCCAGGATAGGTTGAGACGCACACGCCGCCAGGTCGCAATTCTGAAGCCAGATTCCGCCGATCCCGGCTCCGTGGCTCTCGACCGACAACTGAAACCAAAAAAGCCGGCAACTGAAAACTGAAAATCGAGACCCAATCCCTATCAAAGGAGTACGCCCCATGCCCCCAGACCGTGTGCCCGAGCGCAGCGAGATTCCCCAGCAGTACACCTGGAACGCCGAGAGCCTCTTTGGTTCCCGTGCTGCCTGGGAGGCTGAGTTGAACCGGCTTGGCGCCGTGATCCCGGCCGTATCCGACGGAGCCGAGATCAGCACCCGCCGCGCCCCCGCCCGCAGCCCCGCATGGGCCACCGTGGGCGCATCCGCGCGCCCG
>SLDA01000196.1 GCA_007125545.1 Thermoflexales bacterium | reverse complement strand
CACCGTCTCCCACCCCTACGCCGACGCCAACTGTCGAACCCCCTTTACCAACGCCGACTTTCGAGTCGCCTCTGCCGACGCCGACTATGGTCTCACCGATCGTGACGCCAGAACCCCCAGAAGCTGTGACAGGCAGAGAGACAACCACCTGGATCGCAGATGGTGTTATTGGGGCGAACTAGTCCTGGACTAAGTGGCAAGGGAGTTTGACTTGGGACGTCGGACGCCCGCATATTGCACATCGTGAGACGCTCTGACAACTTGATTTCTCAGATAGACCACCCTAAAATAAACATACGTTACACATACGATTTACAAGGAGACAAAAATATGGATCTCAAGGATGTACTGGCTCAAGCTCTGAAGTTGGAACTGGATGGACACGAATTTTATCAGCGTATGGTTGCCCGCATGGAGGATCAAGCAGGTAAAGCCATGTTCCAACAGCTTGCCGATGATGAAGTCGACCACTACAACTACATCAAGCGGCAGTACGATGCATTGCAGGCAGGCGATGGATGGTCGCCGATTCCGGAGCTGGATCTTGTCAGCTCCATCGACGCCGTATCGGTCGTCTTCCCACCCGCTGAGAAAGAGCTGTCCGAGCTACCCGAGAACCCGAGTGAGGAAGATGCGCTGCTCTTCGGACTCAACATCGAGAACAAGAGCTTCCGCCTCTACCATAACAGCGCCGAACAGGCTAGCGATCCTGATGCCAGTAAGCTTTTCACACAACTCGCCGCCGCGGAGCAGCGCCATTTCGAGGTGTTGATGCAGCGGTACGAATCGCGATTCAGCTATCCGAGATAGGCAGAGTAGATAACACCAACACTATGGTCGGCTTTCAGCAATCCAGCATTCAGCAATACGTCACTATACCTGCACCTACCGCCTGTCTTATCAATCGTTCACAGTCTAGTGTGACCCGAGGAGGTTCAGTATGGACGAAGTATATGAGATTGCACAAGTTGGTCGGCCGGCACCATCGTTCGATGCACAGGCACTCGTGGATGGAGAGATTACACGGGTAAGCCTGTCGGAGTATCGAGGCAAGTGGGTGGTACTCTTCTTTTACCCTGGGGACTTTACATTCGTCTGCCCCACGGAGCTTGCTACAATCGCCGAGCGATACGAGGCGTTCACATCCAGAGGTATCGTCGTGCTTGCGATCAGTGTAGATTCACCGCAAACACACATGGCGTGGCAAGAACACGAGCTATCGAAGATGATCGAGGGCGGTGTGCCCTACCCGATGTTGACGGATCGAGGAGGGCTCATTGGCGAGCAGTATCTGGTTTACGATCAGGAGGAGGGCACCGACTTGCGAGGATTCTTCATCATCGATCCTGACGGAGTGCTGCAGGTTGTCCAGGTGCTCAACGCCTCGATGGGACGGGATGTAGATGAGATGCTACGTCTCATTCACGGTGCACAATACGTCTACGCCCGTCAAGGGGAGCAACTTCCTGCTTGCTGGCATCCTGGTGACGAAACACTGAAAGCGGGTGACGAACTCGTCGGAAAAGTGTGGGAAACCTGGAAGAAGAAGTAGCAAAAACATCCAAGGATCTATGCCAGAGCTTCCGGAAGTTGAAACCGTTGCACGCAAGCTGGGCGCGGAGATCGTCGGACAGAGGATCGAGAGCATCGAGGTACTCTGGCCCAGGACCATCGACCGTCCTGGTCTCGATGCGTTCCGGTCCCAGCTTGTGCGTGCGACTTTCAGGGCTGCGGGGCGACGGGGCAAGTTCCTGATACTCCAACTGGACACAGGCTGGCGACTGCTGGCACACCTGAGAATGAGCGGTAGGTTCATAACGCTTGGACCCGGCGCCGAAGTCGATACTTTCCAACATATGCGCGTTCTGCTCACGTTTCAAGACCGTTCGCAGCTCGCCTTCGTCGATCCGCGCAAATTCGGAAGGCTGTATTTAGTTCGAGACATTGAGGAGATTGTTGGAAAACTGGGACCAGAACCCTTAGGAGGGAGCTTCACTGCCGACTGGCTTCATCGCGGCCTAGCCGGGCGTCGCGGCGAGATCAAGCGGCTCCTGCTCGATCAACGCTTCATCGCCGGACTGGGCAACATCTATGCCAGCGAAATCCTGTGGCGCGCCGGCATTCATCCGCAGCGCATCGCGGGCAGTCTAGATGTCTGCGAGTGCGAGCGGCTACATGAAGCAGTCGTGACGGTCCTGCGGAAGGCCATCAGAGAGGGCGGCACGAGTCTGGATGATCGCCAGTATACGTACCCCAATGGCAAAATCGGTGGATACCAGGAGCACCTGCAGGTCTATGACCGGGGCGGCGAGACCTGTCCGCGTTGCGGCTATATTCTGACACGGATTGTGCAAGGTCAGCGTAGCACCTACTACTGTCCAGTATGCCAACCGCCCCAAGCAAAACGAAGTACATAATACTGTGATCCAAGAATAAGGAGACAATGATGGAAACCAAGAGACTTATGATCAAGGGAATGACCTGTGGCATGTGCGTGAAGCACGTGACACACGCACTAGAGAACGTCGACGGCGTCGTGGATGTGCAGACAGACCTGGACGCCGGCGCTGCGGAAGTCACCTACGATCCAGCCGCAACCGGCTTGCCGGAGTTCGAGGAAGCCGTCGCAGAAGCAGGATACGAAGTCACCGCTATGTCGTGATCAGGCTCGAAAGACCAGCCGTGGTGCACTTGAGGTGCACCACGGCTGGTTAGTACGACCGTCATCTACAGCTCACACATGAGAGCAGCTAACAGAGCTGCGCGTTGGGGCAGGGAGGCTACCTGAACGAATTCGTGATCGGCGTGGGATCCGTCCCCTACAGCGCCAAGCCCGTCGAGGGTAGGAACTCCCATAGCTGCCGTAAAGTTACCATCGCTGCCGCCACCTGAGGACCCTTCTTGCACGACTAGCCCCAGATCCTGGCCGACACGCCGAGCAACGGTAAACAGCTGACGCGTTCCCGCGTTGCGCTCCATAGGAAAGCGCTCGAAGCCGCCAGTCACCGAGAGCTGCGTTGCTGCATTGAGCGGCTGCAGCCCACGAATGGCAGCATCGACCCGCTCCGCCTCCTGTCGCGTCCACACACGAACATCGACCCTGGCCTGTGCTTCCGCGGCAACCACATTGGGACGGGTGCCCCCTTCAAAGAGGCCCACATTGACTGTCGTTCCAGACTCCAGATCGGTCATCTGGTGGAGACGTAATACTTGATGGGCCAACTCCTCAATAGCGCTGACACCCTCCTCAGGAGCGACACCAGCGTGTGAGGCCCGGCCTGTCACCGTAACCGTATATCCGCCGACCCCCTTCCGCGCGGTCTTGAGCGCACCACTCGGGGTGGCAGGCTCCAGCACTAATACCGCCTTTGCCAAAGCAGCCTCCGCCTCGATAAGCCCGCGCGAGGTCGTGCTGCCAATCTCCTCGTCAGAGTTCACCATAAGTGTAATGGGACGCGATAGGGGCAATGCCAGGTTCGATATGGCTTGAAGTGCAAACTCAGCTATCACCAAACCGCCCTTCATGTCACAGACGCCCGGCCCCATCGCCCGTGTCGCTTCGACGGTGAAAGGGCGGCGCGCCAATGTTCCAATAGGCCACACGGTGTCGAAGTGGCCCAATAGCAGAATGGGTGCTACGCTTGGACCTGAGACGACAGAGGGTAGCGAAATACAGAGATGGTTGCCACGTACCGGGTTGTCTATGATGCTGACGACGGCGCCGAGGGACTCCCAGCGACGGGCGAGATGCTCAGCAAGGCGATCCAAATGGAGTTTGTCGGTGCTGGGAGACTCGTGTTCGACAAGCTCTTTCAGGCGCGCCAGCATCTGATCGACGTGAGCCTCCATGTAGGCAGTCAGAGCCGGAGTATCCAAGGGATCACTCCTTTGGTGAGGTGCATAGGCTACAGGCGCACATCATCCTGTAACTCGATACCGGCCTGCGGGAGCTGTCGGGCAATTTCCTCAAGCGTTTCACCCGTCTCCGGATGGATATAGTGGGGAGCAAGGTCTGCCAAGGGCCTCGCGATGTGGGCATGCTTTTTGATGTCGGGGTCTGGAATGTGCCGCGAACCCAAGTCAAGCACTTCATAGCCGTAGAGGGCGATATCGAGATCGATCGTTCGAGGTGCATTCTTGTCCGCAGTTCTCACACGACCTAGCGCTTCCTCTATCGGCTGCAAGACTCCAGTCTTGAGTTCGCCGGGCGGCAATGACGTCTGCACCGCGACTGCAGCATTTAGAAAGTCGGGCTGATCCACCTTGCCAACTGGTGGAGTGCGGTAGACCGGCGAGACCGCCACAACGGAGAGCCCCGCCTGCTCGCGCAACTTGCGGACTCCAGCCCGCAAGTTCGCGACCGGATCGATGTTCGAACCCACCGTAACGAGCACACGGGTGGGCTCTCTTGTCAGCTCCTGCCGGCTGCGCGCGATCTCTACCCCGACCGAGCGGGCGAAACGCAAAGCACCCGGCTTCTCAACTCGGACCCGTGCTGCCTCCACGCGAGCATCCGCCAGGCAGAGGGACATGACCTCTGCCGCAAGCCGCTCGACCAGATAGAAGCGGGAGGCCTCGACCATACGAATGACGTTCTTGGTGATCGTGCGATAGTTGACGGCGTCATCGATCTTGTCGGAACGACCCGCGTCTCGCGTGTCTGCATAAAGCGTGATGTTGATCAAGACATCCTGACGTTTCTCCCGTTCCTCTTGGTTAATGCCAACAAAGGTACGGAGGAGGAGATCCCTAATCAGAATCTCGTCGGGCATAGGCTCTCCTTTGGCGCGGCGAACAGCATCAGAAATGCCGCCTAGAAATCAACGGCGTTACTGCCGATATGTTCGAAGAACTCCGAGCGCACGGTCTGATCCGTCTTGAACTGTCCGAGCATCGCGCTGGTCGTCATACGGGCGTTGGCCTTCTTGACACCTCGCATCGCCGCACACATATGGAGTCCCTGAACCACTACCGCAACGCCCTTTGGATGCAGCGTTTCGTCAAGGAAAGTGGCAATCTGTTGCGTCATGCGCTCCTGAACCTGCAGCCGGCGCGCATACATCTCCACGACGCGCGGGATCTTGCTCAAACCGATCACCTTATTGTTCGGGATGTAGGCCACATGCGCCCTGCCCATAAAGGGCAGAATATGATGTTCGCACATGCTGTAGAAGTCGATGTCGCGCACGATCACCATTTCGTTGTATTCAACTTGAAAGAGGGCGCCATTGATTAGGCGCTCTGGGTCAACATGATAACCCGCGGTCAACTCCTCATACATACGCGAAACCCTACCCGGCGTCTGCAGCAAGCCTTCGCGTTCCGGATCCTCGCCAATGGCTTCAAGAATCATCGTGACCGCACACTCTATCTCATTGCTGCACTCTTCCTGGGGCATATCCAGGAGATCATTGCGAAATACGTCATAGTAACTCGGTACAACCTCCAGCGGTTTCTCCATTGCTACTACCTCCTCGTGGCATACGATATTTGTTCATACAACTATTTACAGTATAGCAAGACGTACACTAATTGTCAAGCTTTTGAATACATTTAGTGAAAAGCTCGTTCCCACGGACCAGAGTGGTCGGAATACGAGACGACTTCCGACCACTGAGACTCTCATAGACGTGGTAGTCTATGATGCGTCATCAGGCGCTGCTTTCGCGAGCTTCGCCGCGTGTCACGCCGCGCATCGCCAACGCGGCCAGGACAAAGAAAATCACCGGCACCAAGAGCACCAATCCGAAATTCCCCGTTCGCTCAATCACAATCCCATTCAGAACAGGCCCGGTTATCGCCGCCAACTGGGAGGCCAGGTAATAGAAGCCGATGTAGGTCCCGATCGTGACATCACTGACAGCACTATCAACGACCATCGGGAGTGAGTTGATATTCACCAGCGCCCAGGCTAGCCCACCGAAAGCCAGCGCGCCGCCAATTACGAAGATGTTCGGGACGAGATAGCCGACGAGAAGCAGAACCGCGAAGATCAAGAGACCCGCGGTGATGGTCGTACGTCGTCCAATACGAGCGGCAATGAACCCACTGGGCACCGCGAAGAGGATAAAGGTGATGTAGGAAACGCTTGAGAGCAGGGAGGCCTCATTCTCCTGGATCCCTAGCACGTTGACGCCATAGGAAGTGAAGAAGGTCTCGATCGCGTTATATCCTACGAACCAAAGGAAGATGGCGAGCATCAGGAAAAGCAGACTCCGCCGCGCTTTCTCGGGAACCGCAAGGAAACTAGCTCTGACATTGAGCCGCCCATGCTCCTCGCGCGCTTCGGGGGCATAAGGTAACTGGCGGGGCTCGCGAACCAGGATAACCAGCACCACAACCGCGAGTGCCATCAGGACGCCGGCGATAATAAAGGGCAGGGCAATATCGATACTATACAAAAACGCGCCTACCAGCGTGATAATCACGCCTCCCAATCCTCCCATCAGATTGATAATGCCATTGGCCTGACTCCGCAGGTTGGAGGGCGTCAGGTCCGGCATCAAGGAGATCACAGGCGTGCGAAATCCCGCCATCGCCAGCAGGAAAATACCCACAGCTATCATGAAGAGCGCCAGTGTCGATCCCAGTTGAGCCGCTTCCCCGCTGAGGGTCTCCGGAATTCCCCTTACCACAAAGGGAATCATCACGAACGCCGCTATCGAAATCGGCGCTAGCGCCACGATAAAAGGCTTACGCCGTCCCAAACGCGTCCAGACGCGATCACTCCACACACCAATCAGCGGAAGAAGGAAAAGTCCCGCGATATTATCAAGCGTCATAATGAAGCCCGTGAGCGCGGCACCAAACCCAAAGCCCGCCGCCCGTGTGCCCGTCTCAAACGCGGGATTGCCTGCTTGCAGAAAGATGGGGACGTAGTCGTTATACAGCTTCCACATCACACTTATGCCAAAGAAACCGAATCCGATGATCAACGTCTTGCCGTAATCGAGTTTGGACCGTGATCCCTGCGCATGCATGGTCACAACACCTGCCTTTCAGATTGGATGAAGCGTGTAATGGCGTAGTTTTGGATCATTTATCATACGGGGCAAGTTAAGCGCATCTCCCACCAGCACACGGGGCCTCCCATACAGCGATCCACAAATTGGGAGACAGCTTCATTCAGTAGCGGATGGAGACCGGCGTGCCGATATCCACCCACTCATAGAGAAGCTGCGCTTCGTAAGTGCCGAGAACAATGCAGCCATACGAGATCGGCGATCCCAGGGCACCTGCCCAAAGCACCTGTCCGCCTGTTGTGACGGGCAGTGCATGAATCCCGTTCTCCATGGAACCAGCCCAGTAGATGCCCAGCCAGTGCGGCATCCAGATACTCCAGGTGGAGCCCCAGGCACGGGGGAACTTGCTCTGAATGCGGAACTCGCCAGTTCGAGTATAGTATGGCGCTTTACCGGAGGAGGCGACAAAAGAGTAAACGAGCTGGTCGCCCTGATAAGCATAGAGCCGCTGCTGGGTCAGATTCACGACGACCAACTTCCCGACACCGGTCGGCGCCGGCGCGGTTCCGGTAAGGCGTAGAACCTGGCCCACGTAGATCTGAGAAGGGTTCGCGATCCCGTTTAGGCGCGCGAGTTCGTTCACGGTTCTTCCCGATCGAGACGCAATCTGGCTCAGAGTATCTCCCATGCGTACGGTGTACGTTTCCGCACCTGCCGGAATAGGCTCGGGTACCGGGGTTGGAGCTGGTACCTCGATGTCGGGCGCCTCGACTTCCGTCTCCTCGATCTCAGGCTCCGCGGCTTCAGGGTCCTCGGTTGCCGCGGCGACGGGCTCAAGCCCCGGAAGCAACAGCGTTTGCCCTGGCGCAAGCGCAGCTAAGCCCCACAAGCCATTCTCGAGCCGCAACGCCCATACTGACAGCCCTAACCGCGCCGCGACCAGCGACAGCGTGTCTCCCGACTGCACGACATAGGAGCGTGCGTCGAGATCGGGCATCGCAGGTGTTGGAACAGGTGGCGGCTCAGTCGAGTCACTATCTACGCGCTCAGAGGGCGGTACGAGCGGTTCGGAAGGGGGTCCGACCGTCACCTCACCGGGTATGGTAAGCCTCTGTCCCACGTTGATGTAGACGGTGGTGAGGTCATTGGCGGCGAGAATCTGATCGACGGTGACGCCATAATAGAGGGCGATGCGGAAGAGGTTTTCCCCTGCCTGGACCGTGTGTGAGGGGGACGTTTGTGCTTGTACGGGCCCTGCTAAACTGGCCATCATCAGCATGACAATCAGCAAAAGAATATGGCAAGATTTCTGTCGTAGCATCGCTAACCTCGTCTAGGTAGAAAGCCGGTGTCTCCGAGCCAGTTCAATGTGTTGCACAGGCAATGCACGGGTCGAAGCTGCGCACGACCCGGCCTACTGCCAGCTCAAGCTCCAGCGCAACACTCTCAGCTGTCACATAACGCTCGGCAGCGACGCGCAAGGCCCGTTCGATCGCCGCCAAGTTGTGGACCGTGGGAATGATAAACTCGGCCTGAGCTATTTTTCCCATCTCCACCCGATAGTGATGGATGAGAGGACCACGTGGGGCTTCCACCAATCCGTATCCCTCGCCATCGCGCGGAGTATAGGGAACCTTCACATCTGCCCGATCGTCGACCTGTCCCGTATCAAGAAGCTCCACCAGGATTTCGCGAGCCCGCTCGATGGCGTAGACCAGCTCAATACCGCGCGCCAGATCGAAGAGCATAATCGCGTGCGCCGGTTGGCCAAAGGCCTCGTGGAACCGAGTCAGATAACCGTCAGCCCGCGGCGTATCCATATGCTGGGCCAAATTGATGCGGGCCAGGCTATTCGCCCGCATCACCTGATTCTGATAGCTGGTCTTGCGAGCATAACTATACTCAGCCTCTTCTTCAATCAAATACTGCTGGTAGTCATCGGCGGGGAAGATTGTACAGACCTCCTCCCCGTCGCAACCCAAGACCCGCAGTACATCACCGTAGTAATTCGGACGTTCTCCGCCCACAGAGGTAATGTAGCAGGCGGGCGCATCATCGCCCCAGGTACCCAACCGCTCACCCATGGCGAGCGACGCCTCCCAGTACGCATCAAAAAGCTCGCTCGCTATCGGCAGCGCCCACGCCAGCTCGTCGAGCATCTTTAAAGCGCCTTCAGAGTCCAAGCCTGAGGTTACGCCACCGACGACCGCTTTGACCGGATGAATGAACTGCCCGCCCGCCAGGGTGATCAAGTGCGTGCCCACCTGACGTACTTGCAGCGCGTGAGCGACCGTATCCGCCGCAACCTCCTCCGGTCCACGCTCCGCCAGGTCGTAAAGGCTCTCCGCGCCCACCCGATCAGGCATCGTGAAGATGAATAGCGATGTCGCCTGGTTCTGAAGAAGCTGGCCCAGCATTAATAGCTCTCGAATCTTAAGTGCAACTGGGGGTGGTGTCACGCCGTAGATGGCCTCCAGTGTCTTGACCGCAGCCACATGGTGTGCCGTCGAACAAACCCCGCAGATCCGGGGCACAATGACGGGCATTTGCTCTGCCGGTCCCCCCAGCACCAGAAGTTCAAATCCGCGATACTCGGTTGCCTGGAAGTGGGCTGACACTACCGTGCCCCGGCTGATCTCAACCACGACCTGCGCATGTCCCTCCATGCGACTCAAAGGGAATGTCAACGTAGCCATCTCAGAACATCTTCTCCCTGGAGCGTGCCGCGCGGTCATCGCCTGCATAGTCCGAGAACTGGAAAAGGAAGAGAGCGAGTTGTGGGGAGCGCAAGCCAGCCTCGATCTCGTCGGAAGGCACAGAGGTCATCGAATCAAAGACTCGTTTGATGCTCCCGAACCACACTTCTGAATCCTTCTCGATGAAGACGTCCGATGGACCGCGACAGGCAACGCAAGGATGCCCTGCACGGGGACATGGTGCGCGACATCCTCCGCGCGTCGATGACCCTATGCAAAGATAGCCCTGGTTAATCAGGCAAATCTCCGAATCCACTTGGCCCTGTTGAAACCCCATCAGATGCGTGGGTCGCATATCGCGAAGCTTGCTGCGCTCACACTCCTGGCATACGATCCTACTCGCCTGGAAGTCTTGATCCTCCATCAGAACCGCCATAAAGAGTTCGGGGGTCGGAGGGCAACCAGAGAGATAGAGATCGGGACTCACATAATTGTCTACCGGGTGACATTTGGGAAGCAGGCGCGGCGCCAAGTGAGGCTGGTGGTGCGCCAGGAAGACCTCGCGGACCTCGTCCCGATCTCCCAAATTAGCCACGCCTCCCGAAATCGCGCACGTCCCCACGGCAACGACCATCTGTGCCCGCTTCACCGCGTGGCGCAACTTGTAAACATCCTCGTCATTGCGCACTCCGCCCGTGATCAGCAGGATATCAACCTCGGGTATGTCGTGCGTCGAGACGACCAGAGGCATGTAGACAAGCTTGTATTCATCTACCCACGCATCGGCATTGACCAGCGATACATCGCAGCCGGCGCACCCCGAAAGCTGCACTACAGCAAAGCGCTTCATAGCGACCCTCCGCGTAACCTGTCCCCAGTGTATACGAAGCTCGACAAATCAGCAAGGAATCGGCGGCGCTTCGGCGCTTTACAAGGACCTCAATGACGGTATACTAGAAATTTGAATAGCTTTCCGAGCAAGATTTGCGTTCGCCGGAGTTTCTGCACACTGCAAAGCTCCCGCCGACATAAGGCCATAGGATGATACACTCTCATAAGGTTCAACGAAGTCAACCTCGCCAAACTGCCCAGATCACACTGCCCGATGGGCGGTGCTATGAAGGTGCGATAGGGACTCGGGTAGAAGACTTTCTCAACGCTGCGTATCCGGAAGCTGAGGTACCGCTCATCGCAGCCTTGGTCAATGGCAACCTACGCGAGTTGACCTTCGGCATAGAGCAGGATAGCAGCGTCGAACCGATAGATCTCTCCCAATCGGATGGCGTCCGCATCTACCGTCGCTCGCTGACCTTCCTTATGGTGGCGACAGCTCACAGGCTCTTTCCGCATGCACAAATTTACGTGGATCACTCTCTGCCCTACGGCGGGTACTTTTGCGAAGCCCGCAACCGTGAGCCCTTGACGGAAGCGGAGTTGGAGCAGCTTTCTGAGGAAATGCAGCGCTTGATCGACCAAGACGTTCCTATCCTCCGAGAAGAGGAAGTGGCTCTGGAAGATGCTCTCAGTATCTTCAAAGAGCGTGGGGAATTGGATAAAGTTGCGGTCTTCGAAGAGCGGGACCGCAACCGTAGAGCCTATCTGCGCCTGTATGGGTTGGACGGATATCGCGATTACTTCCACGGATATATGGTGCCGAGCACCGGTTATTTGAAGTTCTTCAGACTTCTACGATGGGAAGATGGATTCATCCTGCAGTTCCCGCGGAGGCACGAGCCGACGCGACTTCAGGAACCAGTGCGCTATCCACAGCTCAAGCGCGTCTTCCGAGAGTACGGGAATTGGCTACGAGTGTTGGAGACCGAAAGTGTCGGCAGCCTTAACAGGGCTATCGCGGGAGGGCGTGCCCGTGAAGTCATTCTAGTATCGGAAGCGTTGCACGAACAGGTAATCGCGGATGTCGCCCGCCAAATTGCAGAGCGGGAGACGAGCGTGCGCCTGGTGTTGATCGCCGGCCCCTCCTCTTCAGGTAAGACATCCTTCTCGAAGCGGCTTTCCGTACAGTTGCTGGCCCACGGCGTTCGTCCCTTCGCTCTCGAGCTGGATAACTACTTTGTCAACCGCGCGGATACGCCGCGCGACGAGTTCGGCGAGTACAATTTCGAGGCGTTGGAAGCAGTCGACTTACCACTGTTCAACGAGCAACTTCAAGCGCTGATGAGAGGTGAACAGGTCCGATTGCCGCGGTACAACTTCCGTACCGGGAAACGCGAACCGGGCGCGCAAGCACAGCTCCATCCTGATCAGGTCTTGATCGTGGAAGGCATCCACGGCCTAAATCCGCGTCTCGCCTACTCCGTGGGTACAGAGTCGCTTTTTCGCGTCTATGTATCGGCGCTCACGCAAATCAACATTGACCGGCACAACCGCGTTCCGACGACCGATACGCGCCTAATTCGGCGCATCACTCGGGACGCGCGGACACGCGGCTACACGGCGACAGAGACGCTCCGGCGCTGGGAGAGTGTTCGCCGGGGCGAGAAACGCTACATCTTTCCTTTTCAGGAATACGCCGACGTGATGTTCAACTCGGCTCTCGTGTATGAGCTTTCGGTGCTCAAGCCTTTGGCCGAGCCGTTGCTCTTGCAGGTGGACCGGAAGTCGCGGCAGTGGGTCGAGGCCAAACGCTTACTCGCGTTCCTACAATGGTTCCGGCCCCTGCACGTAGAGTACACGCCAGACAATTCCTTATTGCGGGAGTTTGTTGGTGGTTTGGCGCTCGAGGATTTCCACTGGGACTAGATCCTATGGAGCAATGCCCGAGATGTCATAAAGAGCTCCAGGGCGCGACCGTCGTCTGCCCTCACTGCGCCGCCACGTTGGTAGAGGAGAAGAGGAAGCGTCGCTGGTTCCACCTCCGACGGACGCGCCCGGCGTCTGCTCGACTTGCGAGGCCCGAACTGCATCCACCCGAGCCTACCGGCTCTGCGTCTCAAGCGCCCAACCCGCTGAGAGCGGACCCGCCCTCGCCTTCTACTGCTGAGCAAGCGCATGACACCAAATCGAGTTCCCAAACAGACAGCGGCCCCGTGGTCAAACGAAGATGGTGGGTGACGGTCTTGGTTGTCCTCCTGGCGATAGTTCTCTTTGGAGGCGCTCTCGCGGCCGCAGCTTATGCAGGGATCTATGACGGTGAGCGGGACCGTCAGACGCGACGTGTCGCCTTGATCGAGCAACACTACCAGTCAGGTATTCAGGCGCTGAACGACGGTCGCTTTGAACGCGCCCTTGCGGAATTTGAGTATGTGCTAGCCGCGGCTGAGACTGACCATCCACTCGCCCGTCAGGGCGTCGCTGAAGCGCGTGCCCGGCTGGAAGTAAAACCTACCCCCACGTTGGAGGTCGCCCAATCGGTGGCAGAGCAACTTCTGCTGCAGGCCCAGTCATCCTACGACGAAGAAGACTGGGTGGCGGCAGCACGATCCCTCTCGCAACTACGCGCCCTCGACGCTCTCTATGAGCAGGAGTCGGTAGAGCAGATGCTCTTTCAGAGCCTCTATCGTGCCGGGCAGAGCTATATGGCAGAGGAACAGCTAGAAATTGGCATATCCTATCTGGATCAAGCCATCGCATTACGACCCATCGACGCCGATCTGGTCCAGGAGCGCAACCTCGCAATTCGCTACCTTGATGCTCTGACGTACTGGGGCGCGGACTGGGATCTGTGCATTCAACGCCTTGAGGCACTGTACGCGACGGCACCCAACTACCGGGATGTGGCACAGCGGATCCATCGCGCGTATATTGAACATGGGGATGACTTCGCGCAACGTGGTGAAATGTGCCCCGCAGAGATACAATATAGCCGTGCCCTTCGTCTGTACGCCAATAGTCGAGTGGAGGACAAGCGCGCGAGTGCGGCGCAAGTGTGTCTGGTAGCGACACCGGTCCCTGTCGATGGGGCGTTGCCTATCTTGACCCCTCAGCCGATCATCGGATTCTCGATGGGACGACTGAGCTATCCGGTCTTCAACTCTGCGAGCGGCGTGTACGATCTTTATGCCCTCTACGCCGATGGTCGGATCATCCGCGTCGCAGCCAGCGCCGATCAAGCATCCTGGGAATGGGGCAGCGGACGACTGGCCTATCGCGACCGCGCCTCTGGGTCACTGCGTATGATACTGCCGGAAGAAGGCATCCCCTTGGACCTTCTGTGGTCGAACCAACCCGCCTGGCCCACGCTCTCCCCTGACAGCCGGCGGATTGCCTACGCCGCTCGGGACGCCGACGGAACGTGGGGCATCTACGTTGCTAACACGGATGGGACCGGCGAACCACGGCGCTTGGGTGCCGGGTGGGCGCCGGCGTGGGGCCGCGGGGGGCTCATTGCCTACACCGGATGCACCGCCGATGGAGGCTGCGGCATCATCGTCGACAATCCGGATGACGACCAGCCCGGCACGCGCCTCACTGGTAGTGGAAGCGACATTGCCGTGAGTTGGGCGCCGATGGGTAACTTGATGGCTTATATGAGCAATGTCACCGGGAGTTGGAACCTCTTCCTGCTCAACCCCGAGGGTGGCGTGCAGCAGCTTACTGCGACACCCTCCGATGACGGCCTGCCTGCCTGGTCTCCCGACGGAAGCCGGCTTGCATTTGTCAGTAACCGCGGCGGTAGTTGGGCCGTCTACGTCGCCGAGCTCGGTACTTTGAGTTCGGGAAGTGGGCAGATCGACCGGGTGCTCGACCTCGGGCCTTCACTCCCAGGTTGGGAGAATCAGCGCCTCTCCTGGTCACCTTGACGAAACGGTGAATCCGGGTATAACTGAGTAAATTACGGGGCGTAGCGCAGTTTGGTTAGCGCGCACGGTTTGGGTCCGTGAGGTCGGCGGTTCAAATCCGCCCGCCCCGACTCTTCTTTTTATCAGATGCAAACTCCGTCGTAAGAGCTATCCATCGCGACCGGTCCTGATCGAGGAGCAGAATCGGCATGCCCCCCGGATCCACGCGCGCCCGCATTCGCGATGCCTGGATCTCCGTGTGAATTCCGTGCACAAGTGTGAAGATGGCAGACCACTTGACCTCGCAGCGGTGCTGTTTGAGGACAATCAGGTGAATTCCGGGAAACGTTTGGCTGCCTGGCGGATCGTGGTATCCTCAGCGGGAACAGAAGATCCGCCCCCACACATACGTAGAGGAGGTGCTGGATGAAGCCATTCCGTAAGCACGTCGCCATCGCCATCGACGGAGGTGGCATCAAGGGTGTGATGGTGGCCCGAGCCCTGTCGATTCTCGAAGAACACCTGGGCGTTGGAGCTCCCTCGGTCTTCGAGCTCGCCGCGGGCACCTCTACCGGCGCCATCATCTCCGCCGGAATCGCCGTCGGACTGACAGGTGCGGAGATGCATACTCTGTACACAGAGCTGGGTGAAACTGTCTTCCGTACTACACTCCGCAGCCAGCTTTGGCTTCTGGCCCGCTACCGGTACGCACTGGAACCTCTGACCCAGGCGCTGCAAACCTATCTGGGGGCCCTGACGATGGGTGACCTGTGGGACGCCTCGCCGCGCATCGACCTGGTGATCACAGCATTTGACCTGCTGGAGAACCGTACACGCTTCATCAAGCCGTGGAAACCGGAGTACGCCACGTGGCCTATCGTCAAAGCCGTGCTGTCATCAAGCTCCGTGCCGACCTACTTCCCCGTGATCGAGGGGCGCTACATCGATGGCGGGGTCGGGTCCTACGCCAACCCCAGTTACGTCGCCGCCTACGAAATCAAGTTCTGCTTGGGTTGGGACCCCGCGGAGACGACGCTAATCAGCCTGGGAACGGGACGGGATCCCCGCGCACCCCACGCGCTGAAAGCGGACCGCTGGTGGGCCTGGCAGTGGCTTTCGCCCCTCCTCGGCGCCTTTATGGAGTCCGCAGCAGACCAACAGGTTCACCTGGTCGACACGTTTTTCGAAGAGCTTGATTTCCGCCGTTTCCAGGTGGATCTAGCCCGTCCGATTGCTATGGATGACGTCCGCGCCATCCCGGAGCTTTCGGAATATGGTGTAGAGTTAGGCCGCATGATTCTTGCCGACGAGGTGGACCGTGCAATGCAGATCAAGGCGAGCACCATACCGGGTTAGCCCTCCGCGGTCACGATCCGGGACAGAGATCTGACTGCAAAATGCAGCGGTTTCCGAAAAACGGGGATTGATTAACACAGGTCTTGACAAGTGTGGTATAATGCTATTGGACGGTAATTTGAGTGGGCGCGCACATCTGATTACCGTATCTCCTAATTCAGGAGGTGGTATATGGATCATTTAGCTATGTGGAGGACCCGGCAATAGCCGGGTCCTCTCCTTTTCAGACGACGGTAGAAGGTCACTCGGTTTGACTTTCTACTGAGATAAGGTGAGTTTCCTCTTCGACCCTTGAAAAACGGCCTCGAATGTGCTATGATTACCGCGTTTTGGTTAGAATCTTGGCATGATAGCGTCAGATACGCTTTTGCTGATGGCTGACAGCCTCTGAACAGGACATAATGTATCCCGATAGTGAGATTCTTTTTCCACCCCGGTGCATCGAGCAGCTAGGTGACCTACGGGGCCCTAAGTGGCAGGATCTAATCCGGCGTGTGGCTCAGTTACCACACAACCAGGATGAAGTTCTGGCGTTTGGCCTGCTGATGATTCGATTGGGTAGCTGCCTTACGTGTGATCTTGACAGCTATCGTGCTTCATTGGGATGCTGTACCTGTGCCCGCCGTACGGTGAGCGGGTACAAAGAAGATGATACCTCCCTTTTGGAGCTCTACGAAAAATCGCTGGTCGAAGTTAGAAGCTACGTAGACAAGCAGCAACCCCTTTCGGTTGCCCTGATGCTGGCAGAGAGACTCGCTGTAGCCTCTGGCAAACTGATATAACCGGCGCGGTATATGCTTCGTCGTCAATGGCCCGGCGTCCCGGTCGTCCTGGTGCAGATTTTCGGCGCCACAGTGCTGGCTGGTGCTATCCTCGCTTTTCTAACGCTTCCCACTCCTGCCCTGAGCACTTTGCGCCATCATCTCACCGATCCTCGCTCACTGATGTTTCAGCTCACGGGCGAGGAGGCGTTAGCGTCCCAGTTCAGGGGCATCGTTCAATGGGTCGCCGGCCAGTTTCGCCCTCGTCCCCAAACCCGGGCGAATGTGCCGGTTACGTACACCGACCTTCCTCCTTTCGGGGTCAACACCGAACTTGAGCAGGAAGTTGAGCCAGAGAAACGCGACCTTGTCTTGCAGATGATCGCGGATGCAGGGTTCCGATGGATTCGGCAGCCTTTCCCCTGGTACGACATCGAAATTCACGGCAAAGGTGACTATGAGGATCGCCGGCACGAGCCCTACCGTTCGGCATGGGACAAGTACGATCAGATTCTCGATCTTGCCGAGGGTTATGAGCTGGGCGTTATCGCGCGCATAGGTGCGCCTCCTGCCTGGAGTCGCCACGATGGCACAGAGCGTGGTGCTTTCGGGCCACCGGATCGCATTGAGGATTTCGTCGATTTCGCAGCCGCCGTCGCTACCCGCTATGCGGGTCGGATCAAGTACTATCAGATCTGGAATGAGCCCAACGTGTATCCCGAGTGGGGTAACCAGCCGGTCAGCCCAGACGCATACACTGACTTGTTGTGCGCAACCTATCATCGCATCAAAGCCGTGGACCCCGACGCTGTCATCATCAGCGCCGCTATGGCTCAGACTCAAGAGCTCGGCACCTGGAACGCCGACTACCATGGCAACAACATGATGGATACGGTCTTTCTACAACGCATGTATGCTGCTGGTGCCGGAGCGTGCTTTGATATTATGGCGGTCAATGACTATATGCTTTGGTCAGGACCCACCGACCACCGGCTCACACAACGGGAGATCAACTTCTCCCGTCCTATATGGCTGCGTGATGTGATGGTCGCCAATGGTGACGAGCACAAGCCTATCTGGATCAGCGAAATGAACAGTAACGCCGCCCCGGAGGGTATTCCCGACCGGTACGGACGGGTGACGTTGGATCAGCAAGCCCGTTGGGCACCCCTTGCGTTCGAGCGAATCCAACGCGAATGGCCTTGGGCGGGTGTCACCACCGTCTGGTTCTTCAAGAAGGCAACTGACGCCGAGCAGCATGATCCTGCCTATTATTTCCGGCTGCTCGATCCCGACTTTACTCCTATGCCGGTGTACCACGCTCTATCGGACTATTTTAACAACCTCGAGCCAACGCTGTACAGGGGCTATCATCAAGAGACCACCTGGCAGATGACTTATACAGGTCCTTGGGAGGACATAACCAGCCCCCAAGCTATCCTGGGCAGTTACCGTCGTACTACCACGCCTGGTGCCACGCTCAGCTTGACTTGGGAAGGACGTTCTCTGTGGCTGCACCCTGGACCTGGAGGGGGAACGCTCCAAGTTCGCGATGGGACGGGGAAGAGCCGCGATTTGATCCTGGCGGAAGCACCCCTCCGCCTAGATTTCAGCCTCCTCCCGGAGCAGCGCCAGATCACTCTCACCGTCCTCAGTGGTGAGGTATCGGTAGACGCCCTGGAAGTACGGTAGCTCCTCGCGCTCAACAATCTAACCTCGCCTATACTCGTCTTCTGTCTGCTTTGCGGTATAATCCTATTCGGAAAGCTTCAGTGTTTCCTTATATACACAAAACTAGATTACTGGCAATAACAGGGACAGACAATCCGCTAGATTGAGCACCGGCAGGCATCCCTGACCATCCAATTTGTCTGGGTATGATCCACTGTCGCTTGCCTGGATCACATTTGGTCCGGAAGGTAGAGAGTCTCTTGGAATCAGAACTATCCGCAGCAGAACAGCCCGAGGCAGACACCGAAATCGGTCACGTCAAGCCGGTTGACATTCAAAGCGAAATGCGGTCCGCCTACATCGATTACGCGATGAGCGTGATTGTATCTCGTGCTCTCCCCGATGCACGAGATGGACTCAAGCCAGTTCAACGTCGCATTCTCTACGCGATGCATGACATGGGACTCCGTCCCAATAGCCCGCACAAGAAGTCGGCGCGTATCGTGGGAGAGGTGCTGGGCAAGTACCATCCCCACGGCGACAGCGCAGTCTACGAAGCGATGGCCCGTCTGGCGCAGGATTTCTCAATGCGGTATATGTTGGTGGACGGGCAGGGCAACTTCGGATCGATTGACGGGGATTCGCCGGCGGCGATGCGTTACACCGAGGCACGGCTCACCCACCTGGCAACAGAGCTCTTAAGCGATATCGAGAAGAACACCGTTGAATGGAAAGAGAATTTCGATGGAAGTTTACAAGAGCCAACCGTACTCCCAGCGCGTCTGCCCAACCTAATCATTAACGGATCATCGGGCATCGCTGTCGGAATGGCGACCAACATCCCGCCCCACAATCTGGGTGAAACGGTCGACGCGCTTGTCCATATGCTGGATAACTGGGATCGGCAGGATGAGATCAGCGTCGAGGAGTTGATGGGTATAGTCAAGGGCCCAGATTTCCCGACCGGCGGACAGATTCTGGGACAAGAGCCGATCATCAAGGCCTATGCCACCGGACGGGGCAAAGCCATCGTGCGTGCCGTGGCCGATATCGAGGAAATGAACAACGGACGGTTCCGCATTGTCATTACTGAGATTCCCTATCAACTCAACAAAACGAGTCTACTGGAGCGGATCGCGTATCTGGTTCGAGCTGGGAAGCTGGATGAGATTAGCGACCTTCGGGACGAGTCGGACAAGCGTGGTATGGGCATCGTGATCGAGCTCAAACGTGGCACCCAGCCGCAGAAAGCACTGAATCGGCTCTATAAGCACACGCCCTTGCAGTCGACGTTCGGGATCCAACTTCTCGCGCTCGTGGACGGCGTGCCGCGCGTGCTACCGCTGAAACGGCTGTTGCAGATCTTCGTCGAGCACCGCATAGAGGTGCTCATTCGCCGCAGCCAATACGAGCTAAACAAAGCGCAAGAGCGGGCCCATATTCTCGAAGGGCTGCTGATCGCACTAGACCACCTTGATGCAGTCATCCAGACGATTCGCGAGTCGCCCGATGTGGAGACCGCTCGCGGGCGGTTGATGAGCCGGTTCGGACTTAGCGAGGCCCAGGCCCAAGCCATCCTCGATATGCAATTGCGCCGCCTAACCGGTCTGGAGCGGCAGAAACTGGAAGATGAGTACGCGGAATTGCTGCGCACAATCTCCTACCTCGAGGGACTCCTTGCCTCTCCTCTCCAGCAGCGGTACGTCATCCGCACGGATCTTCTGGAACTGCGTCAGCGCTACGCGGATCCCCGGCGCACAAAGATTCTGCCTCACATGGACGGCAGTTTCAATGATGAGGACCTGGTTGCGAAGGAGAATGTCCTCATCTCTGTAACCCAGCGCGGATATGTGAAGCGCGTCCCCTGGTCGATCTATCGTGCCCAAGGCCGCGGCGGGCGCGGCGTGTTGGGAATGACCACGCATGACGAGGATGGGATCAGCAAGCTGATCTCGGCCAATAGCCACGACACATTGCTCTTCTTTACCGACCGTGGCAAGGTCTACCAGGAAAAGGTCTACCAGATCCCCGACACCGGTCGTACGGCAAAGGGTGTACTGCTGGCAGGCATATTGAGCATCGCTCCCGACGAACGCGTTACCGCAGTGGTCAATGTACCTGACTTCGATGAAGCCAAATATGTGCTGATGATTACGCGCCAGGGTATCACCAAGCGAGTATCGCTGAAGGAGTTTGACTCAGTTCGTCCTAGTGGCCTAATCGCTACCCGGATCAATGATGGCGACGAGCTTTGTTGGGTGCGTTTGACGCAAGGAACGGACGATGTCATACTGGTGACGGAACAGGGACAGGGCATTCGCTTTCACGAACAGGACGTGCGTGCTATGGGACGCACAGCCGTGGGAGTCATCGCGATGCGCTTTGATGAAGGGGATCGCATTGCCGTTGCGGAGATCGTCGAGTCGGAAGGCAAGCTCTTCTTAGCATCTGAAAAAGGGTACGGACGCTGTACTTCCTTGGAGGAGTTCAGACGCCAGGGACGCGGCGGCAAGGGAGTGCGAGCGTATCGCGTAACCGACACGACCGGACCCATTGTTGATGGTCGTGTGGTACAGAACGAAGATGAGGTAACACTCATGTCAGAGAGCGGCATCATCCTGCGCACTCTCGTGAGCAGCATCCCCGAGATGGGCCGGTCCTCACGCGGGGTTCGAATGATGGATCTGAAGGATGGAGACCGTGTCGCATCGGTTGCGCGCCTTTTCAACGGACAGGAAGACGAAGAGACTGAACTGTCCCCCGAGCAGCATAACGGATTGGATCTGATAGCTGAAGACGACGAGGTCAGTGAGTTCGAGACCGACGCGACCACAAGCGACATGGTTGACTTCGTGGACGAAGATGCCGCCTTTGGCGAGGATGACGTCTTTGGCGGCGACAATGGTTTCTACGAAGACGAGGATTTGGCTTAGTGATGCCAGTGTCGCCTTTGAGCGTCGGATAAGACCGTTGCTTCTTTAGCGACGGACAGGGAGATGCACGATGTACGAGCGCTCAAGAGGTAAACTGAGCGGCAGAAGCCACCTGCAGCCGAGCTTTCGGGCAAGTTCCGGTCAGCTGACAGCTTTCCTGCCAGATGCAGACCCGGACGAACTGGCCGAGACCTTGGTGGCCCTTGCGAACGCCGATGGGGGCACCGTCTATGTGGGCGCCACCGAGGGCGGTATTGTCAATGGCAGTGTCTTCCCTGAGGATTTCGATACCCTGATCCAGCAGGCTGAAATCCAATGCCGCCCACCAGTCCCGGCAACGTGGGATGCGATAGAGGTTGGGGGCAATGTGATCTTCCTCGGACAAGTCTACCGCAGCGCGCAGGTGCATACTCTGGACGATGGGCGCGTCCTCGTCCGTATGGGTTCCGACAACCGAACGCTCTCCGGCGATCAGGTTGAACAGATCGTAAACAGCCGGACCTTCGGCGACTACGAGGCACAGCCCATACCCGGCGCCACGCGTGCCGACCTAGATGAGGAGGTGCTCAAGGAGTTTATCGAGATGTGGCAGGAGAGGCAGGGCCGGCAGCTTACCCGTCCTCTTGACGATTTGCTCAACGAGATGGGCTGGCTTACGATCGATGGGCGTCCAAGTGTCGCCGGAATCCTACTATTCGGCAAAAATCCCGCTACCTTCCTGCCGCGCTGTGGCGTGACCTTCGTACGCTTTGATGGAGAGAATGTCCGCAGAGCTGAGGGTGAGCCGAGCTACGGACGCCGGGTCGAGATAAACGCCGCCCTTCCGCATACGATCAACCGTATGTGGGACGTGCTCACTGAAGAGATTCGACGTGGTGCAGTCGTGCGCGGGCTGAAGCGCGAAGAACAATGGATCTACCCGCCCACTGCTATTCGCGAGGCCTTTGTTAACGCTGTCGCCCACCGCGATTACCAGATCAGGGGACGTGAGATCGAAATTCGTATGTACCCAACGAAAATGGAGATCCAAAGCCCTGGCGGACTGCCCGGATTTATCACGCTCGATAACATTGTGGAGGAGCACTTCTCTCGTAATCCGCGCATAGTCAACGGGCTCTATCAGTGGGGCTTCATTGAGGAACTTGGGATGGGCGTAGACGTTATGATCGAGGAAATGGTGAATGCGGGCCGCCCGGTTCCTGATATGAAGGCGGATGAATCAATGTTCAGAGTGACCTTCTCCACAGAGCAGCGACGCGAGCCCTTGCCCGCAAGCGTCACGAACCTGACTATGAACGAGCGCCAGGCCAAGGCCCTGACCTACATCCAACAGCACGAGCGCATCCGAAGCCGCGACTACCAGACGTTGTG
>SLDA01000348.1 GCA_007125545.1 Thermoflexales bacterium | reverse complement strand
CTCCCCACTGCTTCTGGAGAGCGTCACGGATAGATCGCGCCACAACTGCATCGAGCGGGCGCCATCGACAGCATCACCCTCGACAACGACGCGCGCCATCCGCCGCGCACCCGTGCCCTGCAGTTGCACGGCGAATTCCATAGCCACGACACAAGCCTCCTCAGCCATCAAATTCCCAAGTCTCAGGGTATTGTCCGCGTGTATCTGCAGAATCTCCATATAGGGCGCCACCCGGTATGCCGCGAGCAGGTCCACAAGGGGCGACGTGCTTGCCCGAAGCCGGACATTGCGCAGTGCAGTGCTGGTGAGCGCGTTGATACGGGACTGTAGTACTTGCTGCACCTGGGTGGGTTGGTCGATGTACTGAGATATTCCACCCCCGCGCCGCGCCAACGCATCGAGAAAGACATCGTTCCAATCCACGCCAATGCCACATGCCGACACGCCGATACCCGAGCCAGCAGCCTGAGCCGCCGCGGCGAGCGCCTTGTCTTCATCACCATAGGTGCGTCCATCTGTCAACAAGATCACGTGGCTGATGGTCTCCGCTGACACAAAGGGCAGCACCTGCCTGATTCCTTCCGCAAGTCCCTGAAAGATCTCGGTGCCACCTCCGGGTCTCAGGGCAGCAATCGCAGACCGGAAGGCATGCTTATCATCCGAGAGCAACCCTGCTCTCACGACCTCGGCACGATCACTAAAGGTCACAATCGCCAACCGGTCGGATGGACTGAGCGACTCGACCAGATCATTGGCCGCCAGCTTCACATTATGGATACGTGCACCCTGCATAGAGGTGCTCAGATCCAGCACCAGCGCCAGGTTGAGATTCCTCCGCACCGTCTGCAGACTCTCCTGCGGCTGAATCTCGGCAATCACATAAAGCATCTGAGGGTCATCCAGCGGGTACAATTCCTGCCGGCTCTGGCTCAAAGTGAGAGCTAGGGATCCGGTTCCGCCATACCCTCGCGAAAGTCGCTGGTGGTCATACGCGTTACGATACGTCGCATCCTGAAGGACTTCGTATGCTTCCTGGATCAGCAGGAACTCGGCGATATCCCCATGTCCGGTATCAGGATGATAACGCCTCGCCAACTCACGGTAAGACTGCCGAATCCGGTCCAAACCAGCATCGACCTCAATACCGAGGATGCCGTAATAGTCCTGTAGTGGATCGATTTTAACCATACGCGTACCTGGCCTGGCCTTTTCCCTGCACCTCGATGCGCCAATGCCGCCGGACTCTATGCAGGCAGCGCATAAACATAGTGATCACTGGACCCGAAGTAGACGACACCATTTGCAATCTGCGGAGCTCCGGTTATCGCACCATCTGTCCCATAGCGCCACCGAAGTGAGCCCGATCGCGCATCAATGCTGTAGAGCGCGCCATCGACGCTACCCACATAAACAGTGTCCTGATGTACCGTTACCGCTCCTGTAACCTGGCCCTGCGTCTCATAGCGCCACACAAGCCGCCCGTCAGACGCCTGAAGGGCATAGACAGATTTGTCAGCAGACCCAAAGATCACCAGGTCCTCCCAGACGGCTGCCGTGGATGCAATCGGGCCATTCGTTCTATACTTCCAGCCGACCCATCCCGAGCGCCGATCCAGACCGTAGAAATACCAGTCCAGCGAACCAACCATCACAAAGTTCTCGTGGGCTATGGGCGAAGCCAGAATCCCCCGGCGTGCCCGAAATTGCCATTTGAGGTCGCGTCCCAAAGTGAGTGCGTAGACGATCCCCTGACTGCAACTGAAAACCACCAGATGATCGTCGACGACGGGCCGCGACCGTACCGCGCCATTCGCTGCGTAGTGCCACGACTCACCACCGGATTGGAGCTGAAACGCATACAAGCTCCCGTCATCCGAACCGATGAACACATGACCGAGTTCAATGTACGGTGATGAATAGATCCGCCCTTTGGTAGGAGCTGTCCAGGCCAAGCTCCCCGTCTGCACCTCCACCGCATAGACGCTACGATCCGTGGATCCAAAGACCGCCAACCGCCCAGCCAGAGCCGGGCTCGAGGCAATGCCCCCCTCTGCCGCGTATTTCCACGCGAATGCTCCCTCGTCAATATCCAACGCGTAGATGTTGTGATCATAGGAAGGTACCAGGATCAGATCGCCGGCAACACAGACGGACCCGCGCACCTCATCCTCACAAGCGAATCGCCATATCGGCTTGACGCCGCCCGTCATCAGCATCCGCGTAGTATCAGCCTTTGCGCTTGCCGATCGGCGTGCAGATGAGAGGGAAAGAAGGGCTCGTTTGAGCTCCTCGGCCGACCCATATCTCGCGTTGACGTCGTACTCGAGCAGCTTTTCAACGAGGGAGAGCAACTCCTGAGAGACGGTCGGGTTTGACTTATGAATGGGCCGTTCCTGGAAACTGAAGGGCGGCTCCAACCGTGGATCCTGCTTGCTCAAGAGGTGATGCATAGTGGCGCCAAGTGCATAGAGATCACCGCGTGGTTCCGACACGCCACGGTACTGCTCCGGCGGCGAATAGCCTTCCGTCCCGATCATCGTGCCCTTCTCACCGCTCTGAAAGAGCTTGGCGATCCCAAAGTCTACCAATCGAATGCGCCCCTGGTCATCCAGCATGACGTTGGACGGCTTCAAATCACGGAAGATGATGGGGCGAGGTTTGTGATTGTGGAGGAAAGACAGCACATCGCAGAGCTGGGCGGCCCAATCCACAACCTGCGCCTCAGAGAAAAAGCCTTCGCTCGCGGAGACTCTTGCCTCCAGGTCTTGGCCCGTGACAAACTCCAACACCAGGTAACTCCGAGACTCCTCGGTGAAGTAGTCATAGACCTGAGGAATGGCCGGATGGCTCAACGTAGCAAGAATGCCGGCTTCGCGTTCGAAATTCCGGGTGATCATATCGCGTACCCGGCGGTCTGAGGCTGTATTGATCATCTCTTTGACCGCGCAGAGACGCATCACGCCGGGAAAGCGCAGATCCTGCGCTCTATAGACCGCGCCCATGCCCCCCACCCCAATGACCCCCAGTATTTTGTAACGCCCCTGGAGTTGTGTCCCCACCCGCAGCAGCCCCTCCTGCGCCGGCTGCGGTGTGCCTGCCACCCGGCGGGTTTGAAGCAGCTCCTCCTCAGGTGAACGTGCAACAGACGTCAATAACCCCTTGGTTCCTTGGCTGGGAACAACCTCGGGCAAAGGCTCATCCACGGGAAACGGTAGCGCGCTATCTTGGACCTGAAGGCCGTGATCAGCAGAGGGCTGAGGCCGCTCATCCGGATATTCAGACGGCTCCTCGGAACGCTTAAACCGCTGGGCTAGCCCTCGCGTGACCATCCGTCCGGGGGCGCTGGGAAGTCGATCGCCCTGGAGGGCAGGGGTGCTTGGATTGGGATCGGATTTGGGTTCGGATTTGGGTTCGGTTTCGTGTTTGTCGTCGATCATAGGCCTCGATTCCTCCTGCGGCTCCCCTGGATTATAAGGGCAATTAGAACTTTCCGCAAACATAGATAGGAAAGCATCTGGCAAGAGGATCAGAGCGTAGTGTCGTGCCGGCCGTTCCGCCGCCTAAGCCGGCGGTTGTTGTCGCGGAAAGTTGTGCTATTCTAGGAACGCTTCCGCGGCACCTGCGAAAACGTGACGCACACCCGTCGGGTAGACGTTGCCGGGCAGGATTCGGGCATAACCATCGAACTCACGTCGTCGGCCAATCAAGGACATCGGCATGCCACCCATACCATCCGTTATTCCCATGAATATGGAGCTCGAGTGCGGCGCCTGTCGGCACCGGCAGCCCTTCATTCTGCCCACACCAATCTGCGAAGACTGCGCACACGAGTGGATGGACGTCCGTTACGACTATCCACGCATAGCTCGCGTGTGGATCGATCTACTGCGGCAGCGTCCTCACACGATGTGGCGCTACCGGGAATTGTTACCCCTTCGCGATGACGACTTTCAGATTACGATGGGCGAAGGCGGCACCGCGCTCCTGCGCGCCCACAATTTGGGCATGATGCTCGGCATGCCCAACATTCTTATCAAGGACGAGCGCCAAAACCCGACCAATTCCTTCAAGGATCGCCAGGCCGCTCTCGTCATCTCAATGATGAAAGAGATGGGCGTCACGGAACTCGTCGTGGCCTCCACCGGGAATGTTGCCATCTCCTATTCCGCGTACTCCGCTCACGCCGGGATAAAACTATGGACTTTCCTTCCCGGCCTCGTGCCGCCCGAGAAGATTCGCGAAATTGCCATTTACGGCAGCGAAGTCGTCAAAGTCACGGACACTTACGATGCAACCAAGAAGATCGCGGCCGAGTTTGCCGCGCACAAGGGTATTTTGGCAGACCGCGGCATCCGCGACATTGGTACGCGGGAGAGTATGAAGTCTATCGCGCTGGAAGTCGCCGAACAGCTGGCTCTGGAGTTTGGCCCGCCCCAACCGGGGATCCCCTGGCAGTCGCCCGACTGGTACGTTCAAGCCGTCAGCGGAGGGATGGGGCCGGTGGGCTTCTGGAAGGGTTACGAGGAACTCTATGAGATGGGGTTTGTCGACCGGATGCCCAAGCTGGCGCTCATCCAAGCAGAAGGTTGCGCCCCTATGGTGACATCCTTCAAGAAGGGGTTGACGAGGGCCGAGCCCGTGACAAACCCCAGCACGCGTGTCATCACGATCGCCACAGGTTCTCCAGGTCCTGCCTACGAAGTCCTATACCGGATCGTGGAGCAGAACGGAGGCGTCTTCGAGTCGGTCTCGGATGAAGAGACGTTTCGCGCGCTGCACGTCCTTGCGAAGATGGAGGGACTCTCTGTCGAGCCCGCTGCAGCGGCGGCCTTTGCCGGTCTATTCAAGCTGGTTAACAGCGGCATCATCAAGCGCAATGAAGTTGTTGTCGTCAACTGCTCGGGCCACACGTTCCCGGTGGAGAAGTTCCTGCTAGACAACGACTGGGTCAAGGTTATCAAGACCGGGTCAGAACCCTATGCGCCGGACGAACTCTCGCCCGCCACTCCTGCCCCCAGACTCTCTGACAACGTCCTGGGGGCGCTCGATCAACTGGATCGCCGTGTTCGCCGCATCGCCATCATCGAGGATAACCCCGATGCCGCACGGCTGCTGCGCCGTATCCTGCAGACGCAGGGGCAGTTCCAGATCTCGGAGGCTCACACCGGGCGTGAAGGGCTGGAGTTGATCGGAGCCGAGCAGCCGGACGTCGTGCTTCTGGATCTGATGATGCCGGATATGGATGGGTTTGCCCTGTTGGACCAGCTCCAGATTCAGGGGCTGCTTGACGATTTATCGGTCATCGTCATCACAGCGAAAGAGCTTTCACGCGTCGACCGCGACCGGCTGCAGGGCCAGATCCAGATATTGCTGCAGAAGGGCTCCTTCACGGATGAGGACCTCCTTGAAGGCATCGAAGCTCTGCTCGGGGAAGACTGAACTGGAGCTCTCATGACCAGAATTCTCTACGTCGAGGACGATCCCGCCAGCCAGCGACTTGTCCGGCGACTGCTGGGCTCCGAGGGTTTTGACGTGCTGCTGGCCGACAATGGCATTCGCGCGATCGAGGTAGCCCGGCGCGAAAAGCCGGATCTGGTCCTGATGGACATCAATATTGGGGGCCTCGACGGCTACGAGGTTACGACGCGGCTGCGCACGATAGAGGGACTGGCGGATGTGCCGATTATCGCCGTGACCGCCGCCACACTCGAGGGAGATCGCGAACGGGCACTCGTCGCCGGCTGTACAGGCTACCTCGCCAAACCGATCGATGTCGATTGCTTCTGCGATCAGGTACGAGCTTACCTGGTGGGGATGTCAGACAACGTTGGCTCTGTCGAGCAGCGCGCCGAACACTTGACAGCCTACAGTCACCGTCTGGTGCAGAGACTGGAGGACAAGGTGCGCGAGTTGGAGCGCGCCAATAAAGAGATTCAGAGTGTCGAGAAAATGAAATCCGACTTCCTCGTCCTCGCGGGACACGAACTCCGCACACCTCTAACCGTCGTCTATGGCTATCTACAGATTCTCAAAGCCAACCCGGCGATTCCGGGCGATGCCGTGACGGAGACCAGCCCTATGTACCTGTTGAACAAGGTCGTCGAGGGGATGGAGCGGTTGAGCGATGTCATCCAGGACATCTTGAATGTGTCCCTGATCGACGCCAACCGCCTCGATCTGTCGCGCGAGCCCGTTTTCATCCACTCGACGATCGAGGCCATTCTGCAGAACTTACGCAACTTCGGTCCACAGCGCCACCTGGAGTTCGATCTGGGCCCGGGCCTGCGTCAAGTCCCGGTTCTTGAGGGGGATCCACGGCGCTTGCACCAGGCACTGAGCAACATCATCAGCAACGCGGTCAAGTACACGCCTGATGGGGGCAGCGTGTACATCGACGCTGAAACCATCGATGACATCGTTCACTTCTGGGTACGCGACACAGGAGTCGGTATTCCACCTACCGAGCTCCCACGCATCTTTGACCGCTTCTACGTGCTTGAGGACACATCACGACACCGTTCTAGCAAGACTGCATTCAAAGGGGGTGGCCTGGGATTAGGACTGGCCGTGGCAAAGGGCATTGTCGAGGCCCACAATGGCAAGATCTGGGCCGAGAGCAGCGGGCATTGTGAGAAGCACCTCCCCGGCAGCACTGTTCACATCCTGCTCCCGGTTGGTAACCCCTTTGCGCGTTTTCAGTCCTGAGCCGGCGGTTTGCAGGCTGGCTCCCCGGCGTCTGTACAGTAAAAAGCCCCTGTTCTGTTCGAACAGGGGCTTGAACTCAACAAGTTTCCGGAGACCTATGCTGCAGCCGCCGAGGGCTTCAGAACAGTCTCAGTCTTTGGCTTCGCCGGTGCTTCCCGATCCTGGCGCGCCGGCATAGGTCGTCCTTCCATAACCGCATTGAACTCCTCAGCCGACAGCGTTTCGCGGTCCAGAAGTGCAGCGGCCACTTGGTCCAGGAGTTCGCGATGCTCGATTAACACATCCTTGGCACGCTGATAGGCAGCCATGACAAACGCCTTGACCTCATCATCAATCGCCTGGGCCATTGCCTCACTGTAGTCGCGCTGCTCACCGATCTCCTTGCCCAGGAACACCAGCTCTTCCTTGCGCCCGTAAACCAGCGGTCCCAACTTCTCGCTCATACCATAGCGCATCGCCATCGAGCGCGCCAACTGTGTGGACTTGCCCAGGTCATCGGACGCGCCGGTGCTGATTTCGTTGTAGACGGTCTCCTCTGCCGCACGACCGCCGAGAATCTTGGCCATTTCGTCTTCCATCTTACTGCGCTGCATAACATAGTGATCCTCATCGGGCAGCGTCAGCGTGTAGCCGCCGGCCATACCCCGCGCCACGATCGAGATCTTGCG
>SLDA01000271.1 GCA_007125545.1 Thermoflexales bacterium | reverse complement strand
TCGGGATCGTTTCCTTTGATATCCGCCATATCGTCCAGATAGCTGACATAATCGCCCACAAGTGCTGTGAGAATCACCTCGACGTCATTACCGCATTCGCGTAAGCAGCGAGTCAGCGCATCCACATCGACTTGCTGAAGGACAACCAGCAGCATTGTGATGACAATAGAAACCTGGGTAAACATACCTCCCATCACCGCATCGAGGAACCGTCCGGTGTTCTCTGACGTTGTGAACGCTTGCTGCTGCACATAGTTTCTGAGCGGTTGAAGCCAGCCAGGTGTGACCCGATCCAGATACTGCAGAACTACGCCTAGCCCTGCAAAACCCAGAATCAGAAGTAGCGGTAATGCCAGGAATTCCTCAAGGGCTTGCCTTACGCGGTAGCGCTGACTGATACCGGTAACTTGTCCCTGAGTCATTACAATCCTTGGCACCGTCATTGCACCTATATCCTTCGACCTATCGAATCGTATGCTTGCACTCGAGCCTGCCGTGCAAGCACCATCACACTCTGGTTGTCCTTCCCCCAGGTTGTACTACGAGTTATCCTCATCGAGCCGCTGCTTGTCATAAAATCCTGGGTCCACTCTAACCTTGTAACAAGGATTGGGCACCGTCGATCCAAATGGGCGTACCCGTGATGTGATCTGAGGCATCTGATGCAAGAAATAGCACCAATTGCGCCACCTGCTCAGACGACCCGGCTTCACCGTGAAGCAACGGCACCTTTCCCTTTGGATATTCCGTGGGCCATCCGGTGTGTTCGAGGTTTTGACGTTCGGTATTTTCGTCGATGGATGTATCGATCTTTCCTGGGCAGACTGCGTTGACGCGAATCTTGTAGCGAGCCAGCTCCAATGCCAGCATTTTGGCTAGCGCTACCTGTCCCGCTTTGGAGGTTGCGTAGGCGGATGCGCCCGAGTTACTGAACATTCGAGTGCCATTCACCGATGAAGTCACAATGATTGAGCCGCCCTGCTTCTTCAAGTAGGGTACGCTATACTTAATCGTGTAGAAGGTACCATTCAGATTGATGGAAATTGTCTGCTGCCAATCCTCGGCGGAAAGCTCGTCTATGGGAGCCCAGAGACCGTTGATGCCGGCATTAGCGAAGACGATATCTAGCCGGCCCCACTTGTCCACCAGTTCGCGAATTGCCTTCTCGATTTCCTCAGGGACGGAAATGTCTGCTGCCAATGGAATGGCCTCACCACCGTTCTGGGTCATCTCCTCTGTGGCGTCTTCGACTTCATCAAACGTTCGGCCTAACACGCCGACACGAGCTCCTTCTTCCAAGAAGAGCTCGGCTGTTGCCCGACCTATACCTGAATTCCCTCCGGTAATCAGCGCGACCTTGCCTTTGAGACTTGTACCCATACCCTATTCCTCCACTAGCTTGCCGATGCTTGGACATCGCAAGACCTATACCAATCACTCTCTATGTCTAAAGGGCACAGTTGACCCCCATTTTTGATAACTCGTTACTTAGGATATCGAATAGGTGCGGTAGTACATGGTCAACTGGGGTTGACATGGTTGCGTTTATGTTGGGACAAGGTTTGGGAGAGGTGCCAGATGCAACCAAGCGGTCTATGTGCGCTTCAACTCGCTCACGAAAAGGCCCCATAAGGCGACGATCTGTGGGGCGACGTGCCGCCGAACCGACGAGCCTAAGTGATCTGGCTTACTCGCGTGGAGTTTGCTTGGTAGAGCTGCGTGTATTGTTCCTGGGGAGTGGCTTTCGAAAGCGATCGAGCAGGTGTTGAACAGCCAAGTACGGGTGACGCAACATCATACGCGGACCGGCGTAGCGCATGACCGTTCTTACTTCGTCTCTTCGTCCGCCTCGGTAGCAATGGATTGGGCACTTGGCACAGGTGGGTTTGGATTCCTGGTAGGGACATTTTGCCAGCCTTACGCGCGCATAGGCAAGTAAATCGGCGCAGGATGTACAGAGATGGCGCTCAGGGGGTGTCAGCCCTCGGGCGTGGTGTGCTTGGCAGTAGATGCGGATCATCGCCTCGATGGTTCGTGCTTCACGCGGCATCCGTGATCGCGGTTGAGACATTTCAGTCCACCCGCCTTCCCACGAGCCGGTGCCACTGTGACTTGACGACCATCTTTATAAGGTCAATCGGGCCGAGTTTGCCCCGCGCGTGGGCCAACCGGAGCACGGTATGCGCCATTGTGCGAGGGATGCGGGGCTGGTCGGAAGACGGTTTCCGGTTCAGGGTGAGCGCGCCCGTGGGACAGGTCGTGACGCAGAGACCGCAACCGATGCAACGATGCGTAAGCACGCTAACCTTGGTGCTGTGCTTGTCTAGTGCGTCCATCTCGCACCGTTCGAGACAGCGACCACACCCGATGCAGGACTCCGGATCCAGCGCTGCTACATGGGCCGAGATAACCAATTCCGCAGGATTGGGCTGCTGCTTGAGATTGCGTAGTACGCCGCAACAACACCCACAGCAGCAGCAGATGAAGGAAGCGGTCCTGGAATTGCTGGGCTGGAGGACGAGTCCAACCTCGTTAGCGTTCCTGACAATATCAAGCGCTTCTGCCTGCGTAATGGCACGGCCTCTGCCATCGCGGATGTAGTAGTCCGCCCCGCCGTCAAAGGTGAGGCAGGTCTCCTCTGGTTTCTCGCAGGGTTTCCCGGCTATCGCGCGATCCTGCCGGCAGACGCAGGGCGCGACAGCGATTCTGTCATGTGCGCCGATCATAGCCTCCGCCTGCTCATAGGGCATAATGTCGTGACTGTAGTTGACGCTCTCGTGAATGGGGATGGTACGGAGCTGAGGCATAGCCTGCCAGTTGCCGAGATTGAAGAAGACCGGCCAGTATTCGTCCATGTCGCGGACGAAGGCCTCATCCATGCGGTTCACTTGATACTCCCATATGCCGACGGCGAACTGAGCTGCCTGGTATTGAGGAGCGGAGCCATTCCGGTGAATGCTGTAAATAAGGCCTTTCTTTGCCATCGTAGCGAGGCTTGATGCAGCCTCCTGCCGTGAAATGCCTGCGCGAAACGCGATCACGTAGGCTTCCTCGGGGATCAGGGATAAGTGGACGGCCAACTCTGCCTCGTGGCACGTGAAGAGCCGCTGTAGAATCCGCAGCTCCACCCCGCTCTCCGTCTTCGGGAATCCCCCAGGGAGCCCGTCGAGATGACGCGCCAGCGCTTCATAGACGTCAGATGGTGGCTCTCTCATTCGCCTTCACCCCCTTCTCCATCTATGTATGCTAGCGGGATCGGCGGATAGTGCAAGGTGAGGCCAAGCACACACGCCGGCCCTATCTTTGCCAACCCCGCATACTCGGCTATCCCTGAACGATGAGCGAGCGGGTGCATCGTTAGGCAGAGTCGTGGGGCATCACTGCGGTGAAGATCTCTGAAAACCTGGGCATTCCCGAGGGTTGGAAACGACGACTATGCGAGGCGATTTGGAGCAGATGCGCCTGAGGCGCGACTACGTGGCGTGAAGAGCGCTGCGGGAGACCGGCTTGGGTTCCAAGTCCTGGCTCGGGAAGTACACTTGGAACGTTGTCCCTTCTCCTACCGTAGATTGCACTTCGATATATCCGTGATGCTGCTGGACAATACGATCTACTTGCGCGAGCCCTAACCCCGTTCCGCCGCTGCCTTTTGTGGTGAAGAAGGGTTCGTAGAGGTGATCGAGCACATCATCGGCCATACCGATGCCTGTGTCCGACACGGTAAGGCAGATCCATGCGCCACATGCCGTTCCCGGCGCGGGTTTCTCCTGATCGGGCCCGTACTCTTCGAAAGCCAGGCCGATGTGGAGGGTGCCACCATCGGGCATCGCGTCACGGGCGTTGATAACCAAATTCATCAGGAGCTGTTGAATGCTCGTGGGATCCGCGTTAGCGGTAATGGTCTCCGTCCCAAAGTCCGTCACAAGCTTGATACTCTCCGGTAGCGTTGTCTCCAATATACACGTGATGTTGCGCACCAGGAAAGTAAGGTCCACCGGTTGAACCCTTGTCGCCGAACGCCTGCTGAAGCGCAAGATCTGATCGATGAGATCGGAAGCACGACGCGACTCCATCATAATCGTTTCTGCTGCCGAGCGGAGATTATGGGAGAGCTCCTCACTGCTCAGAATGAGCCGGGCGTAGAGCATAATCGTGGTGAGGAAGTTGTTGAAGTCGTGAGCAATCCCACCTGCCACCTGGCCCAGGATTGCCAATCGTTCTTGGTGGTGCACTTCGCGCTCGAGATCGCGCCGCCCACTTGTGTCGATGCCCACGCCTATCATACCGGTGATGGCACCATCAGGATCCCGTACTGGTGAACTCCAGATGTCCAGAAGATGATCCCCTATTTGACCGGACAGGACCACCGCTTCACCATTAAGCCCCCGCCGTATCAGATCCCCAAGACCGGACAATGGATTGTCCAGATCGAACGCGGATCTGCCAATGGAGGCGGAGGGCGGAATATCGAGCAAGTCTAGCCCCTTACCTTCGAGGAGCGTGACGATGCCGGTGTGATCCACAGCAAACCAGACCAAGGGCGCGTCCTTGACACTCGACCCGTTAGACGGTTCCGTGCCCCCGTTCGATGGAACGACGCTTGCACGTGCGCTCACAGGGCACGAGTCCTTGACCCCGCTATTTGCCAGGATGTGCGTGTAGGAGTCCATGTCGCTTTCAGTGTTGAAACAGATCCCTCGCGGTCTCTAGTCACCGCATTGTGCTACAACCTCCTGCTCCCAGGGGCTTCTGAGCAGTCGCTGAGCGAACTCCGATAACGTTGAGACGCGAAGGTTGCTCAGGTAAGGGTGGCAGCGGACGTCCAGGTTGAAGCGCTCGCCTTGGTATCCTTCTGTCAAAGCCCGCACGGGGTCGACCAGCAGGAGCCGGCGAAAGGTCTCGCTGACAGCAGCTGCACTAAGCACTCTCTCAAGTTCCCGATTGTCCAGGATTTGCGTACTCATAATTTGTCCTCGTTGGTTGAATGTGTGAAAGGCCGCCCAGTGACCAAAGCAGTATGAAAGCTCCTGCGGTGATGAAAATGTCGCCAAGGCTATAGGCCACGCGGTAGGGAGACCAAGATGGTAATATGAACCGGTCCGAGAGCCACGCCAGGCGAGTGTCCGCAACGGCCAGAATGACGTCCTTGCTGGTACCTAAGCGCTCTCCTACAATCCATACGTCGGCTGCCCGGTCAGGATACATCCGTCCCAAGGTCTCGGGACTGATCGGCATCCACCCGCCGTTGAGCACGATGACCAAAAGGTTGAGGCCGAGTCCTAGCCCGAGCACCCAGAAGCCCGGCAGCCCGCGGTTAGCCCATACAAAGATCAAGAGCAGAATCTGCGACGTCACCAATCCAATCGGGACCAGATGATCCGGCAATCTCAGCCAGCTCGTAGGGCCATAGAAAGCTAACCACTGTGGCAGAAATGCAACCAGCACCAACCATACCATCGAAAGTGGCGGCGCTACCAGCCGGCGACCGCTTACACGAGCTCGTGCTACGCCGGCGAGGAGCCCAATGGCTACAGCCAGCAGCAGGATCATTTACCCGGTGTGTCCGGTGTCTGCTGCGGGAGCGCCAGCACCCAACACGAAGAGGGCCAGGGATAGGACCAACAAGAACAAGCGCACCGTTCCAGTGTCAAGCTTACCAACCATCAATGATGCATTCCACATACCGTTCGTCATCTCGCTACCTCCTCGTGTGTTTAATAAGGCATTTGTACTAATACTAGTGGGCAGCGGTAGACAGAAGAGTAGACAGAGGCTGCCCACATCGCCAGTTCGGCAAAATTGGTGTCAAGTAGCGGTGTGGGAGGCCGAATTGGATGGATAAAAGCTTAACGTGCGGTCCGCTCCGCGTGGACCGCGTTAGGTGGTAAGTGTAGCGTAGAGTGAGGCTGTTTGAGGAGAGGGGTCGACCTCGAGCTCCCGCGCCAGGAGTTGCTTGCAGTGCTCAAACTGTCGTACGACGGCAGTACGGTTTCCCAGCGCGGCGTGGGCGCGCATCATCAAGCAGTGCACATCCTCTTGGCAGGGATCTTGAGTCAGCAGATGCTGGCCCTGCCCCAGAACCTTCGAGAAGTCGTGTCGTTCCAGACCGCCCTGCATTACAGCTAAGGCTGCCTCACGATAAGCCTGCCAGAGTCGTTCCCTCGCCGTCAACACCCACGTGCCATCCATATCGGAGAGATAGGGCCCGCCATAATGGCGGATGGCTTCCTCGTAAGCCTCGAGGCGGTGCTGGGGTGACTGCGTTGCTCTTGCTGCCGCGATGTTATCCTCGAAGACCTCGACATCATACTCGAAGTCCAGCGCGTAGTTGAACCGGTACCGTCCGTCTTCGAAGAGTACGGCGTTCTCGCCCAGCGCTCGCCGTATTCGATATAGCGTTTTCTTAAGATGCATGTTCAGCCGCACCGGGTCTTTGTCGGGCCAGAAGAAGAGGCCTAGATTCTCCCCGCTCAGCCCTTGAGGATGGGCTAACAGACAGAAGACCATATCCCGCGCCACCTGCGCTTGCCACTCCGCCCCACTCACGGTCTGCCCCTCGATCTCCGCCCGGGCGTTTCCCAGCGCGCGCAGGACGAGGGTAGGGGGACTCAACGTGATGGTTTCGCTTTGACGTCGCACATCTCTTCGCAGATTTGACAGAGCGCCTTCCCACGATCCGACGCGCATCAGTAGTTCCGACAATTGACGGCGGGCGGATCCGGAGAGCTCCAGGGCAGACAGGGTGATTTTGAACTCGCTCGCAACTGCCAGCAGTACTGCAGGTCCGCCTAGGGACGCCGCGAGGGCAAATGCCTGATCGAGGTGGTATCTCGCTTCCTGCCCTCTATCCCATTTTCCGTGTGCAGCAGCGAGGTATATGTGTGTCCGGGCGCTGTCCAGCTGGCGTTTCCCTACCTCGAACGCCTCATTGGCGGCCTCCAAATAGAGCAGAGCTTCAGCTTCATTGTCTAGGTAAAGGGCCAAGCGACCGGCCACGAGGTGCCAAAGGGCCCGCTTGTAGCCAGTCTGGGTACCCTGGATACGCTCACTCACGGTGTCCAGGTGAGTCCTGGCTAGGGAGTACCGACCTCGGCTGCAAGCCAGATCCGCTTGTGCCAGAGTCACATAGGTGTTCAGGAAACTGTCGTTCGCGCGTTGGGCCAGTTGAAGAGCCTCTCGGTAAGCGGACTCCGCTGCCTCATAGGCGCCAAGGTCCTCATAGATGTCGCCCAAGCCGGCAAGCGCCGTACCCTCTGTCCGGATATAGGCACTCTGTCGCGCCAGCGCAATCGCCCGTTCCAGGGCGCCCACAGCTTCCGCGTAGTTTCCCTGATAGTGATGCAGCACACCCAGATTGTTGTAGAGTGTAGCCTGCCT
>SLDA01000402.1 GCA_007125545.1 Thermoflexales bacterium | reverse complement strand
GTCCTGTGCGAGCACTTGCTCGGTAGCTGGGTCGTACAGATGCACGAATCGCATATAGTCGCGCTCCGGAGCGCTGCTAGCCTGCCACCAGAATGTGATCGTCAGACGATCAGGCGCAGGCCTCGAGAAGAGTCCGCCGGGACGGCGATCTGTTTCGATCTCATATCCGAGGAGCCGGAGCGAGGTGCCGAAACTGGCCTCTTGTATATGGGGGAGATCCGGTGCTTCGAAGTCCCGAGTCCGGGACTGGACGTCCACCGTTGCGACGCTGCCGCACATCACCGGTGCAGCACCCTGTTCCTGCAGCGTGAGCTCAAGGTCATAGCTTCCGGCTTCAAGCCGTGCAGGCAGATCCAGCTTGAGCGCCGATCTGACCCAGGTATGGTGGGGCCATAGAGAAGTACGGGTGCCCGCCGCGGGAGCTCGCGTGAGTTCGCTTACGGTGCTCCCATCCTGAGCCGTAAGTCGCCACGTGACCTCAAGATCGCCACGTCCATCGCTTTCAGTTTCTCTCTCGCTTAGGGCATTCCATTCTGCATAGAGCGGCAATCTCTCCCCCTCGGAGATGGACTCGGGTAGATCAAGCCCCAGAAGAGCGATACGCCCTGTTTGGCAGAGTATCGTCGCGCCTTTGCGGATCAGTTCGCAGCACGCATCGCGCAGGACATAACGCGTGGGTGTGTTGAGGCGCACCGCGAGTTCCGCTTCGCCGCCGCCTTCCATAGTGCCCGGAAGATAGGTGATAATCTGTAGGGTGTAGTCGCCCGGAGCCAGGCCTTGAGGCAAGGGCAGCACGGCATGATCCACGATCAATTCCCCGGGTTGCCACAGCGTGGTCGGCAGATAACCGTAACCTGGCTGGTGATCGCGCGCCACGATCTGATTGCCGTCAAGGTCGAGGAGGCGGATTGAGAGCTGCCAGTTGCGGGGCGTGCCGGCAGTGGACCACCCTAGCTTCAGTCGCAGCTCGTCAGGCTGCAACTGCTCCGTCTCGAGCGTGTGAAGTGTCAGATCGCGAAAGGCCGCCAGGACAGGTGTCTCGGTCGGCAGCGCAGGCCCCTTGGGTACCCGTACCGCGCCAATGTACAGCTCTCCCATTCCATGACCCGCTTGCGTGTGTGCAACCAAGTTGCCATCCTCGCCGCTGATCTGGAGTTGGAGGAGGTACAGCCCACGCGCCAGGTCCTCAGGTAGCAATAGCGTGAGTTGGGTCCTGGGGGCGAGGGGGGTCTGAGTCTCGGCAAGAACTATATCGACGCCGTGGCGCGGCACCGCGGGTGAAACCAGCCGCAAGGTTGCGGTCAGGGGTACTGAAGGCAACGGGTTCCAATCCAGGCCGACGCCTAAGGTCTGGCCCGGATAGGCTACCAGCCCACTCGGGTGAGCAGTGCCATCCTGCGGATCGGGAGCTGTCAGTTCGGCTCCGAGCAGCCGCGTAGTGTCGAAGTCTACCGGCCCTTGGTGCAAGAAGGGCATTTGGACGAAGTCGAAGAAAAGGGCGGTGGTATCGGGCGCCGGTTGGATGAGCGCAGCGGTCAACGGTCCCACCGTCGCAAGAAGCAGGATACCCGGAACGCAGGCGGCTCGCGCTGCGACTCGCCTAAGGTCGGCCGGTGCCATCCGCCACACGGGCTTGTGGTGCTTCTGCCCCCAATCGTGGCGCCCGGCCGATACTGCCAGGGCGGACAGCCCTGCGATTAACGTGGTGGCTGATATCACCCCTGCCCAACGCTCCAAAGGGGTCGTGCCAAGTCTGAGCGTCACCGTATAGGTGCCGGTCGGATCCGCGATAGGGGGCAGATCGAGGGTCAGGCGCCCGGACCCGACGGTGGGATAGCTCGGAACCCTGACGCCATCGACAGAGGCGCGCCAGCCAGGCCAGGCATTGATAGGAAAGGCAACGGCGACAGGCGCGGTTGCCGGCACCGTCTCTGCCGGCGGGAGGCTGAGCGTCCATACTTGACGCGTGGGCGTACGTGTCACTAGATGTGCCTCAAGGGCAACCCCTGCGTCGGTGAGAGCTGCTCCCTGCCCATCAATGACCGCCTCCGAGATGTAGAGCCGCGGCACAACATCCCGTGGCAAATACTCATAACGAATCGTCGTGCCGATGTTGCCCGTAAAGCTCTCGTAGAGCAGCAGCGTCTCGCGACTGACGTCCTCTGCGCGGATCATCAGGCGCTCCGGGCGCAGGGTAAGGAGCGCGGCGCCGACGACCAGAGTGATGGCGGTAGCCGCGATCCACGACGAGCGGCTCCGGCCTTCGCGTATCCCAGGCTCTGCCACGGCGGCTGTGACGGCGGCGGCAAAGAGCGCCTGTACCGAGAGAAATCGCCACGGAAACTGCGTTGTCGCCAGCAGCGGCAGATGCTCCCACAACGGACGCGTTAGCGGTGTTATCATCAGGGTGGCGATGCCCAGAGAGATGAGAAGCGTGAGCGAGAACAGGCGGAGCTGGGGTTGCGACCGCTGCGTCTGTGATTTCGCCTGCAACAGCCGAACAACTATAACCGCGGAGCCTGCCAGCGCGAGACAGGCCTGGACAAAGCCCATCGTGAATGGTCCTGCATCATCGATCGACGTGCCGATGCTATAGTTGAAGGCAGGTGTGAACTGTACGAGATCTGCGCCTCGGAAGTGATTGCTGAAGTGGAAGTAGCCCTCCGTGAATGCAGGGCCCATCTGTCCATATCGTATCTCGACGATGGCCGGCAGCCAGAACCAAGCCGTCAGCAAGATGCCGAGCGCGAAGGAGGCCGCGAGTGCTGTCAGAGGCCGGATGAATCTCGTCGGCTTGGCGTCATGGGCGTTTTCTGTCCTGAGCCTTGTATAGCGTCCTATAGCACTCAGTCCATAGAGCAGGGCGAAGGGCGAGAAGATCAGAAAGGACACGTTATGGGTGAGCGCTAGCGCGCCATAGGCCAGTGCTGCCACGGTGATGGCGCCCATCAGGCGGATCTGTGAGCTCCGGCCCTCGGCGTCAGCCGTTTCTGTCGAAGCCGATGCGACGCGGTCCAAAGCCCACAGGATCAGTGGATAGATGGCAAAGGCATAGAATTCCGAGAGCGAGTCACCCCGGACATAGACATTGACCATATGGAAGGGAGCAAAAGTGTAGGCAGCTACGGCCAAAAGGCGGGCCGCCTTGCCGGGCCAGAGGGTGCGCAGCCACAGATTCATCGCCAGCGCCGCGAGCACAAAGCCGAGCGTCTGGGTGATCTGGATTGCCACGAGAATATCGACGCCCAGCGCGCTGAGTCCACCACTTAGGTAGAAGGGGAGGGCGGCATAGTGGTTGAAGAAGGGGTAGCCCAGGTCATAGGCGGCATAGGCCATCCACCGCACCGGGAAAACACCGTGGCGTAGGGATTCGGCCATTTCCAGGGTCCGTGCTAACAGGAACGGACTATCACCTCCGCCGCGGGTGTTGATGATCCCCGGACCCCAGAGCGGTGCCGCCGCGAGCAGCGCGCACAACACCAGCAGCACGATGATCACCGGACCGTCGCGCGGGGCTGCTTTCTGTCTCCGCAGTGTTCCGCCCATCAATCTTTCACCGTTATTACCGGCAGATTCAGTGCCGTCTCATCCAGGACATCCAGCGGATTTCCCGCTCCATCGACCACTATTAGCCCCCTGCCCGTTGTAGCGTCATAGAGGCCCAACCGTATCGTGTCATGTGCGGACGCGGGCGCGATATCGTCAAGCGTGTGGATGTCCAGGATCAAATCACCCGGCTGCCAGAAGCTCGTCCGCAGGTGTCCGAGGCCCGGCTGCCCGTCGTGTTGGGCGATACGGTTGCCGTCGCGCAAGTAGTGGACGAAAACGGTGTAATCGTCGTCAAGCGGCTCCGATGTCTCCCACCAGAGCCAGACCTCGCTTACGCTATCATTTTCTTTCACGAGCGCTGCTCGTAACAGCACGCCACCTTCGAAGTAACCGACAGGTTCCGGTACGGCTGGTCGTGTGGTGGCGGCGATAATGAGAGCGGTGGTAAAAGGTGCTGGGTCCCGGTCGCCTTGGGCGTGGGGGCCGCGGAAGAGCTGGAGATACGAGGGGCGCGGCAGGTTGGGGAGAACATCCGGCTCCCAGTCCCGATAGGGCCAGACCGCATAGATAATGCTAGATGCGCTCCGCCCCGAGTCGTCAGGCCACGACCCGGAGTCGTCGGGCAGAAACTTGATGGGCCGGTGATCAGCATTCCCGGCAAGCATAAAGGGGAGTGCCGGCCATTCCTCCCACAACTGACGGTCGATAAAGAGCGCGGCTGGTGCGCCTCGACCGGCTACAGACGCTGCACGATCTTCAGCAAGGCGCAGCGCATTGAGTTGGTCCGCCAGGTCCACTGCGCCGGTCTCGAACCAGGTGTAAGTGGATGGGGCAGCCGGGTAACGGACGAAATAGTCGTACGTAGTGCTGACCAATCCCAAACTCAGCAGCAGCCAGGGGAGTAGGGCGGCCAACCGGTGCCGTCCCGTGATGCGGTACACGGTGGAAGAGAGCCACGCCAGGCCCACAGCAGGGATTAGCGCTGCGGTGGGCAGGACCCCGGCGGCGCGGAGGAAATGCGGTGCATCTTCGGCCAGGAGTGTCGGAAGCGCCATAGCCCCCGTCCAGATTACGATCAGGACCAGCTCCGGGCGCGAGCCCAAGATGCCCGCAAGACACACGCCGAGACCGAGTGTAAAGGCAAGCCCCAGTGCCGGGTCCCACACCGGGCGCCACGCCAAGTTGTGCCGCCATATGCGGTCGCCGCGTACAGTGAACATACCTGCGGTCCGCAGGGTATGCTGGCCCAGTGTCTGCCAGAAGCGTCCTTGGTGAATTGAGTCGGATAGGATCGATACCTGTCCGCTTCGTGCGAGAACCACCTCTGGATGTGTCAGCGTGTAGAATCCTAGCGGGAGCAGAACCACGAAGGCCGCCGCGAGGGCCAGGGCGATGCCACGTACCAGTTTCAACCTCGCTTGCACGTCGGGTTGCAGGGAAGATGCTGCGCTGCGGCGCCGCCAATGGAAGTACAGTCCGTAGATCGCCAATGCGGCGATCGCGACGGGTGTAAAGCGTGCCGCCATGTACGTGTACCAGCTTGCTCCGTATAAGGCGCCCGCAGCGATCCAGTACCGGTGGCGCTGGGAGCGCAGGGCCCGCACCGCCTGTCCGAGATAGAGTGCTGTAAAGAGTGGAAGCAGCACGACTCGGAAGCCCACCCTGCTAAGGTGAACGTGCCAGAAGGTCACCGCCAGAGTGGCAAGTGCCAGGCGGCCCATCCGCCGGGCATCAGCCTGGCTCTGCCCGGGTATCGAAAACAGAATCCGGGCAAGGTCGTAGGTGGCCGCGAGCGTCAGCGTGCCGATGAAGAAGGAGGGGAGGCGTATGGCAAAGGGGGTACGTCCCAGGACAGCCACTGCCGCAGCGACAAGGTAGATGAAGCCCGGCTCTCGTCCATTATTGGCCGCGAAATAGACCGGCCATTCCCCTTGCAGGACGCGCAGGGCATCGAGACCATTCTGAGCCTCGTCCTGATAGAGGCCAGGTGGCACAGCGCCCACGGCTCCTAGCCGTAGGGCAGCTCCCAGCAGCAGGAGCGCCAGCACCCATACCCGGACCTGCCATCCGGTCCACGGACGTTGATACGTTTTGGACAGTGTCATGGCGAATTCAGAATGCCGAAGGTGGTCTGCAGATCAGGGTCCCCGCAGAGACGCCGTCAGGATCTAGCAGTGCCCGTCGTAGATGATCCGGCTCAAGTCCTGTAAGGATGCGTACCTTGAGCTGTGGGAAGCGGGTCACCAGATCGACCATGTGGTGGACCTTGTCTGCCATACCGCCGGTGACATCAGTCGATGCGGAGCTATGTACGTGCTCCTGGAAAGTTCCGAAATTGGCTGGAGTGATGAGAGGTATGACGCGGCGATCGCCATCGAATACGCCGGGCGCATTGCCGAAAAGTAGCACCCACGTCGGCTCCAGAATCTCGACCAGGTAGGCGAAGAGGTCCTCTGTCGATAGAATGGTTCCGCCACGTACTTCGTCAAAGGCGACGTCTCCGAAGATCAAGGGCACCAGGCCCGAGGCGAGTGCTCTGCGGATCGGTCCGGTCTCAAGAGTCACAATCTCTCCGTCCCGTGCACACACGGAGGCCGCAGGTTGCAGGCTGAGCAGGGGGACGTCCGCCCCAACAAAGCTCTCGACCACGAGCCGGTTGAGGGTCAGCGCCGCAGCGCTGACGCGGGCGAAGCCGTGCCACTCCTCAGCCGTTCGCACACCTTCATGCGTGCGGTACGCGTTGGCCTCCCAGTGGCCAAATGAACCTGATCCATGGCCTATCAGCAAGCGCAAGCCCGGGTCGGCATCCAACGCTGCACGAACTTCTCGAGCCAATCGATACAGAACGTCGTGTCGCGCTGTCGCCTGCTGGCGTTTGTCGGTGATAAGTGAACCGCCAAGCTTTACAAAGACCAGTCTGGAAGAGGTGTGTTCGTTCATACTCTGGGGGAGTCCGTTCTGGGTCTCGTCTTCATGTGCCCACCCGTGTGTGCCAAACGTGGATGGCGCCGGCCTCGTTCAAGGCTTGCCGGACGGCAGGAAGTGCCGGTTCGTTCACCAGCGCGATAACATTCCCACCCTGACCTGCTCCCGTGAGTTTGGCCCCGAGGGCGCCTCTACTTCGTGCGGCATAGACCAGCCCATCGAGTTTGCATATGGACACGCCCATCTTCGCGAGCAGCTCGTGATTCTCATTGAGCAGCGTTCCGAGCGCCTGCAGGGCGCCCTGTTCGACGGCGGCGCGCGCGGCGTGGGCAATGGCCCCAATGCAGGTGAAGATCATCTCGTAATACGCCGGCGTAGCATGCCATCGGTGGCGTACCTCGTCCACAGCACCCCGTGTGGAACTGGTAATGCCGCTGTGGGCAATGAGGACATCAAAGGGCGCGGCGATCCGGAAAGTCTCCGGGCATCTTCCCTTGGCAAAGTAAACAGGCCGTTCCCATGCGATGACGGTGTTGTCGATGCCACTCGGTGTTCCATGGTGGATTTTCTCGACTTCGTACGTGATCTGGCTCACCGTTTCAGTCAACAGCTCCTCACCTAGCGCGGCCGCGAGCGCCCGCGCGGCCGCGGCCGTAATGGCCGCGCCACTCCCCATTCCTGACGCAATGGGAAGGTCCGACTCTACTGTGAGCACTGCATCAGGCTCTGCGTGCCCCAGGTGTGCCAATACGAGTCTCGCGGTGTGGGCGAGGGGATTGTCCTCCGCGGCCAGCCGCAAATGCAGGCTTTGGTGTAGATCAGGTGCCTCGATCTGTAAGCCCGACCCTGGTGGCGCCGGCTCTACGCGAGCGCGCGCGCGCAGATCGCTGACCGGCACGGCAATCGCGGGATATCCATACACGACACTGTGCTCTCCGCACAGAATGATCTTGCCGGGCGCAGATCGCTCTACCGCGACAACATCAGGTGGCGGTCTGTTCACCCGGACCCCTGTCCCAGATACATAATGAGCACCACGCTCAGTCCCCAAAGTACAATATTGAGCTGGGAGGGGCGATCTATGAGCAGGACCTCATCGGGTGCGAGCGTGCAATGCTCGGCGTGAACCAAATACATGTACCGGAAGAGGCCGTAGAGGACGAACGGGATTGTGAGCATCATCGTGTGGTCTACCGGCAGATTCGCAGCCGAAAAGGTGTAGAGAGCATAGGCAAGTATCGTGGAAGCCGTAACCATACCGATCAGTTGGTCCAAAAGGGGGATGGTGTAAGCGTCGAGGCTGGGGCGGTGATTGCCTGCGTCCCCTGCCAGGGACAACAACTCTCCCCGACGCTTTGACAAGCCCAGGAAAAGGGCCAGCAGCGTGGTGCAGATGTAGAGCCAGGGCGAGAAGCGTTGGGCATGGACGAGTGGCACACCGGCGCCCACGCGGAGCACGAAGCCGGCTGCGATGGCCAACACATCAATGAGTACAATGTGTTTGAGAATAAAGGAATAGGCGAGCTGGAGCACCAGATACGCGAGCAGAATGAGGGCAAAAGTCACATCTAGCGCTAAGGCTGCAGGAAGTGTTAGAGCGCTGATGAGGATCACCGCGCCCAGCGCCAACCTTGGCGAGAGCGCGCCGGAGGCTAGGGGCCGGTTTCGCTTGCGGGGGTGCTGACGATCCTTCTCCAAATCGACCAAGTCGTTGATCGTGTAGACCACTCCCGAGATCAGACAGAAGAGGAGAAAGCCCGCGATGGCCCGAGCAGTATACGTGAGGCTGAACAACTTGACATCAAACACCAGAGCAGCGAAAATAATGGCGTTCTTTGTCCACTGGTGCGGGCGCATCGTCTTCAGCAATGCATAGAGTCTCTTGGTCAGCCGTGTTTCCACAGATCTGTCTCACCGTTCAATGATGGTAGCGACTGTAGTTGATTCAGGGGGAATCATAACTCTTTCGCTGGGATTGACAACTTTTCCATGTTCCGTATACTGTAAGTGTAAGTAAAGGGTAGATTAGACAAGTGTGACAGGTAGACGTATCCAAAAATCGTGCGAGGATCCCCTCCCCGCAGGTAAAGTGCTGCCTGTCTTTTCGTTGACTTCTGGATGACATCGGATATAATACCTCGGATAGCTAGACTTCTATTTTGGCGAGGAGCCATGGGATGGAGTGTGCTGAGTTTTTCGTGGCCTCAGTAGCTCCTTTTATTTGGGGGGCCCATGTGTGGACTACGGTCTGCCGAGTGGGACCGACTTGTATCAATCCGCTAGGGGAGGAAGAATGAACCGTGATGAACGGGTGACAGAAGCACGCACGTTTAAGGTTCTCCGTATTAGCCTAGCCTCACCTGACAATATTCTTTCCTGGTCATATGGTGAGGTTACCAAGCCCGAGACAATCAACTATCGACGCCTCCGTCCTGAGAAGGACGGGCTTTTCTGCGAGGCTATCTTTGGCCCTTCGCGTGACTATCAGTGTTACTGTGGCAAGTACAAGGGTATTCGCTATCGAGGTATCGTCTGTGATAAGTGCAGCGTTGAGGTTACGCGTTCCTCAGTGCGCCGTGAGCGCATGGGACATATCACTCTGGCGGCGCCCGTCGCCCACGTTTGGTATACGCGACGCATTCCCAGCCATTTGAGCGTTCTGTTGGACTTCAGCAAGCGTAACTTGGACCGAGTCCTCTACTTTGCGCAATATATTGTCATTTCTGTTGATGAGGATGCACGCCAGCGTGCGCTCAAGCGCATCGACGAGGAAGAAAATGCCCGTGTGGTGCGTATGGAAGAGGCGGCGGATGCGCGTATTGGAGAACTTGAGGGTCGTGTTGCCGAGCGGCAGGAGAAACTTGACGCGGCTCATGACAAGCTCAAGGAACAGCTTGATGCTGAGTTGAACACGCGTACTGAGCAGATTCTGGGTGAGGCACGCGGGCTGCAGAACCGTCTGGAAGGTATGATGGGGCGTTCATCTGCTGATCCCATTGTCTTCAATCCCACCGATACGGTCATCGTCGAGGCCGACGAAGCTGTGAGCCGCGATCACTACGCCGTGCTCAACACTGTCGCGCAAGATGCACTGGATGCCCTGGACAAAGAAATTCGCCAGCGCGAGGCCGATGTTCTCAGCCCTGTCGAGGAAGGGGTGGAAGCTCAGGCTGAGGATGTCCAGATCGACGTCCAGCAGGTGCGCGAGGAGCTTGCCGAAAAGGTCAACATTATTCATACGCACTATGGCGACCTCCGGGAGGAGTTGCTGAGCCTGCAAGAGATGCAGTTCTTCAACGAGCAGCGCTACCGCGAGTTGCGACAGCGCTGGGGGCAGGTCTTCCGTGCTGGAATGGGTGCTGAGGCCGTCTTCGAGCTGCTCCGGGTGATCGATCTTGAAGATCTCTCCGAGAAGCTGTGGCACGAGGTGCGGTATGGTCGGTCGGCGCAGCGCCGCAAGCGTGCGACCCGCCGGTTGCGTGTCGTCGAGGCACTGCGGAAGAGCCGCAATCGTTCTGAGTGGATGATTCTGACCGTTTTACCTGTGCTGCCACCCGAGCTGCGCCCGATGGTGCAGTTGGATGGGGGACGTTTTGCCACTTCCGACCTCAACGATCTCTATCGCCGGGTCATCAACCGCAACAACCGGCTCAAGCGACTGCTGGAGTTGGGTGCACCGGAAGTGATCATTAATAACGAGAAGCGGATGCTGCAGGAGGCTGTCGATAGTCTGATCGATAACAGCCAGCGCGGTAAGGCGATGAGCCGCCGTGGACGGCGTCAGCTTAAATCGCTGAGCGACCTGCTCAAGGGTAAGAAGGGCCGCTTCCGCCGCAATCTCCTGGGCAAGCGCGTCGACTACTCCGGGCGTTCGGTTATTGTGGTTGGCCCGCATCTGCAGATGCACCAGTGTGGCCTCCCCAAGACGATGGCTTTGGAGCTCTACCGACCCTTCATCATACAGCGGCTAGTAGAGTACAATTACGCAACCAATGTCAAAGCTGCCAAGCGCTTGATTGAACGACAGCGTCCCGAGGTCTGGGAGGTCTTGGAAGAGGTCATCTCCGACCGCCCGGTGATGCTCAACCGCGCGCCGACGCTTCACCGGCTTGGTATCCAGGCATTTGAACCTATGCTGGTTGAGGGCAAGGCGATTCAACTGCACCCCCTTGTCTGTTCGGCATTCAACGCAGACTTCGATGGTGACCAGATGGCGGTCCATGTGCCGCTGTCACGAAAGGCCGTTGAAGAGGCGCGGAAGCTGATGCTCTCGACACGTAACCTCCTGAAGCCCTCCGATGGCCAGCCCATCGTCGGTCCTTCAAAGGATATGTGCATGGGCATCTACTACATGACGATGGATGTAGAGGCCAGCAAAGGTGACGGAAAGGTGTTTGCTGACCTTGACGAGGTCGAGATGGCCTATGCTTTGGGTAAGGTCGATCTCCATGCCAAGGTCAGGATCGGACAAGTTTACGACACGCTCCCCGCACCTGAGAAGTTGGTGGAGACGACAGTTGGGCGCGCCCTCTTCAACCGGATCGTGCCCGAACCGCTTCGTTTCGTGAACATCGCACTCGATAAGGGCGCGTTGAACGATCTTATCGCGCTTTGCTACCGGCGGCTGGGACGTGAGCCCACTGTCGAGCTTGCAGACGCGGTCAAAGCTCTGGGCTTTGCGTATGCGACCTCCTCGGGTGTCACCATCTCGGTCTATGATCTGACGGTGCCGGAAGACAAGGCAGAGATCCTGAGTGGTGCGACCGACGAAGTGAGTGAGATCGAGCGGCAGTACCGCCGCGGTCTGTTGACCGAGGAGGAGCAGTACAATCGCACCATTGAAATCTGGTCGCGCGCTCGTGATACGGTTTCCAAGGCGGTCGCGAAGCGGCTCAGTCCTTATGGTCCTATCTCGGTGATGGCGAAGTCCGGGGCTTCTAAGGGTGGGTTCGGCCCGATCTCGCAGCTATCTGGTATGCGTGGTCTGATGGCGGATCCTTCTGGTCGCATCATCCCTCTGCCCATTCGCTCGAACCTCCGTGAAGGGCTCACGGCGTTGGAATACTTCATCTCCACCCACGGATCCCGCAAGGGTCTGGCGGATACAGCGCTCCGTACGGCTGACGCGGGCTATCTGACGCGCCGGTTGGTCGACACGGTTCAGGACATCATTGTCAACGCAACCGACTGTGGGACGCGGGCCGGTCTCTGGATTCGCCGAGCGGACAACATCGGCGGCCAGACAATCTACTCGCGACTGCTCGGGCGGTCTGCGGCGGCACCGGTGGTACATCCCAGCACGGGAGAGGTTATCGTCGATCGAAATGAGGACATCTCTGAAGATGCCGCGGAGCTCTTGGAGCATCTGGGGATCGAGGAGGTCTACGTTCGCTCACCGATGACTTGCGAACTGGAGCATGGCATCTGCGCGCTTTGTTATGGACGTGACCTGGGTCGTGGTGGTTTGATCGAAATCGGTACCGCCGTGGGGATCATTGCAGCGCAGTCGATCGGTGAGCCTGGTACACAGCTCACGCTCCGGACCTTCCATACCGGTGGTACGGCGATGTCCGGTGGTGACATCACAAGTGGTCTACCGCGTGTTGAGGAGTTGCTGGAGGCACGCCAGTCACCGCGGGGTGAGGCCGAGATCGCTGATCTGGGCGGTGTCGCGCACATCACACGCGAAGGTGATCTTACCAAGGTGACCATCGTCGACAGCCAGATCAAGAAGGTAAGCTACGATATTCCTGAGGGTTGGGAAGTTTTCGTAGAGGATGGCGATGAGGTTAAGCAGGATGAGATGCTGGCACGTGGCGAGGGTGACGATGAAGAGATCGTCGAGCTTCGTGCGCGGGCTACCGGTCGCATCAGTCGTGAGGACCAGGACATTATGTTGGTCTACGAGATCCGCGAGGAGCAGGCCTATGAGGTGCCACCCACTGCCCGGCTGCTGGTTGCCGAAGGACAGAAGGTCACGGCAGGCACCCAGCTCTATGAGGGTGTTCCGAACCCCCATCGTATCCTGCAAGTCCAGGGACGTGAGGCTGTTCAGTTACACCTGTTGAATGAGGTTCATCAAGTATATCGAACCCAGGGTGTAAATATCGCCGACAAACACTTCGAGGTTATTATTCGGCGGATGTTGAACCGAGTGTTGGTGACCGAGTCGGGTGATTCCGAGTTCTTGCCGGGTGACCTGGCGGATCGTGTGCGCTTCGAGCACGCGAATCGCGAACTGGTGGCTCAAGGTAAGACTCCGGCGCGTGGACGTCAGGTGCTGTTGGGGCTGACCAAAGCGTCGTTGGCCTCAGATTCCTTCCTGTCGGCAGCGTCGTTCCAGCACACCATCAAGATCTTGTCGAATGCTGCGGTCCGTTCGGCTGAGGACCATCTGTACGGTCTGAAAGAGAACGTGATCATTGGCAAACTGATCCCGGCAGGCACCGGCTATCGTGGTGATATCGAGGGGGCAGATGGCCCCATTACCGAATACGAGGGCGTGCCGCTGGAGAAGGAACTGCCCAAAGGCACGTTGTTGAGCGATGGCGAGGAGGAGACCGAATCGCTGTTGCTCTCTGATCTTCAGCAGCCTTTCCGCCTGGAGTCCGTCTAGGCTCGTTGAGCTACAAGGAGGGCGACCTGTGAAGGGTCGCCCTCTTTTTTTGTGCAACTCCCACACTTAGGCTTCGTAGAAGATATACAGACTCAACCCAGATGCGCTTCTGTGATTCGCCTCGCTTGTGGGCAGACGCGGGAGGTTAACGGTAGGTAGGGGGCTATGGAACAGGATTTTCTTCGTTTGGCACAGCGAGGCGAAGAGGGCGCAATCAACGAGCTTGTTGAAACCTATCAGCAGAGCGTGTTCAACGTTTGCTACCGTATGTTGGGTCAAGCTACGGAAGCGGAGGATGCCACACAGGAGACATTGGTGAAAGCACTGACCAACCTGCACTCGTATGATGTGGAACGCCCCTTCAAGCCGTGGCTATTGCGTATCGCATCGAACGAATGCATTGACCGTATCCGGCGAAGGAAGAATCCCCTCTCACTCGATGCCCTGGGAGAGGATGGTGCGTGGGAATGGAAGCAGGGTGATAGCCCCAACCCAGAAGCCGAGATCGTGCACCGCGAACGACGAGATGAGGTGCGCGCGGCGCTAGATGCGTTGAGTCCTCAGGATCGCGCTATCGTTACCCTCTTCTATTGGGAGAATCTGCCCTACACAGAGATTGAAGCGGTAACCGGTCTGAGTATCTCCGCGATTAAGTCTAGATTATTCAGAGCCCGTCGCACTATAGCGGGGCTTCTGATGCAGGAGGATGCCTATGTCTAGGGAGACGCAGGTGCTAGTGTCGGATTTGCACAGTGAAGCTTGGTGGATCCGATTAATGGATGATGAGGTAACGGCTGAAGAGCGTGTCCGTTGGGATGCCCACTTGGCGCACTGTACGCGGTGTCAGGAGGAGTGGAAAGCGATGATCTTTGCTGACGCGGCGTTGCGTGCTGCCCCAGCCCCTGAGGCACTCCCGGTTGGCTTCACAGCAGCGACGGTGGACAGGATCAAGCGGCAGCAGCGGCTCCGGAGGTTGCTCGCCTTCGTGGCGGGTACGTTTATCGTGACGCTTGTCGCCATGCTGGTCTTGGCGTTAGCCGGGTCGGCGTTGGGTGTCGTGGAGCAGGGTTTCATAGCTGTGGTGGCGGGGCGTCAAGCGCTCTTCCGCTCGGTGATGCATATGGTTCTCGTCCTGTTCTTCGGTTGGCAAGCGATACTTCCCTTTGTCTTGGGTCTTCTCGCGGTAGGCTATCTCCTATTGATGCCCAACGGCCTCTTGTTTACAGCTGCGCTGATCTGGCTCTCGGGACATAGACGCGCTATGGCACCTGTGCGATCTTAGGTCGGACTCAATTATCCCAATCGTTGCATGGGCTGGAGGTAACGGATGCGTAGAGTATGGATAAGCGTAAGTGCTGTGGTTCTGTTGCTCGTACTGATGTCACAATCGGTGTTGGCGGCGCCCGCAGCGGAACCTCGCACGCAAGGCGCGGAGGGCATCCACTTGGGATCCTATGAGCTGCAGTCCGGCACGCGTGCTGTCGGTGACCTGGTTGTCTTGGGGGGGCCTGTCCTGCTCCGTGAGGGATCGGAGTTCGATGGCAACCTGACCGTCTTTGGCCCGATGACATTGGAGCCCGCGGCCCTGCTCGACGGACAGTTGGTAGTCATGGGTAGAGCCGATCTTGGGGGCAGCGTCTATGGCAACGTCTTCGCCGCTGGAGAGATCAACCTGCGGGATACCGCCTATATCGAAGGCGATCTATCCGCCACCGGGTCCATCAGACAGGCGCCAGAAGCGGTTGTTGTCGGTGAGATTCAAGCTATCGACGAGCCGTCGTGGGACATTACATGGCCAGGCACGGTGCCACTGATTGGGCCCCGAGTGGTGCGCTCTCCACAAATCAACCAAACGCCCCGATTGATGACCTTCCTGCGGCGTATTATGCAGGGTATTGCCAGCGTGGTCCTGCTTGGCCTTCTCGCCTTGGTGATCGCGAGCTTGTGGCCGGTTCAGACTGAACGGGTGGGCCGAGCGATCGAAGAAGAGCCTCTAACGTCCTATGGGGCTGGTCTCCTGACGCTGATCCTCAGTGCGATTGCGGCTCTGCTATTAGCGATCACAATCTGCTTGAGTCCCTTTGCTGCGGTAGGCGTGGTGATTGTGGCGCTGGGAATGCTGGTGGGGTGGGTTGCGTTGGGTCTGGTCTTGGGGCGCCGCATTCTGGTAGGCATCTTCAAGCTGCCCGCGCCTACCCCCGTTGCCGCTGCGGTGGCGGGAACCGTCCTGGTGACGCTGATCTTCGCGTTATCTCGGGTTCTGGGACCTTTGCACGTCCTATTGCTCTTTCTGCTGGCGCCGCTCGGTGTTGGGGCTGTGCTGTTGACACGATTCGGCACGCGGCCTTACGCCACTCGTGGCGTCGTGCCGCCCGAAGAGCGGCGCCGCCCCATTGCGCCGCCACCGATGAGAAGCACGCCACCGCCCTCGCCTCCTTATGATGCTCTGGATCGCCTGTGGGAAAAAGAGCCCTCCAGTCAACTGGGAACACCCAGTCAACTGGGATCAACCAGTCACCCGGAAAGAGATTCCGGCGTGCGCATCTATGGGGCAGAGTCTGACGCGGATTTGTCCCTCTATGCTGATAGCGATGAAGATCGTTGAGGGTCAGAAGGAATCGTGAATCGAGAGCCGGGACCTGCCCCCCGGCTCTCTTTTTTTGATGGACTTGCTAGTCTCAAAGGCATCCCTATAATCGAAATCAGGGTTCATCTAGGGTAACTGTGAGAGGGTTGATGGAGAATCGCTACGCGCGCCAACTGGTCATTCCGGAAGTAGGAGAGGAGGGCCAGGCAAAGCTGCGCTCGGCCCGTGTCCTGGTGGTGGGAGCTGGAGGCCTCGGCTCTCCAATTCTGCTCTATCTCGCCGCGGCGGGTGTCGGCACGCTCGGCATAGCCGACAATGACCAGGTCGGTGCGACAAACTTAAATCGCCAGATTCTATATGTGACGGAGAATCTGGGTCGCAGCAAGGTGGTCACGGCTGTCCAGCGGATTCGCTCTCTGAATTCCTCTGTGAGAGCTGTCCCGCACGAGGTGCGGGTGTTGCGGGAGAATGGACTCAACCTGGTGCAGCAGTACGATCTGGTTGTTGAGGCGAGCGACAATTTGGAGACCAAGAGCCTGATGAACGCATTATGTGTGGAGGCTGAGATACCGCTGGTGTGGGCCGCGGTGACGCGCTTCGAAGGGCAACTCGGCGTCTATGTTCCCGGCCATGCGTGTCGGGCCTGCATCTTCCCCGAAGTGCCGGAACCCGGCACGTACCCTTCACCTGCGGAACTGGGTGTCATTGGCGCAGCCGCCGGTGTGATGGGGACGCTCGAAGCTATGGAGGCGCTCAAGATCCTGCTGGACTGCGGCGAACCGCTCGTTGACCGCCTCCTTCTATGGGATGGGCTGCACACCTCGTTTGATATCGTCAGTTTCGATAAGCACGCGGAATGTCCAGTGTGCGGCCCCGGTACCTAGATCGGCTTTAGCTTTTTCCGTCCCGGGGCCACGTGCGCCGCGAAAAGTATCAATACGCCTTGCCGAAAATAGCGATCTCGGTCGCCGGCTTTCCCGTGTAGACGCAGGTTCCGCTCCCACCGGGTTGGTCGATCGGAATACAGCGAAGGGTTGCGCGTGTATCTTCCTTAACTTGCGCCTCGTCCTCGCGGGAGCCTGCCCACCACGCACGCGCGAAGCCTGTCTCAACGACCTCTTTGAGCTCGTCGTAGGTGGTTACATCGTGCAGATGACTGTCACGAAAATCGACGGCTTTCTGATAGATGGCCGCCTGCACCTCTTCCAACAGCGCTGGGATCAGAGTTTCCAATTCGCCCATGGGTAGGAGCGTCTTTCCATCTCGCCCGGGCACGTCTCTGCGCGCTGCCATCACGTTGTTGTTGGCGACATCGCGTGGTCCGAGTTCGATGCGGACCGGAACGCCCCGCATCTCCCAGTCGTTGAATTTCCATCCGGGCGAGTACCCTTCACGGCGGTCGAGCTCCACCCGAACCAGGGGCTTAAGGCGCTGCAAAATCTGCTCGGCGACTTGTAGCACGCTTTCACGCTCCTTATCCTTACGCCAGATTGGCACAATCACGACCTGGATCGGGGCCAGGCGTGGTGGTAGCACCAGGCCTTGATCGTCACCATGGGTCATCACTACAGCACCGACCATACGCGTGCTGACGCCCCACGAGGTCGTCCAAACGTGCTGCTGCTCATTGTTTTCATCGAGATATTGGATATCGAAGGCGCGGGCGAAATTCTGGCCCAGGAAGTGGCTCGTGCCGGCCTGCAGCGCCTTGCCGTCCTTCATCATCCCCTCGATCGTATAGCTGCCCACGGCGCCCGCGAACTTCTCTGTCTCGCTCTTGCGACCTGGAATAACGGGGATCGCGGCTTCTTTAACCGCGAAGTCGGTGTAGACATCGAGCATCTGCAGCGTCTCATCCACCGCTTCCTGCTCGGTGGCATGCGCCGTATGCCCCTCCTGCCACAGGAACTCGGTAGTCCGCAGGAACAGGCGCGTCCGCATCTCCCAACGCACCACATTCGCCCATTGGTTGATGAGCACCGGCAGGTCCCGGTAGGATTGGATCCACTTGGCGTACATATGGCCGATGATGGTTTCTGAAGTCGGGCGCACAATCAGAGGTTCCTCCAGTTTGCTCCCTCCTCCATGCGTCACGACCGCCAGTTCCGGAGAGAAGCCTTCCACGTGGTTTGACTCTTTCTCCAGGAAGCTCATAGGGATGAGCAGCGGAAAGTAGGCGTTCACGTGCCCGGTTGCTTTGAAGCGGCGATCCAGTTCGTCCCGGATCCGCTCCCAGAGAGTGTAGCCGTAGGGTTTGATAACCATAGAGCCCCGGACCGGGGAATAATCTGCGAGGTCCGCCTTCAGAACGATCTCAGTGTACCATTTGGCGAAGTCCTCATCTTGCGACGTCAAAAAGTCTGCCATAGTAGTTCCTCTTCCTTAAGGTTGGATTGCGCGTCTCAGGCTGTTTCTGTACGGGGATGGTGAAAGGTGATGCCATCCTCTTCCATCGTGCAGACAAGGAAAGGATGAACGTTGATCACCTCGGTTTCCTCAAAGCGCGTTCGCCACCTATCGAGCCCATAGCGGTGGTTGTGTCCGTGCAGAAAGAGCCTGGGACGGAAACGGCGCATCAGCGTCCTAAATACTTCGAAGCCTCGATGGGCGCCTTTATGCTCATCGTGAATGGCCTTGGCTGGAGCGTGAGCGATCAGGATGTCCAGATATCGACCATAAAGGACGCGGTTAATCAGTAGGCGAGGCACCAGCGAGAGGGCGCGCCAGAACATCTCAGACTCACGATACTGGTAGGCTGCTCCGGGACGGTAGCGGATCGAACCCTCCAGGCCGGCAATCAAGACATCGTGCTTCCGCACATAGACGACGTGGCGGTCGATGTTCCGCCATCCACCGGGTTGGGTCAAAATCATATCCTCGGCCACGTGCTGTGCCTGGTCGTGATTGCCGTGGACGTAATAGGCATGACGGACTTCGGTGTACGTAACGATATATTCCATGTAACTGTAGGGAAGGTCGCCGCATCCCAGTAACAGATCCGGAGTTCCAACGGCCTCTGTCAGATTGGGTTGGTACAGTGTGGTATCCACCTCATCACTCACCGCCAGGATACGCACACCGTCCGCGTTGCTCATTCCTCCTCGCGTGGTTCCGGCGCGAAACGCGTGTAGTTGATGGAGAGTTTCTCCATCACAGCCTCTCCGAGATCGATGCCGGTGAGGTAGGCCAACTGAAGGAGGTATAGCATCACGTCAGCGAGCTCTTCTGCCAGCGCTTCTGGATCCGCCTCGTCACTCCACTGGAAGTGCTCCAGGACCTCAGCAGCCTCAAGTGAGAGTGAGATGGCGATATTGCGCGGCGACTGCGAAAAACGTGACTCGGAGCTGTACCAACCCATCGCTCCCACGAAGGCATTCATCGCATCTGTCAACTCTCTGATCGTATGGGAATGGGTCATCAGTCTGTTGCTCGCCGTACTAGTCTTCCCACCGGCGCAGCATCTCAACAAACAGGCGCACCCCAAAGCCGCTGGCGCCCTTCGGCGCGTAGGGCTTGGCCTTCTCGCTGCTCTCCAAACCGGCGATGTCGATGTGAACCCACGGAACGTCATCGGGCACGAATTTGCTCAGGAAGGCGCCGCCAAAGATAGTGCCGCCCGCCCGTCCTCCCACGTTTTTCACGTCTGCAACGTCGCTCTCGACCTCCTCCTTGTAAGCCTCGAAGAGCGGCAAGGGCCAGACCCGCTCCCCGGTGACATCTCCTGCTGTTCGGAGGCGCTCGATTAAGGCATCATCGCCCATCACGGCCGCAGCGTGATCTCCGAGGGCGATGATACGGCTCCCGGTGAGCGTCGCGATATCTATGATCGCGTCAGGGCTGAACTCGCCGGCATAGGTGAGGCTGTCGGCCAGGATCAGACGCCCCTCTGCGTCCGTGTTGATGACTTCTACGGTCAGTCCCTTGAGAGACCGGATGATATCACCTGGCTTGGTTCCGCGCGCATCCAGCATATTCTCCGTAACGGGAGCCAGGCCTACCACGTGGAGGGGCAGCTTCAACAACGCTACAGCTCGCATCGCACCTAATACTGCGGCTGCGCCGCCCATATCACCTTTCATTCTTTCCATACCGGCGCCTGACTTCAACGAGATGCCACCGGTATCGAAGGTAATGCCTTTGCCCACCAGGACAATGGTCGGAAGGTCGGCCGCCCGGGTCCCGTGATGCTCCAAGATCACCATCTGTGCGGGTGCCCCTGATCCCGCATTGACGCTCAGCAGGAGGCCCATGCCAAGAGCCTCGATATCAGGCTTGTCCAGAATGCGGCAATCGAGCCCTGTGCTGGACGCGATCTCCCTCGCGGTCTCGACGAGGTGGGCAGGGGTGGCGAGATTCGCGGGGCGGTTGACCAGATCACGAGCCAGACTCGTCGATTCCGCAACCACGGCGCCGACGTGCAGTCCTTCATCCAGCTCCGCACGCATGTCGGCATCGGGTGTGAGAAGGGTAAGCTGTAGAGGGTCGGCGCGGCGGCCCTCAAACTGGGTCTTCTGCTCCTCGAACCGGTAGAGACCCAGGAGCGCGCCTTCAGAAGCGGCTTGGGCCACAGACTCGGCCGAAAGCTCGCCATCCTCCAGGCTGGATATGGCGATACTCAAATCTTCAGCGCCCAGCTCTCGTGCTCTCTGTGCTGCGGTTGCGGCTATCTGCCGCACGGTCTCGGTCGTGAAAGCGCTTGGCTTGCCCAAGCCTACCAGGAGTATGCGCTTGGCCGGAATCATCCCGTGTGGATAGAGGGCGAGCGTCTCCTTGGCTTTAGCTTTGAAGTCACCCTGGGTCAGAATGGCCCTGATCTGACCACCCAGAGCAGCGTCGAGTTGAGCAATCGGACCGGTCAAGGATTGATCGCCGTTATCGAAGATGCCAAGTACCAGGGCTTGCGTTACATGAGTTTCAAGAGGGCCTACCTCGGTGCGAGTCTGCATATTCCGTGCCTCCGCCATCGATAGCTACACTATGATCGTTTGATTATACCATAGGGGCAGCGCCTGAAACAGATTGAGAGCCCGTGCGCACGTTCAAGTCTCTACTGCCGTGATCTGCGGGCCCTGCTCTTGTGGGCCGGGCGCAGTGCCGGCTGTGCTCGTATGACCTCGAACAACAGGCTCGATAGGCGTGGATGCTGCATCCGGTTGGACATCACACGACCATCTGCCTATCGCCTCCGAGTTGAAACGTACCTGGTCACTGCATGCGTGGCCGACCCGTGCGTATCTGGCGCGGGATGGGGACTGTGATATATTCACGCTTATGGGAGAGACCACTGCTACAGAATCACAGGCGGGCGCAGCGCCATCGTTATGTGCCCAATCAGAATGGGCGCAGGCTATCGCAGGAGCCTGGGCAGCGATTTTGGCCAGCATCAATCCGCTTCTGGAGCAGGAGAGTGTCCGCGGTACTGTCTTGCCATGGGCGCACGAATTGGTGTCGGCACTCGTCCAGCACCCGTTCGACCCCGGGGTGGGTGCGGAGATCGGGGCTCGTCTCGAAGCGATCGACAGTTTTCAGCCCGGCGATCTGGAACGGGTACAGACAGCGTTGTTACCCCATCTGGCACCGTCTCTTTCCGAAGCAGAGCGTGATCGGGCAGCCGGTCTCCTCTTTGCCCTGGGGGCAGGCTTCTTTGCCGCCAAGGCCCGACGCGCGAGCGAGTTCGATATGAGTGTGCAGTCGCGTATGAGTCACGACCTGAAGACGCCAATCAACGCGATTACCGGGTTTTCCGGTGTCATTCTGAAGGGTATTGATGGACCTATTACCGACTTTCAGCGCGAGGACTTGACTTCGATCTATGAGGCCGGGCAGAGACTGCTTGCAATGATCAATGACATGTTCCTCGTCCGCAAAGGTGATGCGGCCCGAACCCTGATCCATGGAGTACCCTACGACGTTGCAGATCTCTTGGCCGATGTCGCCCGCACGATCCAGCCCCTGGCCGGTGAGCACGACCACACATTCGAGCTGCGGATGGTGGGGGATCTCGACACGATGGCGCAGGATGCCTCAGCGGTGCGCTGGATCTTGCTCAGCTTGATAAATCATGCGATTCGCCAGGCCGGCAGCAGCCAAATCACCCTCAGCGCCTCACGCGATGGAGAAGGCGCTGATACGCTGGTTTTCCTCATCTCTTATCAGTTGCCGTACCGATGGAGCGCTCACGCGGGTACCGCCTCCGCCGCCGTGGCGCAGGAGCTGCGCTCTGCCGACGAGACTGCAGTACTCACTTGTCGCCCGTATTGCGAGCACTTGGGTGGCACTGTGGACCTGCTTGGAGACGAGATCGCCACCTTTCGGGTGTGTCTTCCGGCAGTGCCCCAGCTTTTTCTGGACTGAGGACTACGTTCGCCATGGCCGTAACACTCCTCACGGTGTTGCAGTCAAAACCCCACGATACGTAGACACATCAGGTTCTCCCTGTTCTGCAACCTCTCTACCTCTGCTCCGTACTATGGATAGTGAAACGCGAACGCAAGGAGGTAAAGGGTCATGGAAACGAACGTCAAGGTGCTGGGTTGGCTCTACATTGTATTGGGAATTCTGGGCCTGCTTGCCGGCCTATTCGTGCTATTCGTTATGCTAACGGTCGGGATCTTCGTGCCCGAAGAAGGGTTATTTGCTATTCTCGGTATCGTGGGTTTATTCGTTGCCGGCGTAATGGCGCTTCTCTCCGCCCCGGGTATCATCGTCGGGATCGGCCTGTTGAAGTTTCAGCCTTGGGCCCGCGTGCTTGCTCTGGTGCTGGGAGTCCTGAACCTGCTCAATTTCCCCTTGGGTACTGTTCTGGGCATTTACACATTTGTGTCCCTGTTGACCCCAGAAGCAGAATATGTCTTTAGGTCGCGCTGAAGAGACTGGCTCTACGCAGCAAATCAGCCCCGAGCGCTCGGGGCTGATTTGTTGCGTAGAGCACTATGCCTGCGAGTGTGAACGGATTGGGCTCAGATCCTGAGACCTCG
>SLDA01000365.1 GCA_007125545.1 Thermoflexales bacterium | reverse complement strand
CGCGGCAGAAGCAGCCAGGGACATCATCGTCGACAGTGAAGTTGCAGCCGACGGCACTGAACCGAGCGTCGAACGTCCAACAATCGGCGCTATACCGGAGGTGCCTGATGCATGTGAGGTAGAAACCCCATCGGAAGAACCTTTAGAGGTCCAAGAGGAGACGAAACGGACCAAGGCAGTTGAACTATGCGTTGATGCAAATGCCCGCTTGAGCCAGGGAGATTATGAGGCTGCGATTCAGGGTTACGACGAAGCCTTAACCCAGAGCTCCGACTATGTAGCCGCCTACTACAACCGCGGCAGTGCTTACACTCACATCGGTGCGCTCGACGCCGCTGTGGCAGATTTTACAGAGGTGCTAAAACTCGATCCTGCCCAGGCGCAAGCCCACCGGCAGCGCGGTCTGATTTACGCGCGTAAGGGCAACTATGAATTAGCCATCCAAGACTATGATGCGGCGCTGGCTCTATTGCGTGCTGACGACGTGGCGCGGATTGAGCCCAGGGCGGTCGGCGCTATCGTCTATGACCGTGCGAACGCCTATTTCCGTCTGGGGTCTTACGAGCAGGCCCTTGCCGACTATTCGGAGACCCTGCAGCACATGCCCGACCACGTAGAGGCGCACATCAATCGAGGTCTGACCTATTCGGCTCTCGGCAACTATCCCGAGGCGTTGCGCGATTTCAACCGGGCGATCGTCATAGCACCCCAGCAGGCCCTGACTTACCATCATCGAGGCCAACTATACGCGCGTCTGGGACGGTACTCGGAGGCGCTTAATGATTACGGGCGCGCACTCGAACTCAATCCGCGCTCTGCCACGGTCCACAACAACCGGGGTCTATTGTACGTCAAGATAGAAGCTTACCCGGAAGCTATTGAAGCTTATCAGCGCGCGATGGCGCTTCAGCCCGATTGGGCGACGCCCTACTACAATGCTGCCTGCGCCGCCGCGCTGATGGGGGATATCGAACACGCCTGCGTGTGGTTGGCCCGTGCTATAGGGCTGCGTGAGGCCTATCGGGCTATGGCGGTCCGCGATCCCGATCTCGCCACTATTCGGGAGCACCCCAGATTCCGGATACTCGTCGAAGTGGGCAGCTAGTGCACACAACCGGCACGAGCTGAGCGGGCGCCAAGCTGTCCTTTGCCTACGGAACGGCAATGTCCACGGCGTCGCCGCCTCCCTGGAGGGGCAGGCGATCGGTCTCGGTGTAGAGGCCAACGCGAAGCCTACACTCCTCACAGTTCCCGCCCGGAACATCCAGAAAGAACCGGTCGCGGAGCCGGGTGCCCGTCTGCCAAGTGCGGGTCGGATAGGTGTCGGCTCCTGCAATACGATCGTGTTGGGCAATCAGGTCGCCATCAGGGCCTATGAGATGCACGAAGGTAGTATAGTCTTCGGTCACGATGCCGGTGCTCTCCCACCAGAGATTGACCTCCCAAGTAGGGCCCGTCCTCCGCAGATCGTACCCCAGCAATCGGATTGGCGCCTCGAAAGTCACCTCTAGCGGCACCGGAGGATGGACGAGACGATTCAGCGGGCGGCAATCGGACAGGTCAAAGAGCAGTAATCCGACATTGATGAACGAAGCATCGACCGGGAGGCGCCGGCACCGCTCTACCAGCACGCTCTGCACCAAGCTGGTAGGATCTGCCAGATGATCTTGCCACAACACGAGCCAGAGACGGTCGCGCCCTTCGGTCTCGCGCTCCAGCGTGTCAAGCGCTTGCAGATCAACCACGCGGATCGTGTCGAGGACCTGTGTCGCTAAGGGCAAGCCAAACACGTGGGCAGGTCCGGCATAGTAATAATCGAGGGTGGAGACGGCATAACCGCCGACGACCACGACGGCATCCTCGGGTGCATCGTGCTCCATAATGTAGGCAGTGGCACCACGGAAGTCGGGACGGGGATGCCACTCATCGCGAAGCGCGACAGCCCAGCTCCCATCGGCCTGGCGCGCCAGCGCAACCAATCCGGGACCAAGCCACAGGATAATCAGAACCACAGCTACGAAGCGCTGCAACCGGCGACGCCACTGGGCGCCGACGGGCTGGGCCAGGAGTAACTCCCAACCGTTGCCTACTGCCAGCACAAGCGCCAAGCCCCAGGAGGAGAGGAGATAGCGCTCACTCCATTTGGCCTTGACCAGGGTCGTCATAAAGAGGAGGATCAAGGGCACGGTGAGGCTCAGTCCATACCAAAGCACAGTTCGCCAGCGCTGCGTACGCGCGGTTAGGACGAGCGCGGCCAGGATAGCCAGTGCACTCGCAGCAGCAAATAGGGTGGGCCAGGGGGAGTGCATGTATTGTCCCACGCCAAAGAGTAGGGGCAGCCAGCGCAGGACGCCCAGAGGAATTGCGGAGACCGCCGTCGCATCCGCTCCAGCACGCCACCATGCCCAAATCACGACCGGGGCAGCCAGAAGGGCCAGGGACAGGTTCGCCACCCACCAGCGCGCAGAGCGCTGCAAACGGCGCGCCTCTTTGTGAGCGCCAAGAGCACGCGTGCAAACCTTCACGAGCGTCCCCCACAAGGCGACTACAGCCCACACCAGTCCAGTATAGAGATGTGCTAGTAGCATCAGCCAGCCCAGCACCACATAGGCCACCGCGTCTCGTTTGGACTCCTGGACTACCAGACGCCAGCCGGCCCATGCAAATGCGGCAGCCAGGGGAATCGCCAGTGCGTACATGCGCATTTCCTGGCTATAATAGACGAAGATCGGCAGCGTAGCATAGGCCAGGGCGCTACCGAGCCCCGAGACGTACCGGCTCCCCAGCGCCCGTGCAAGACGATAAATGAGCGGGACCGCCAGCGTTCCCAATAGAACCGAAAGATACCGGACGGCGAACTCAGTCCAGCCCGCAACCTGTCCCCAGAGCGCAACAAGCAAGCCGTGAAGCGGGATCGCGTTGTCGTCCCGGAGCAGACCGGTCAGGGCGGGCATTAAGCCCCGTCGCGCGTGATGGAGCACAAAAGTTTCGTCGTACCAGAGAGAAGTGGCAGTGAGTCCCCAGAGGCGCAGGCCAAATGTGAGCAGCACAATCCCGGCTCCCCAGCCCAGCCACAGCCTCGAACCCGGTCCTGTTCGATCCGTGGCCACGGGCGAGCAAGCTGAATCGCGCTCGTTCAAGTTTTGGCAGACTTGATGTGGATGGCCTCGCTGAATATTACTTATCACGCGTCCATTATACTCGCTACGGTTCACCAGCCCAGGATGCCGCTTCATACGCCCCTACTCAAAGCCGCGATTTACTCGTATAATCATAGAGGAATATGGGGGAGACAAATGATAGATAGACCCAGACTGTTGATACGCGGTGGCACGGTTGTCACCGCCGATACTCGCTTTAGCACCGATCTACCCACGACCGACATTCTCATCGACGGGGAGACCATTCAAGCTATCGGTATTGACCTACCGCTGCCTGAAGGACAAAACGTAGAAGTCGTGGATGCCGGCGGATTGCTGATTCTGCCGGGACTGATTGATGCACACACGCACATCCAGCTCGATACCGGTATCTACAGTACCGCTGATACCTGGTTGGAGGGCAGTCAAGCAGCTGCCTTTGGGGGCATCACGACCGTGGTCGACTTCGCAACGCAGCTTCCAGGGAAGAGTTTCCCGCAGGCGTTGGAAGGACGAATGGCTGAGGCAGCTCCCTCGATCATCGATTACGCCTTTCATATGATGGTGACGGATCTGCCTCCGGGACAGGAAGAAGAGCTGGGGGTACTGCCGGAACTTGGCATTCAGAGCATCAAGCTCTACACAACCTACCGACCCAACTACTACCTCGACGATGCCGCCGTGCTGCGCATCTTCGAGACCGCGGCCCGCTACGGACTGCTCAGCCTGGTTCACTGCGAGAATGATGCATTAGTGACAGCGCAAACCGAGAGCCTGGTGAAATCAGGACGCCTTGAGTGGCGGTATCACGGCGCTTCGCGCCCCCACCTTGCCGAGATCGAAGCGGCGTCCCGCGTACTTATGTTGGCCCAGGCCGCGGATGCACCGGTCGTTATCGCGCATGCTTCCACGGAAAGAACGGTCGCTTTGACAACACACGCGCGCACGACGAGGCAAACTGCTTTTGTGGAGACCACGCCGCAGTACCTATTGCTCGACAATACCGTCTATGAGGGGAACGAGCCCTGGCGCTACATCCTGCAGCCGCCACTACGTCACCCTGCGGAAAAAGAGGCACTCTGGACCCGAGTTGCTGACGGGCAGGTGGATATGATTGTCACGGATCACTGTGACTACAAGAAAGCCCAGAAGCTGGCAGTTAACAATTTCACGAAGACTCCGGGCGGGTTACCGGGTACGGAGACACTACTTTCCCTAATGGCCACTTACGGCGTCGCTGAGGGCTGGATCGACTGGCCTGACCTCGTGCGAATGATGGCATCAAACCCTGCGCGAATCTATAATCTCTGGCCGCGAAAAGGGACCATCGCGCCGGGCTCGGATGCCGACTTGGTGCTCTTCGATCCTGCCGGCGAGGACATTGTGACTGCAGAATCGCTACACATGGTAGCCGGTTACAGCCCGTTTGAGGGCATGCGTGTGAAGGGCAGAGTTGTGAGTACGTTGCGTCGCGGCGCGTTTATCGTGCGCGACGGCGTTTTAGCCGCCGAGGCCGGTACGGGTGCCTACGTGGCGCGCAAACCGCGGTTCTGGGATTAACGGCACCTGGCCACCGCTTATGGATGAAGCTCTGGTCCTACTGGGTATTCTTCTGCTTGGAATCATTATTGGCGTCGTGATTGCAGTGTGGCTCTTGCGGAACCGCCAGGAGGCCGATCACGGAGCGCTACGGGGCGAGATAGGAGAAACCTTCGCGGCACGAAACGAGATCGAACGCACGCGCATCGTCCGGGCGTATGAGAGCCAGATTCAGACTCTTGAGGCTCAACACCGTGCCGAACTGACGCACGCCCGCCGTAGCAGCGTCAACCAGAGCCGGGCCGTGCTCAAGGGCAAGATGGCTGAACAGGTGGCCCCGTTGCTTCCCGGCTTCGCTTATTGGCCTGCCGATGCCCGGTTTATGGGCGATCCTATTGACTACATTGTCTTCGACGGCTACAGTGCCTGCAAAGACAACAAGACAGATGGTCAAGAGATAGAAATTGTGATCCTGGATATCAAACATGGAAAGTCGGTGCTGACACGCGAGCAGCGCCGCATCGCCGACGCTGTGATGGCAGGGCGCGTCCGCTTTGAAGTCGTAAGAGTCTATGCCGACGGCACCGTCCGCTCGCGCACCTGGCGTGCCCACACAACACAGGAGCCACTCAACCCAGAGGAGGATTTGAATGAAGAGTATAATCCCGGATATTAAGCGCTGGCAGCAAGCTGGGAAGCACGATATCGCGATCGCTACCATCCTGGAGACCCAGGGATCATCGCTGCGGCCTCCGGGGACACGTATGGCGATCACGACGACGGGCGACGTCGCCGGATCGGTCAGTAGCGGGTGCGTCGATGGGGATGTGATTGCGGAGATGGAGGCCTTATTTGAGTCAGGGGGCCCAATCCGCCGTCCGTCCTACGGCATCAGTGACGAGCGCGCTTGGGAGGCAGGGCTCTCGTGCGGTGGGTCCATTGATCTCCTGGTGGAGCGCTGGAGCGAGCTGTACGATCATCTCATGACCGAGATCGAGCGACAGAATGCGGTTGGCTTCGCGTCGCGCACCGACCGTCCCGAGCATCTCCTCCACCGTGCCGATGGGGAGACGATAGGCACCCTGGGCAATGCCGATCTCGACGGGCAGGTGCTAATGGACATCGCGGAGATGTGGCCCGGGCCGTATGCCAAGAAGCACTCGTACACCCAAGGCGAGGTGCTCATTGAGGTCATTCCTCCACCGCCGGTTCTGCTAATCTTCGGCGCTACAGATATCGCGATCCCGCTCACTACCATCGCCGGCGCTACCGGCTTCAATGTGATAGTCAGTGACGCCCGGCGCGCTTTTCTCACGGAGGAGCGCTTTCCCGATGTTGAGTTGAAGTTTGGGTGGCCTCAAGACGTCTTCCAATCTGACGATCTGGGCCTGAGTTGGGCCGTCGTCGTCCTCTTCCACGATCCCAAATTCGATGTCCCGGCCCTGACGCTCGCACTTCAGAGTGAGGCCTTCTACATTGGATTCCTGGGTAGTCGTAAGACGCAGTCGGACAGACGTCAGGAGCTACTGGATGCGGGCTTCAAGGAGAGCGATCTCAATCGCATCCATGGGCCGGTGGGGCTCGATATTGGGGGTAAGGAGCCGGAACTCATCGCGCTTTCGATTATGGCCGAGATCGTGGCGGTACGTCATCGGCGTCCGGGTGGCATGATGAGCCGGAAGCGTGAAGCTTAGTGGCATCTACAGGCGTGAGTATTCACCAGGTAAGTAGAGAATGACCGACGTAACCGATGACGAGCGGACCTGGATGCCGGATCCGGTTTCGGCTGAGGGTGAAGGGGCAACGGACATATCGACCACCAGCACCTTTGCCGGAGCGGAAGGCTGGGCCAACGTCAATCGTGCACCTCACGATCGGGTCTCCGGCGTGATCTTCAAGCGAGCCGCCAACATCAGGCGCGTACGCTATACCCTTTCGGACTCAGAAGTCTCCTGTCAAACATCCGACACCGGCCTTGAATGCCCGGGACAGGGCGAAGCCGATGTCAGCTGGATCTTCAGCGAACAGCCCGGCAGTGAAGAAGGGATTTTAGCCGGGCATACCTTCCGGTATTTCCAGGATGTCGAGCTCCTGCCGGGCGCGTCGACGGAACAAATTGAGTATGCCGAGTGGGATGCCGTGCTTTATGTCGTGGCAGGTGAGGGCAGGTTGCTTCACCGGCCCTCATCCGGCAGCCCAAACATTGTGCGTCCACTGCGGTCATCTGATGCGGCACTGATCCGTGGAGGAGAGTTGTTTGCCATTGCCAACGCCAGTGACACCGCACGCTTACGGCTCATCATCTTGGGACTGGTGCCGTCAGTGGCGCCACGAGGGTGACGATGACACGCCGTGTGGTCGTCGTAGGCGCCGGCGCCGCCGGGCTGATCGCGGCAGGGCGCGCCGCTGAGTTGGGAGCCGAGGTCTTGCTTCTGGAGAAGATGGAAGAGGCAGGAAAGAAGATCCTGGTCAGCGGCAAGTCACGCTGCAACGTCACTAACACTGCGCCACTTGAGACTTTTCTGTCCTACTTTGGACGAAACGGGCTCTTTCTGCGCAACGCCTTCCATCGCTTCTTCCGCGAGGAGTTGCTCGACCTTTTGGAGCGTTTTGGGGTAGAGACTCAGGCGGAGCGTGGCGGCCGCATCTTTCCCACCTCCGGAAATGCCCAGGATGTAAGGGATGCGTTGCTGCGCTATGCCGAGCAACACGGCGCAACCGTACGGTACCTAACCGAAGTCCGGAAGGTGGTGACGAGGGCTGATCGGGTGAAGGGCGTCAGTCTTTGGAACGGCGAATTGGTCCCGGCAGATGCCGTAATCCTGGCGACGGGCGGGGTCTCGTGGCCCGCGACCGGCTCGACCGGAGATGGTTACGTGATAGCACAGGAATTGGGCCACACGCTTCAGCCCTTGCATCCAGGCTTGGTCCCCCTGACAGTCGTGGAACGCGCTACGGCCAAGGCCTTACAGGGCCTCAGCTTGCGAAATGTGCAATGCACATTTCTGACGCGTGACACACGCGAACGGGAACGTCCGCTGCGCATCCCCTATCCTATGCCGGATACGGGAGAGATGTTGTTCACACATTTTGGCGTCTCGGGTCCGCTTATCCTGACGGCGTCGATAGCCGTAGTCAAAGCGATCCGGGATGGGAAGGTCGTCATTCTGTCTATCGACCTAAAACCCGGCATGGGCGAGCGTGAGGTTGAGAGCCGGCTCCAGCGCGAGTTCGAGGAGCACCCGCACCAGCAAGTGAGCACGCTGCTACGCGGATGGGTACCCAGCACCCTGGCCGATGTGCTGGCCCGATTAAGCGGCATTGAGGAAGAGCGGCACGTTCACCGCATCCGAGCCGAAGAACGCACCACGATTGCTGCACTGATCAAGGACTTCCGCTGGACGATTTCCGGATCGCTACCCCTTGCTGCCGGTATGGTCACCGGCGGAGGTGTTGCGCTTGATGAAGTGGATCCGGTCAAGTTCGAGTCCAAGAAGGTTAGCGGACTCTATCTTGTTGGTGAGGTACTGGACCTCGCTGCCGACACGGGTGGATTCAACCTTCAGGCGGCCTTCAGTACCGGCTATCTCGCCGGGGAAGATGCCTCGGGGAGCGGATAGTTGCGGCATCCGCGGTTGCATCGTCACTGCATCTGGATTGATCGATCGTGAAAGGGCAAACTCTGTGACCACCTCAGATAGCATCACAGCCAACAGATATCCTTACATAGCCATCGAGGGCGTGATCGGTGTCGGCAAAACCACGTTGGCGCGGCTTCTGCGCCCTCGCTTCCAGGCCGAGGTTGTGCTAGAGGCCTTCGATGAAAATCCTTTCCTTTCGGATTTCTATGGAGATCGCGCGCGCTATGCCTTTCAGACCCAACTCTTCTTTCTGCTTAGCCGGTACCGACAGCAACAGGCGGCGGTAAACTGCCTTCATCAGTCCGCGCTGATCGCCGACTATTTTTTTGAGAAGGATCGGCTTTTTGCCCACCTTAACATTCCCAGTCCCGATGAACTGGAAATGTACGACCGGCTCTACGAAGCGCTCTCCGAAAAGGTGCGCTTGCCCGATATTGTCGTCTATCTGCGCGCGCATGTCGACACCTTAATGGCCCGCATTGCGATGCGTGACCGCACATATGAGCGGCAGATGGACCGGAACTATATTGCGGCGCTGCGTCAGGGTTACGAGCATCTCTTCGCGCACTATGATGCGACGCCACTTCTCGTCATCGAGTCCGACGATCTGGATTTCGTGCGCAGCCCAGAGAGTCTGGAAGGCATCGAACAGAGGATCAGATCGACCTTGTCTGGCGTCCGGCAGCCGACGTTACCGCGCATCTCCTTTCCGGATCCACCTCGTCCGGCGTGGCGCCTTGTCTCAACACCGCCGACCGAACCCCGTCAGGAAACAAACTGGCAAGCCCTGGGCGACTATCTCATCCTTGCTGAAGCCGTTGGCCGCATTGGAGGCGTCTTAGCACAACAACCACCCGTGGGCCCGGAGGGTGCATCCGAGTCCGTCTCCGACGCAATTTGCGATGCCCATCACGCGCTACGGCTCTTAGCGTATCGAACGAACATCGAGCTCGAACAATCGATGCCGAGTGCAAGCGATGAGCCAAGGTCAGCCCGGCCTTTACGAGGAGAGCTGCCGTGACCAAGTATTTCATAGCCGTTGCCGGAAATATCGGGATCGGAAAATCTACACTTACCTCGCTACTCAGTGAGCGGCTGAAATGGGAACCCTTCTTCGAAGGAGAAACAGGTAATCCCTATCTTGCCGACTTCTACGAGGATATGCCCAGGTGGAGTTTTCACTCACAGGTCTTTTTTCTCGCCCGCCGCCTGTCTCACCACCGCCAGTTGCTCGACCGACCCAATTCGGTGATTCAGGATCGAACCGTGTACGAGGATGCAGAAGTCTTCGCGCGCAATCTCAGTCAACAAGGGCTGATGAATGAGCGGGATTATGAGACATACATGGAGTTGTACCGCGCGGTGGTCTCAATCCTACCGCCACCGAATCTGGTTATCTACCTACGTGCCACGGTCGCAACCCTGCAGGCGCGCATCCATCTGCGAGGCCGCTCCTATGAACGTCGTATCAGCAACACGTATCTTGAGCAGCTCAATCGGCTTTATGAAGAATGGCTTGAGGATTTCACCCGCTGCCCGGTGCTCACCATTCCGGCAGACCAGCTCGACTTCGTCGCGAACCATGACCATCTCGACCTCATAGCAGACCGTATTCAGGAGCGACTGCAGGGGAAAGAAGTGGTGGAGCTTGGTTGACATATTGCTCGGCAGTCCGTCAAGGCTACACGGGCGAAGCCGGCTTACAATTCTCCTAGACGGAGTTCCCCGTTCTACCAGGAGCCAGTGAGTATGGCAGATGCGGAGTCCGAGACAATTCAGGACCAGAGTGAAGGTGAGCATCATAGCAACCTAGCCATCAACTATCGCGGTCTCTTCCACCTTGGCAACGATCCAATGGTGGTTCTGGACGCGGAAGGAGGATTGGCAGCATCGAACCGTATGGCCCAGGAGTTGCTGGGACCGAAACCAGGCGCTGTAAGGTCCCTCATCGCAGAGCAGTTCAGCCCCAAGGCCGATTCAGTAGCCGATGAAGCACTGTCTGAGTTTTTACGTGATGTCCAGGAGATGGGCAGCGCGCGATGGCAGTTCAGGCTTCCGGAAACTAATCGCGTCTTCGGGGCAAGACTCTCCTATCTACCTGTAGAGCTTATCGAAGGTGGTGGGTTCCTCTGGACCGCCCACGAGGTAACGGAGTGGACACATCTAGAGGAGTCCCGCCAGGAGTTGGTCAATATGTTAGTTCACGATCTACGCGTGCCCCTGAGCAACATACAGAGCAGCCTCGACCTGGTACTGACCGCCTGGCGCGAGCGCGATGTGACGCTTCCAATGGAACAACTACTACAAATTGGGCAACGCAGCGCTCAGAGAATGGAGCACCTGATCAGCGACATCCTGGATTCCGCCCGGCTTCAGGCCCACGAACGAACACTGACTGTTACTCCGATCGACGTCGCTACTCTGGTAGAAGAAGCCGTTGAAATTGTGACCGGTTCGGCACAGCGGCGCCGGCAGAAGCTGCAGGTTGCAGTTGAACCGGATTTGCCCCCAATGGAGGGTGATCTTGAGTTGTTACGCCGGGTTTTGGTGAATCTACTCGGCAATGCCGTGAAATACACAGACGAAGGAGGCGAGATTACCATCACCGCTACATTGAATACCACCGCTGACGATTTATCTGCCGACGAGTACGCGGCAAAGTTTCAGTTCAGCATCCACGACACTGGCCCAGGCATCGCCCCACGGGTTCAAGAACGGCTTTTTCAGCTCTTCTATCGCGGCGACTCAACCAAGATCAAGAGCACCGGTATCGGCTTAGCGTTCTGCAAACTGGCAGTTGAGGCGCACGGAGGACGAATCTGGGTTGAAAGCACACCGGGAAGTGGATCGACTTTTCGCTTCACCATCCCACGACCTCTCCCCAGACATACACCTTACTACCAGGAGGGTGGATGATGGCATCTTCCCGCGTAGACGAGATGGCAAGTCGTCTCTACTATGACGACGCGACCTTACGAGAGTTCGTGGCTGAGGTTGTGGCGGTTGAGACTTCACGTACCGGGCCGCCTATGAGAGTCCGCATGAACCAAACCGCCTTCTACCCTACTTCGGGCGGGCAACCTCACGACACGGGTACGCTCAACGGCATCTCCGTAATCGATGTGATAGAGAATGAGCAGGGCGAGATCTGGCATCTGCTGTCCGAGCCTCTCACACCCGGCACTCGCCGGGTCCATGGCGTGATCGACTGGGCGCGCCGGTTCGATCACATGCAGCAGCATACCGGGCAGCATCTCCTCTCTGCCGCGTTCGATGATCGACTATCGGCTCCAACTGTGAGCTTCCATCTGGGCAATGAGACCAGTACGATCGATCTAGAACTGGACTCAAGGACGGAGTTGGATTGGGCCCAGATTTTCGACGTAGAGATCGCCGTCAATCAAGTTATCTGGGAGAATCGCCCTATTACGGCGCACGTTATTCGTGAAGATGAAAGTGCCTCCCTCAAGTTGCGCAAACCTCCAGCCGTCTCCGGCGACATCCGGGTAGTTGAGATTGCAGGCTATGACGCGTCGGCTTGTGGCGGCACCCATCTATCAACGACGGGCGAGCTCGGTATTGTCAAGGTGACCGGACTCGAACGGTATAAGGCAGGGGTGCGCGTCACCTACCTCTCAGGGAGACGCGCACTCCTGCACTATCAACAGCATCTACAGCTTCTGCAACAATCCAGCTTGATGCTCTCCGTCGGTCCCCCGGAACTACCGGAGGCTATCGCACGGCTTGAAGAGAGCGCCAAGTCGACAAGGCGTGATTTACGCCAACTCCGCGAGGAATTGCTAACCTACGAAGGGGACCGACTGTGGGCGGAGGCGCCTGTCATCGATAGCATCCACGTGGTTGGGCACGTGATTCACCGAACCTTCGCTGAGGCTCAGGCGCTCGCAGGCCATCTTCGCCAACGGCCCGCAACACTGGTTCTATTGGCCGTAGCAGAGCCTGGGGGAGCTCGTCTCGTGTGTGCACGCAGTGACGAATTGACGCAGTTCAACGCGGCAGCCGTCCTACAGCAGGCCCTCGATCTTCTCCACGGACGCGGAGGTGGGAGCCCGACGATGGCGCAAGGCGGTGCGCCCGCCCACGCACCTGAAGAGCTTCGTCGGGTGGTGCGGATTACCCTGAGCCATTACAATCTGATCACACACAGCCACTTGTCACAATCTGATGATCGCGTAGACTAGGAGCTATGGAGGTGGCAATGAAAGAAATCGCCCCCGGTATCTTTGTCGAATCTGCTTATCCGCCCTACAACTTGGCCCTCATCAGGACCAGCCAGGGTGGCATTGTTATTGACCTTCCCCCCAATCCGCTTCATGCGCTCAACTGGCTGGAGCAGGCACGAGCTGTAGCCAACCCGCTGCGCTACGTAGTGATGACCGATGGCAAACAAGAGCGACAGTTCGCTACGGCAGCATGTAATATCCCTATCATCGCTACAACCGAGATCCTCCGTGCCATGGCTGTCTACTCGGAAGAACGGGGCCGTCGGGAATTCGCTGAAGCTCTGACTTCCCGGTATCCGGACGAAGTCGCCACCCTCAACAAACTGGCGCCTCATAGACCAGCCTTTGCTTTCGATGACAGCTTTACCTTCTATGCCGAGGAGCGTACCCTGTGCTTCGAGTCAATTCCCGGTTCGGCACCGGGCAGTTTGTGGGTGCTTGTGCCCTCCGAGAATCTTCTGATAGCCGGCGATACGGTTGTCGACGAGACGGTGCCTTCGCTGAGTCATACACCTGATTCCAAGGCTTGGATGAACACGATGAGCGCACTTGCACACCGTGAAGCGGTTCGATCTATCGTACCGGGACGCGGCAGGCCTGTGATCACCAACGGTGACATCGAGCCGCAACGGGAGTTCATCCGTGTGATGCGGCGCGCTGCTCGAACGCTTTTACGCAGAGGAAGCAACAGTATGAGCCTGTCACAGACAGCTCAGGAATTAGGGCAGACTTTTTTCAATCGCCAGGGCCAGAAGGCCGTCAAAGAGATCAAGGCTGGACTGGAACAGCTGATCAGAGAGTTCACATTCGAGGATGCTGCAATCTCCGAGAAAGCTGCAGCTGAGGAGACGATAGAAGAAAACGAATAGGTCAGACTCAGCCCAAGACGGTGAGCAGATGATCCAGCGCTGCCTGAGCAGCGAGCCGATTGTTCTCTTCCCGATCCCCTCCAAATTGATGGCGCCAACACCAGCTCTCCAGCGGCACGGCGACGCCGATATAATAGAGCCCGAGCGGCTTGTAGGCTGTTGCACCGGTCGGGCCCGCAATGCCGGTGGTGCTCAGCGCGACCTCCACGCCGACCGCCGCCCGGGCTCCCTGAGCCATCTCCAGGGCAACCTGGGCACTCACCGCACCCCACCGTGCGATACTCTCCTCGTGCACGCCCAAAAGCCCGGTCTTGACGTCATTCGAGTAAGCAATGACCCCACCCCAGAAAACGGCAGAGCTGCCTGACCGCTTGCTCAAATAATGACCCAAGAGCCCCCCGGTCGCCGACTCGGCTACTGCCACGCGCCATGCTCTGTCTTGGAGTCGCTGCATCACCTCTTCAAGGATTGAGGAAACCTCGGTTGTGTCGTCTACCACCCCATCTCCCCCTGTATGAACCCGCAATAAGCCCGACCGTATCTCTGGAGCTAGAGGGCCAATTCCTCGCGAACCATGGCCAACAGAGACTGGGCTTGCAAGGAGGCCAGATTGTAGCAAGGCCCATCCATATGGTCCGCCAGGGCCTGTGCTAACCCTTTGTCGTAATCCGCACTCTCCATATTGATCACGATCGACTTAATCTTCTCCTCACGAATCTGCTCGGCTACCTGATATGCCTCAACCTGGGGTGGCAGCTCCCCCATCGAGACGTTACCTGCTCCATCGGTCAGAATCACCAATAGGGGCTCCAGCTCCGGGAACCTGCGCACCTCGCGCGAGATCGTCTGATAGGCCAGCCATAGACCAGCTGCCAACGGAGTCTTTCCGCCGACAGGTAAGTTCATTAACATGCGCTGAGCCAGCTCGACACTATTCGTAGGCGGCAGCACCAGAGTGGCACGATCCTTCTGAAAAACGATCATGCCGACGCGATCGCGGCGTTGGTAGGCATCCGTCAGCAAAGACAGAACCGCGCCCTTGGTAGCCTCCATACGCTCTGAAACCGCCATCGACCAAGAGGCATCGACCAGAAAGACAATCAGATTCGCCGACCGACGCACGCGGACTTTCTTCTGATAGTCATCGGGGCGCAGAAACAGAGCGGGGGTATTCGCGCGTTCCTGCTCGGGCTCACAGCTCACGGCTTCCGCGCTGTCGGAGGCTCTGTCTTCGGCCCGGCTCCGTTGATAGGGCGCTGCGGCACGCAAAGTGGCATCGAAGGCCAAATCTGATGCGTCGCGAGGGGACGCCTCAAATCCGGAATAGCGACCTCGCTTCCGCGTCGTCCGCGTACGGCTTCGCCGTCCAGCCGTCGACCGCACCTTGCGGTCCTGAGGCGTCTCAAATCGCCGCGCCTCAAATAGCTCTCCAGGCTCGATGAACTTACCACCCTCCCACCAACGCCCCTCGGTGGGCCACTGGGGGACATCCTGAACATAGGGTTCGGGTTGAGGCGCGCCCGAGGGTTCTGAGTCCTGCTCGCACGCCTCAACCTCTACACTTTTTTTTCGCGACCCTCCCCGGTCACCTCCTCCTCGTAGGAAGACCGATCCTCCTCTCCGACCGCCTCTTCGGCACGCTCCCGCGCGGCAGAGACTAGTTGGTCGAGTTGGTCGATGGAGGCCTGGACCTCATCAAAGGGGCGTCGTTTGAGACGATGTGGGAGTGCCAGTTCCGCGGCGAGCAGTAAGTCTTGGTCCGTTACACATCGCCGCTTCTGCCACGCGGCATGGGCCACGGCAGTCTTGAGAATGACCAAATCGCCCCGGTGGCCATCCACCCCAAGGCCTGCCATCATTTCAGCTATCGTTGACATATCGGCACGGGTGTAGCGCACCTCAGGAAGCAAGCGACGCGCCTCTTCGATACGGAGGGCAAGCTGCGCTTCGTGAGGCGCCCAGGCCTCTCCAAACTCCTTGCCATTCTCCTCGAAGATGAGGTTTCGCTCCATAATGGCCATGCGCGCCGGGGCATCGTGAATGCCACCCACATCCACGCAAAGTGCAAATCGATCCAAGAGCTGCGGACGGAGATCACCCTCCTCGGGGTTCATGGTCCCCACGAGGATGAACCGGGCGGGATGCTGGAAGGAAATGCCCTCACGCTCGACGGTGTTTACACCCATCGCCGCAGCATCGAGCAGTACATCGACGATGTGATCGTCGAGCAAATTGACCTCATCTACGTATAGCACACCACGATTTGCAGCTGCAAGGACGCCGGGCTCGAAACGCCGCTCGCCCTTCTGAATCGCCCGCTCAATATCAAGCGTACCCACGACCCGATCCTCAGTCGCGCCGATCGGGAGCTCCACGAAGGGGACCTGTTTCGTCATCGTCGGTAAGGTCTCACCCAACGCAGCACGCGTTCGGCAATTCGTACACCAAGTTGCAGGTTGATCGGGGTCGCAGTTGAAGGAACCATCGGCAACTACTCGGATCTCCGGCAACAGAGCGGCCAAGCCCCGAGCCGCGGTCGACTTGGCCGTACCGCGCTCTCCACGAATCAGCACACCACCAATGCGAGGATTGATCGCATTGAGGATCAATGCCCGCCGCATCCTTTCCTGGCCCACGATAGCCGTAAACGGAAAGACCACACGTCCTTTATCAGCCACACATCCTCCTTGAATCAACACATCCTGTAACCTACTGCGTTCGTATTATAGCGGGAAACAGGCGTGCAGGAAGGGCCTATGCGTGGAGTCAGCAGCTTCTGGGGTGGTAGCGTGGCGAACAACGTGCAGGTCTAGCCCCCGGATATTTGACCCACTTTTAACCATTTGCTGTACTCATGTGCCTGAAATCTGGTAGACTTTCAGGGTTAGAGGTTGGCCAGATTAGGAGGCGCAGTCGTTTGAGCATTGCACAGAATATGTCCAGAGATGGCGAGCTAGGGGCATTCATCGGAGCGAGCGTACCTGCATTGAGTTTCGGTCGGCAGTTGTTGCATCCCGGACAGTTGAGAGAGTTCCTCGTCACGCAACGCCTCAACTACGTAGCACGAACGGCAAGAGTGATTCCCTTCGACAGCAGTTCTCGACTCGTCTTCTTCAGTGATTGTCACCGTGGCGATCGTAGTTGTCGAGACGCCTTTGCACCTAACGAGAAGCTCTTTCTACGCGCGCTGGATCACTACTTCCGGCGTGGATTCAGCTACGTTGAAGTCGGGGATGGCGATGAGCTCTGGCAAAATCGCCGCTTCCGGGATATTCTAGGTGCCCACCGACCGGTGTTTGATCTGCTCCACCGTTTCGATCACCAGGGGCGCCTGCAGATCATCACGGGGAACCATGATGTCTCGTTGCGATGGCAGCGCACTGTCAACAAAGACGGTATGATCTCTGAGGACGGGTTGATATTGCACCACAAGACAAGCGGCCAGCGAATTCTTGTAACGCACGGCCACCAGGCTGACATCGTTAGCGATCGTCTGTCTCCGGTGAGCCGCCTGGCTGTGCGCTATCTCTGGCGTTATATGCAAGATTGGCGGATCACCGACCTCATTCGTGACTTACGGCGCATACTCAGGCATCCGGCCGGCGTACCAGGTGCTGACACCACAGCCACTCTCCTCACCACAATCGAGAAACGATTGATCGGTTGGGTTGAGGCTTCACGGCAGATGATCATCTGCGGGCATACCCACCGGGCCCATGCAGCGGTGCCCGGCGCACCCCCCTACTTCAACACGGGCAGTTTCGTGAAGCCCAATGAAGCCACAGGTTTGGAGATCCAAGGCGGTGCGATCAGTCTTATTCGATGGGTGATGCAGCCGCTGAGTGGGCAGGTGCGCCGCGAGGTCATCATGCCCCCGCGGCGTCTTGCCGCCTACGCCTGATTGCCAGCCGGCTCAGGCCTGATCTTGCTCGCCTCTCGGTGCAGTCCATTTGATCTCGTCACGAGGCAGAGTACACTATAGACACCATTGACTGTGCTTCCATTGCACGTCATGGAGGTGTCTGTATGAGCAAAAAGAGGTATGCAATCGGCATAGATTTCGGCACTGAATCAGGACGTGCCGTCCTGGTCGATGTGTCGGATGGACGAATTGTCGCCACGACCGTACACGCTTATGCGAACGGTGTTATCGACGAGGTCCTGCCGGGAACCGACATTCGCCTCGAACCCGACTGGGCGCTCCAGGATCCGAACGATTATTTGGAGGTCCTCAAGCAGACCGTCCCGGCCATCCTGGAACAGGGTGATTCCGCTGGGAATGCGATCGACCCTGACGATGTCATCGGTGTCGGCATCGACTTCACAGCCTGCACGGTGCTTCCCACGAAGGCGGATGGAACGCCCCTCTGCTTTATGCCCGAGTGGCGCGAGCATCCCCACGGTTGGATCAAGTTGTGGAAGCATCATGCTGCCCAGCCAGAAGCCAACGCGCTTAATGAAAAAGCGCGCGAGATGGGTCTTGGATGGCTGGATCGTTATGGAGGCAAGATCAGCTCAGAGTGGTTCTTCCCCAAAGTCTGGCAGGTCTTGAATGAGGCTCCGGAGGTCTATGATGCAGCGGATCGCTTTATCGAAGCCGCCGACTGGGTGATCTGGCAGATGACAGGCCGTGAGACTCGCAACAATTGCACCGCGGGCTACAAAGCTATTTGGTCCAAGCGCGATGGCTTTCCCTCCCGCGAGTTCCTCAAGGCTCTCGATCCCCGGCTAGAGAACGTCGTCGACGAGAAGATGTCGCATGATATACAATTCCTGGGCGAAAGAGCCGGCGGACTTACTGCCACAGCGGCCGGGTGGATGGGGCTGAAAGAGGGTACCGCGGTAGCGGTGGCCAACGTCGACGCGCACGTCTCGGCACCTGCGGCGACGGTGACGGATCCGGGGCGTATGGTCATCATTATGGGAACGTCGAACTGCCATATGGTGCTGAGCGAGGAGGAGCGTATCGTGCCAGGCATGTGTGGGTATGTCGAAGATGGCATCATACCCGGCTACTTCGGCTATGAAGCCGGACAGTCCTGCCTGGGCGACCACTTTGCGTGGTTCGTGGAGAATGGCGTGCCGGCGGACTATGCACAGGCGGCGGCTGACCAGCATATTTCCCTCCACGAGCTACTTGAGAGCAAGGCCGCGCGACAGAAGCCCGGAGAGCATGGCCTGGTGGCACTGGATTGGTGGAATGGCAATCGCAGCGTCCTCGTCGATGTGGATTTGACCGGTTTGCTCCTCGGCGCCACGCTTGCCACCAAAGCCGAGGACATCTATCGGGCTCTGATCGAAGCCACTGCCTATGGCACCCGCCTGATTATCGAGACCTTCGAGGAAAATGGGATTCCCGTCAATGAGATCGTGGCTACCGGCGGGCTTCCGGATCGGAACAAGCTGCTTATGCAGATCTATGCGGATGTAACCGGACGGGAGATCAAAATCGCCGCGTCAGCTCAGACGTCGGCCCTCGGATCCGCGATGTTCGGTGCAGTCGCCGCCGGCAAAGCGGAGGGCGGCTACGACACTATCGAGCAGGCGAGCTTAGCCATGGCAGACCTCCGCGATGAGCGATACGTCCCAATTCCCGACCAGGCGGCGGTATATGACAAGCTCTACGCCGAATACGTCACGCTCCACGACTATTTCGGACGTGGGGAGAACGACGTTATGAAACGTCTGAAGCAGATTCGTGCTGAAGCGCGACAGTGAGGGAGAAAAATGCTAGAAGCTCTACGTGATGAACTATGGGAACTGCACCTTGAGCTGCCCAAGAATGACTTGGTGAGATGGACGGGTGGAAACGTCAGCGCCCGCGATCCAGAGACAGGCTACGTGATCATCAAACCGTCGGGCATCCGTTATGAAAGGCTGAAGCCAGCGGATATGATCGTATTGGATCTGGAGGGTAACGTGATCGAGGGCGATCTGAAACCCTCCTCGGACACGGCAAGCCACCTGTACATCTATCGACAACGGCCCGATGTTGGGGGCATCGTCCACACGCACTCACCCTATGCGACTGCGTTCGCGGCGCTGGGCAAACCCATTCCAGTCTACCTGACCGCGATGGGGGATGAGTTTGGAGGCCCGATTCCATGCGGGGAGTTCGCGCTCATCGGGAGCGAAGCCATCGGTCAAGTTGTCGTGGAGTCCATCGGCGACTCATGTGCCGTGCTCCTTAAGAGCCATGGCGTGTTCACGATAGGCGCCGACGCGGAAGCAGCGGTCAAGGCAGCCGTGATGACTGAGGATGTCGCGAAGACTGTCTGGTTGGCCTTGCAGATCGGGAAGCCGGAAGAGCTCGAGGCTGATGACATTGCCCAGCTCCACCATCGTTACACACACGTGTACGGTCAGTAATCGAAGAATCCCGGGTGTTCGCGTAGGGTCGACACCCGGGCTGTAGGAACTATCCAGCAGTCCAACGAAAAAACGAGGAGAAGCAGACAATGCTGAAACTGTCTATCAAGCGCTGCCTATGACCACGCCCTATGTCACCCACACGGACCTGGTGGACGGCTTCCACCGGCTCGGGCTTGTTCCCGGTATGCGTGTTATGGTTCATTCCGCACTCAGCACTTTAGGTTACGTTGAGGGTGGGCCGACGGCAATTATTTCGGCCTTGATGGAGACACTGACCCCTGAAGGAACGCTCTTGATGCCCTCTTTCAACCATGGCGCCCCATTCGCTCCGGGCGCGCCTGGCTACTATCATCCACGTGAAACGGCGACGACGAACGGCGCAATACCGGACCATTTCTGGCGTATGGATGGGGTTCAGCGCAGTCTTAACCCTACCCATCCCTTTGCTGCGTGGGGTCGCGATGCCGAACGCTATACACGTCTACACCATCGCACGCTGACGATGGGCCCGGATTCGCCGTTGGGCTTACTACATCAGGATGACGGGGCCTGTCTGTTGGTGGGTGTGGACTACAGAAGTAACACCTTCCACCACCATGTCGAGATGTCGACAGGAGCACCCTGCCTTGGGCAACGCACGGAGGCGTATCCGGTGGTCCTGCCTGACGGACGACGTGTCATGGGCCGGACGTGGGGTTGGCGCCAGCAAGCGTGTCCTTTCACGGACAGTAACCGATATGCTGATGAGATGGTGCCTTTACAGCGGACAAGCAAGATCGGCGGAAGCGAGGTCACCTTCTACCGGTTGAAGGACTGCTACAGTGTGGTCGCCGATATTCTCGAACACGGCAAGGATGGATTCCCACCGTGCCGTGGCTGTCCCATACGCCCCCGCCATGTGGCGGAGACCGTGCCTTCCGACTGGGACGCCGAGCAGGCTGCGCTACGTCCTGATTCAGACGCCCTAACCTACTAAAGGGAGCAAGCCGATGACAGAACTACGGATCGAGAATCTGACGATGCCGAGCGCCGACTTGGGTCCCCAGAACCCACTTCCTCCCCTAAGATCAGCTCGTGACGTGCACGGAGTACGCGAGCCGGTTCCCGGCGTCTCGGAAGAGATGCAGCGGAATATGGCTTATGGGCACGTGCCCAATATTCTGCCCTATACGATGCAAGACGGCTACAATCGGTGTCAGGAGCCCCGAGACTTCAGGGTCGCCGTGCTGGAGAATGAGCTTCTACGTGCCACCGTCTTACTAGCTTATGGCGGGCGGCTCTGGTCGCTCATCCACAAACCTTCCGGGCGTGAATTGTTGGATCGCAATCCCGTCTTTCAACCCGCCAACCTGGCGTTGCGCAATGCGTGGTTTAGCGGAGGTGTCGAGTGGAATATCGGCACGACAGGCCACTCACCCTTCACCTGTTCGCCCCTCTTCGTCGCACGAGTTGAAACACCCGAGGGGATCCCGGTGCTGCGGCTATATGAATGGGAGCGTATCCGCCAAGTGCCTTTCCAGGTGGACCTCTATCTGCCCGATGACTCACCGGTGCTGTTTGTATCGATTCGGATCAGTAATCCGCATGCAGAGACGGTTCCTATGTACTGGTGGTCCAATATTGCGGTGCCGGAGACGCCACAAACCCGTGTCCTGGTGCCTGCCACCACGGCATACAGTTTTGGATATGGCGGCGGTGGCTTGGCCCATGTTGCGATCCCGGAGATCGATGGAATCGACATCTCCTATCCCACGCATATCTCCCGTGCTGCGGACTTCTTTTTCCACGTCCCTGACGGTACTCAACCTTGGATCACGGCGCTAGATGAGAGCGGCTGCGGACTGATCCAGGCCTCTACGCCCCGCCTCAAAGGGCGCAAGCTCTTCCTGTGGGGCATGGGCGAGGGAGGTCGCAGATGGCAAAGCTTCCTCGCCGAACCTGGCCATGCCTACATTGAGATCCAGGCCGGGCTGGCACGGACGCAACTGGAACATATCCCTATGCCGGGTCAGAGCGCCTGGAGTTGGCTTGAGGCTTACGGCTTGCTCGTTACAGATCCGGAGATTGTCCATGGCCCGGATTGGTCACAGGCTGTGGCTGCTGCAAGCCAAGGACTAGAAGCGCTGATTCCGACTTCAGTGCTGGAGGCAGAGATGACGCGATGCGCGAACTGGTTGGACCTCGCGCCAGCAGAGATAATCGAGCGCGGATCCGGCTGGGGCACTCTCGAACGCCTAAGGCGCCAAGCGAGCGGCGCACCACCTATGTGTTCGGACGGTCTGGTCTTTGACGAGCAAGCCATTACCGGAGCCGAGAAGCCATGGGTGCAGCTACTTGAGACAGGAGTTTTTCCCAACGCCGATCCCTTTAACCCACCCGAAGGCTATGTGACACAATCTGAGTGGCGTGAAAGGCTCGAGCGAGCAACACAGAAAGACCCCGATAACTGGTTCGCCTGGATGCACCTTGGGGTCATGCGGTACGCTGCCGGGGAGCGTGACGCGGCGGGAGACGCCTGGGAGGCGTCGCTGGCGGCGGCACAGAATCCTTGGGCAGCGCGCAATCTGGGCTTTCTGCTCTGGGAGAGAGCTACAGCATCCGCAACTGAACCATTGGGCGCCGGAGGGAAGACCGAGGCCAACTACGCTGCGGCTGTCAAGCGTTATACTCAAGCACTGCGCCTGGCACCCGATATCCTGCCGTTGGCAGTGGAGTGTGGTCAGAAGCTTATAGCTATGGGAGAGCATGCACGGTGGCTGGAATTGCTGGAGTTGCTACCGATCACGCATCAAAGGGCAGGGCGCATTCGACTGCTGGAGGGTCAAGCTGCGCTCGCGGTCGGGGATCTAGAGCGCGTCGCACCGCTCTTCGATGGGTCACTGGTCGTGGATGATCTGCG
>SLDA01000247.1 GCA_007125545.1 Thermoflexales bacterium | reverse complement strand
TTCCCGCCGGCAAATCCCTGCCCATAGCCCACTGAGACCACCGAATCATCATACCGCGCGTGGATATCACGGTCGTGCAGCAGAAAAGCATCGGCGAGCGGAGCAAGGCGATGCAATGCTTCATCGTTATCCTTGGCGATGGGCTCCTCGCTCAGATTGCCGCTGGTCATAACCAATGGGCGACCGACATCCCGCAGCAGGATGTGGTGGAGGGGGGTATAAGGAAGCATCACGCCCAGCGTGTGATTGTTCGGCGCCACATTGTCCGCGATACCGTTGTCGCCACGTCCGTCAAGGAGCACGATCGGGCCCTGGGGAGACGTCAAAACCGCCTCCGCCTCCGACGAGACCTCACACAACTCGTGCGCCGTAGCGAGCCCCGGCACCATAATGGCAAAGGGCTTGTGCGGGCGCCGTTTACGCTCGCGCAGCAAGGCAACTGCATCCGCATTCGTCGCATCGCAGGCGAGCTGAAAGCCACCCAATCCCTTAAGCGCCAGCACTTTTCCGTTTCTAAGCAAGCTCGCCGCTGCATCGAGAGCGTGGTCTCGTGTCAGCGTCTGAGCCGTCCCCGGCGTCTGAGCCACCTCGAGTAGCCATACCTGCGGCCCACATACGGGACATGCGTTGGGTTGAGCGTGGAACCGGCGGTCGCCTGGGTCCTCATACTCTTTCAGACACTCGTCGCACATTGGAAAGACGCGCATCGTCGTCTTCGGACGGTCATATGGTATATCTTCGATGATCGTGAAACGCGGTCCGCAGTTGGTGCAATTTGTGAAGGGGTAGCGGTAGCGCAGGTCTTCGGGATCGAAGAGTTCGCGCCGGCAATCGGGACACGTCGCCATGTCCGGGGAGATAAGCTGATAGCGGCCCTCTTGGCTCTCCGAATGGCGGATCTCAAACGTTTCGAAGCCACGGGGCGTGATGCGCTCTGCCTCGAGTGTCACAACGTGCGCCAGCGGCGGCGCTTGAGTCTCCAACGCGGCCATAAACCCCGCAACGTCCGACATCGAACCCTCGACCACAATGTCCACGCCGCCGGAATGGTTGAGCACCCAACCGGTCAATCCCATGCCTCGCGCCAAGTTGTAGATAAAGGGCCTGAACCCGACCCCCTGCACAACCCCGGTGATGGTAATCCGGCGCGCGGTGATCTCTTCTGTCGTCACAGTATTCATAAGCGTAGGTCAGCTATACACAGCCGGGCCGGTCCGAGAATCGACATGTCGGCGGCGCAAAGCTTGCAGTCTTTCCAGCCCCTCATCGAAGCATCCGATACCCAGCATCAAATCCCCAACCGCGTCTCCAGCCAGGCAACCCAGTCCTCCATCCCCTCACCTGTCTTGGCTGAGACAACGAAGATCGGCACATCGGGGTTTAGGCCGTGCACGAGGGTCCGAAATGTATCTATCTCGAAGTCGAGGTAGGGCAAGAGATCTGCCTTCGTGACAACAACAAGATCGACGGCTTCGAAGATGCCCGGGTACTTGTAGGGCTTATCATGCCCCTCCGGCACGCTCAGGAGTCCCACATTAAAATCTTGACCGAGATCGAAAGAAACAGGGCAGATCAAATTGCCCACATTCTCGACGAGAATCAGCTCAAGCTCCTCAAGCGGCAGTGCTTTGGCAGCGTTGCGAATCATCGGTGCGTCCAGGTGACACGCACCACCCGTATTGATTTGAACGACCGGGGTACCGGTTGTTGCGATCATCTCGGCGTCCACCTGTGAGGCCACATCGCCTTCGATAACACCGATTTTGCGGCCCGGCATGGCAGCAATAGTCGCGAGCAGGAGCGTAGTCTTGCCGGCTCCAGGTGAGGCCATAATGTTCCCCACCTTGATCTGACGCTGGTGAAACTGAACACGGTTGTCTGCGGCGACTTCCTCGTTCGCGGTCAACAGCCGTTCCACAACGGGCACCCGATTGGATGGGGATAAGTTCGTTTCAGACATTTGATTAGGCTCCTATAATGACTTGTTGGTAACGAAATAGGCACGTATCAACGTACCTCTATGCTCTCGACGTAAAATTCCTTACCTGCAATGACCTCGCCTCCGAGGGCATGGCATTCCGGACAAAGCCAGTCACGCTCCGCCGGCTCGAACTCGTGGCCACAGATCCGACACCGAAAGCGAGTTTGCACGCGCTGGAAATGCAGCGTAGCACCCTCCGCAACCGTGCCAGGCGCGAGCAAATCGAAATAGAATTGAATCGAGTCATCCACAAAACTTGCCAATTCACCGATCACCAGATAGATATCGGTGACTTCGGATGCACCACCCTGCCCGGCATGTTCTGTGACAATGCGCAGGATGTCCTCAGTGACTGCCATTTCATGCATCGTCGAACGCCTCTCCTGCTCCCTCTTCCGCTGACCGGGTCGCCAGCTCCAAGATGCGATCCACCGCAGGCTCGACGAGCGCAGCGGTCTCCTCCGACAACCCCTCGCCGAAATCAAAATCATGTCCGAGTAGCGAGATTAGCACCGCCTCCGGGACTCGCCCGTGCAGCTGGAGCGTCAAGGCAAGCACGGTGGAGGGGTGGGTCTGGTGGTAGACGAAGGGTGTGCGGTAGCTAACCTCCAGGCGTTCCTCGTGCATCGGCTCAGGAATTGTGTCGACGTGTGCATCAACAAAAATGACCAGTTCGTAGTCCTTGAGTTCCTCGGAAAGCTCAGGCACGAGTTGATGCAGAACCACACTGTCGATCGGATGACCAAGGTCCCCGAAACCATCGTCCATCGGATCGAGCGGAGGTCGTCCGAGCCGCTCGCGTAAGGCGTTGACAACAACGCGCGCGACACCGTCATCGCGCCGATAGAGATTACCAAAGCCGGCTACCAGGGTACGCGTCCATACTTGCTCGGAAGATGCGTTCACGATTATGCCTCTACAATAGAGTCTCACTGGTTGGACCAAAAACACGACGATCCTGATTTTAATTGATTCCGGTGTCGATTCAAGTCCCAAGAAAAAGCCTCCGGATTAGACTCCGGAGGCTCTAGGTTCAGTATGCTGAGAGACTCAGTCCCGGCGCAAAACCTTCCGGACCTCACCGTCCGGACCCACCAACTCGATATGGATCGGCATCTGGCCCATGGCGTGGGTTGAGCAGGAAAGACAGGGGTCGTAGGCGCGAATCGCACCCTCGACACGGTTGAGCATGCCCTCCTGGATGTTGTTGCCGTCTACATAGCGCTTGGCGACCAGGTTAACGGCATGATCCATGGCCCAAGCATTCCCGGCGGTAGCAACGATCATGTTCACTCTGGTGATAACACCATACTCATCGGTCCAGTAGTGATGGAAGAGCGTGCCCCGCGGCGCTTCCAAGACACCAACACCTTCTCCTGTAATCTGACCCTGGGGATTGACAACGTCGTGGCTCAGAATCTCGGGGTCGTCCACCAATTCCTTGGTGCGCTCCAACGAATGTACCAGCTCGATCAAGCGGGCATAATGGAAGTAAAGTGTCCCTTCGATCGGCTTGCCGCCATTAAGGGATTTCCAGATCTTCATCTCGCCCTGAGCGATCGGCGTGCTGATGTGACTGGCGGTATTCAGTCGCCCCAACGGTCCGACGCGATAGACACCTTCGGGATACCCCCACTTCTTGTAGTAGGGGGCCTTCAGATACGTATGCTTGTTAACATGCTCGGAGATATAGTCGAGGTAGTTGGTAGGATCGAACTCCTCAAGCAGCGCACCTTCTTTGTCCACCATACGCAGCGTGCCGTCATACAGCTCCAGCGCGCCATCCGCCTGGACGAGGCCCATATAGGCGGAGGGGAAGACTGCATACTCCCCCACCATGTCGGCGTTTTGCATCGCCCAATCCTTGAAGAAGCTGAGGCCAACCTGAGCCGTAGCAATGTGGCCATCGAGCTGACCGAGAATCCACTCACGGTCCTCGGGCGACAGCGGCTTGGTCACGCCACCCGGCACACCATAGATGGGATGTACGCGGCGCTCGCCCAACTTCTTGATGATCTCCTGACCGAAAGCGCGGAGCCTTACAGCCTTGACCGCCAGATCAGGATTGGCCGCGACGATCCCACCAACGTGACGAATCTTGGGGTCGGCGTCCCATCCCAACAGAAAGTCAGGGCCGGCGAGTTCGAAGAAGTGCATACCGTGGGATTGAATGATCTGGCCCATGTGCATCAGCTCGCGCAACTTGTGCGCCGTGGGCGTCGGTACGGTACCCGCAATCACATCACACGCCTTGGATGACGCCAAGTGATGGCTCACCGGGCAGATGCCACAGGTCCGCGGGGTTATCTGGGGCATTTCATAGAACATGCGCCCCTCACTGAACTTCTCGAACCCACGGAACTGTTCGACATGGAAGTATGAGTCTTCGACCTTACCCGCTTCATTGACGTGGATCGTGATCTTCGCGTGTCCCTCGATCCGGGTCACCGGAGAAATCGTAATCTTGTTACTCGTAGTTGCCGCGTTTGCCACCATAGTCTCTACCCTCCATCACTTCCGTACTTCAACACATTACCTTCAAGCTTCGGTATCCGGCCTTCCAACAATTCAGTTAACACAAACCAGATCGCATCCGCAGAGGGTGGGCAGCCAGGAAGGTGAATATCCACATCAACGACGTCGCCGATACCCGAAACTTGATCGGTAAGGGGCGTTAGGTCCTCGTGTACGGGAATTTCCCCATCCACCGTGCTCTCTGTCTCGATATAACCCCGGCGCAGCACTTCTTCGCGATCGAAGAAGTTGCGCATAGTGCAGATGCCGCCAGTCACCGCACAATCGCCCATAGCGATCAACAGTCGGCAGCGCTCGCGCAGCATCTTAATTTCTTCCACTTGCTCTTCATTGCCGATGCCGCCTGTTACGATACAAACATCCACACCCTCCTCGGGGGGATGTTTCATATCTGTGATCGGACTTGAGCTAAGCTCTATCTTCTGGAGCAGCTCAACGATCCGCTCATCGATATCCAAGAAGGACATGTGACATCCGGCGCAGGATTCCAGCCATTGTGTAGCAACACTAATCTTTTCGCCCATTGCAATTTCCTGCCTTTCTAGCCCAGACCTAATTATACCATTTCAGCCAGGGTTGTGAGCACCTCTGCATCATCGCGCACACCCTCAGGCATTGGCAGGACCTCGCTGAGGGGCTTGACAGTGCCCTCGAGATCGGTCACGTGACCCGTCCGCTCGTACCAGAGCGGCGCGGGCAGCACAACATCCGCCTGCTCGACGAGGGGAGAATGATAGCTAGCCTGAACGATGGTAAACGCTCCGTTCAACTCACCCAGCAAAGACGGATCCTCCACTTGCTCACTCAGTAGGTAGAACTTCGTCGGAGCCCCGTTCGACTTCGTGGACTTTAGGCCCACCGCGGTAGCACCCTTCTCATTCCGTCCGGGGCTGAGCGCCAGGTAGAAGAGCTTGTCACCCAGTTCGCGGAAAGCAGCCATCACCTTGCCCTTAATGCCAACACTGTAGATGAGGACAACTTTCTTAGCCTCTGCCGCCGCCTTGGCGACATCGTCGGCCTCAGCGTACGAGGCAGTCATGTCCGCGCGCTCGCTAAGCTTGTTCGGTGTGTCAGAAATGACCGCCACCTTCGCGCCTTGATCTCCGGCACGATAGATGAAGTAACCAACTACACGCTGGTAGTCAAGCGGCTGCGCACCGGCTACGACGATGAAATCGGCATCAAGGATATCCGCAAGGTTGGCGGAGGTGCCATAACCGAGCTCCGGAGCTACCGGCTCAAGCAGACCGGCCTCGCCGCTCACCTTGCCGAAGAGCTTCTGGAAGGCGTCGAGTGTCTCATTCGTGGTAGCACAGGTTGCCAGGCCCTGGGCCTTACCCTCTTTTAGCTTGCCGGCGGCGACACTTAAAGCCTCGTCCCAGCCGACCTCGACCAACTTGCCATCACGCCGAACCATCGGCGCCGTGACGCGCTTGCGCTCTTCGTAGAGAGGCGTGAAACGACCATCGACGCATAGCAGGCCGTCGTTGGGCTGAGAACCCCAGACGCCATCGACGCGCAGTAAACGGCTGTAGCGGGTAACGACATCCAGCGAGCAGCCCACACTGCACTGCATGCAGGTGGTCTCGGCATGAACGACATCTTTTTCGCGACCGCCATACGCACTGCGAGCATCAATCAGCGCGCCGGTGGGGCAGAGCTGCAGACAGGTGCCGCACTCAACGCAGCCCGAGTCACCAAAGGAGACGTTGAGGTCGGCGGTGATCATAGAATCGAAGCCGCGGTCGCGTACATTCAGCGTGTGATTCGCGGTGATCTCGGAGCAGCCACGAACACAGCGCGTGCACAGAATGCAGCGGTTGTGATCCATAATGAAGAACTTGCGCGACGCATCGACGCCTAGCTTCTGGTAGGGCCGAGGGTAGGTAAAGTGGTCAAGACCATAGCGGTAGGCAGCGTCTTGCAGTTCACAATCACCGCTCATCTGGCAGAACATGCAGTAGTGGTTACGCTCCGCAAAGAGCAGCTCCAGCACGAACTTGCGCACATCGACGGCGGCTTCTGTTTCAGTCTGTACTTCCATCCCGTCGTTGACGGGGCAGGTGCAGGCAGTCTGCAGCCCACGCATGCCCTTTACCTCGACGAGGCACATGCGACACGCGCCCCACGCGGAAACCGACGGATGGTAGCACAGGACCGGAATATCGATACCGGCGGCTTGAGCGGCCTCAAGGATGCTCTGCTCGCTCCGAGCCTTAACCGGTTGTCCATTAATCGTAAGTTGCACCTCGCTCATAAGTGCCTTGCCTCCTTGGAAACTGTAACTCCAGCTGAATTAGTCTGTTGATCAGGGCTCGGTAATCCGGACCATCCGTGTCACCGGCCTATGCGGATTGCCGGAACTAGGCCCGCAAGCGGGCTTCAAACTCGTCTCGGAAATATCTGAGCCCGGTGAGTATTGGAACGGGCGCAGCTTGCCCCAACCCGCAGAAAGAGGACTGCTGGACGAAGTCCGCAATCTCCTCCAGGCGCTCCAGATCAGAGCGGCGTGCCATTCCCTTGCGCAAGCGTTCGAGCGACTCAAGCATCTGGACGTTGCCGACACGGCAAGGCGTGCACTTTCCACAGGACTCGGTCATGAAGAAGCGGACAAGCACGTAAGCGAGGTCGACGATATCCGTATCCTCGTCGCAAACCAGAAGCGCACCACTTCCCAAGCCGGCGCCCTTCTCCTGCATCGAGGCAAAGTCCATAGGAACATCCAGCAGATCGGCGGGGATGATAGTACCGGAGCTTCCTCCGGTCTGAGCGGCTTTGAATGCCTTCCCATCCTTCACCCCACCCCCGTAGATGTCGATAATCTCACGCAGCGTGGTTCCCATCGGCGTCTCAACGAGCCCGGTGATGTTCACATCACCCAGCATCGTATAGACCTTAGTACCGGGACTCCGATTCGTGCCGATAGCCCGGAACCAATCCGCGCCGTTGAGCACGATGGGCGCGACATTCGCCAGCGTTTCGACGTTGTTGACCACGGTGGGCATACCGCGAAAACCGCTGACGGTAGGATAGGGTGGGCGGATGCGCGGAATGCCTCGCTGGCCTTCGAGGCTGTTAAGTAATGCCGTCTCCTCACCGCAGATATAGGCCCCGGCTCCGGCGTGAACGTGGATATGGAAGGAGAAATCACTGCCCAGGATGCCATCACCCAACAAGTTCATCTCCTCGGCCTGAGCAATCGCACGGTTGAGAATATCCCGTGCCATCACATACTCGCCACGGATGTAGATCCAGCCCTCGTGGGCGCCGACAGCATAGCCGGACAGGGCCATACCCTCCAGCACCGAGTGCGGGTCGCCCTCAATAATGAGGCGATCCTTAAAGGTACCAGGCTCTGACTCGTCGGCATTGCAGACGATGTAGCGCGTGGGCTCGGCCTGTTGGGCCACAAACGACCACTTCAAGCCGGTCGGGAAGCCGGCGCCGCCGCGTCCCTGTAAATTGGAGTTCTTGACCGTTTGCAGCACGTCGTCGGGGGTCATATCGGTAAGCGCGGTTGCCAGGGCGAAGTATCCGTCCTCGGCGATATAGTCGTCGATGCTATACGGATCGATCAAACCGGCGCGTCGTAGGACGATGCGCTTCTGTCCATACAGCGTATCACTGAGTTCACCCAGCGTGTCGATCTCGGCCGCAGCAATCTCCGCGGCCACGGTAAGGTGATCAACAACACGACCTTTGTAAAGATGCTCCTCGACGATCTCCGAGCCATCCCGCGGTGTCACGGGTCCATAGACGGTGCCCTCAGGATAGACGACGACAACGGGTAGCACATCAGTCCGGTTCACACGCCCGGTGTAGCCAACTTGGACCTCGTCCTCCAAACCGTAGAATGATAGCTCAGCCTCGATGGCGAGTTTGGTCTCCTCTGCGCCACGGGAGAGGCTGATCGGGTCTCCTGAAACCAGGATGGTCGAGCGAATCATTCCTGTCCTCCTTGTGCCGCGAAACCCGCTCTTTCGGCGGACTGAGCAGCTTGCCGGCTTGCAGTGCGATAGCGCGCGATGATCTCCCGCGCGCGCTCAGGCGTAAGATTTCCATAAATATCCTCATCCACCATCATCACGGGACCTACGGCACAAGCGCCAATGCAGCTGGTGGTCATCAGCGACCACTCGCCATCTAATGTGGTCTCACCAAAGGGTATACCCAGTTCGTGCTCCAGCGCCTCCCACACCTCACGCCCGCCGACAACGTGGCAGGGTGCATCCTGGCAGAAGCGGATCACGTGCCGGCCCATCGGCTCAAGGCTGATGAGACTATAGAAACTGGCGACGCTGGCGACCTTACTTTCCGGCACCCGCAAGCGCTTGGCAGCCTGAGCCAAGTGCTCGGTGGTGAGATAACCCCCGACATCGTTCAACTCACGGAGAATCTCGACCAACGACTCGGAGTTGGCCCCGTACTTGTCAATGATCCTGTTTGTTGCAGCTATGACGTCTTCCATATGTACCCCTTTCTCTACTAGGAGTTCGAAGATTCCACCGATTGTACTCCAAAGCTAGCTTTGTGTCGGATCTTTTGGAACCTGAGCCTATTCCACGAACACAGCGTCAACCGGGCATACCTCTGCACAAATGCCGCACCGAATGCAGATCTCCGGATCGATCACATGTGCTTCGCGTGCCTTGCCGGCGATCGCGTCAACCGGGCAGTTACGAGCACAGCGCGTGCAGCCGATACAGGTCGGGGGATCGATGGTAAATTCGATCAGTGCGCGGCAGACCTTGGCATCACACTTGTGATCGTAGATGTGTCTCTCGTACTCGTTACGGAAGTTGAGAATCATACTCAAGACAGGATTCGGGGCACCCTGACCCAGTCCACAGAGCGAACCCTGTGTGACAGACGCGCCCAGCTTCTCCAGTGCTTCGATATCACCCGGCTTGCCGGTGCCTGCACAGATGCTCTCGAGAATCTCCAGCATCTGGCGGGTACCAACGCGACAAGGCACGCACTTGCCGCAGGATTCCTCCTGCGCGAACTCCATAAAGAAGCGGGCCATATCGACCATGCAGGTCAGGTCGTCCATAACGATGAAACCGCCGGAGCCCATCGCCGAACCGACCGAGGCCAGCGACTCGTAGTCCACGGGCAGGTCGAGATGCTTCTCCGGAATGCAGCCGCCAAGCGGACCGCCGGTCTGAACGGCTTTAAAAGGCCGGGAATCGAGCACGCCGCCGCCGACATCATAGACGATCTCACGTACAGTGATGCCCAGCGGCACCTCGATCAAGCCGGTGCGCTTAACCTTACCCGCGATGGCGAAAGTCTTCGTACCCTTGCTCTTCTCCGTGCCCATCGAGGCGAACCACTCACCGCCCTGGAGCAAGATCTGGGGAACGTTGGCGTAGGTTTCGACATTGTTGATGTTTGTGGGCTTGCCCCACAGCCCCGAGGTGGCCGGGAAGGGCGGGCGCGTTCGCGGCTGTCCCCGCTTACCCTCGATCGACTGCATCAGCGCCGTCTCCTCGCCACAGACAAAGGCGCCGGCGCCCATCCGCACCTCGAGATCGAAGCTGAAATCAGTACCGAAGATGTTCTTGCCCAGCAGGCCATAGTCTCGAGCCTGCTCGATGGCCAGGCGCAGGGTGCGAATCGCGATGGGATACTCGGCGCGGACGTAGAAGTAGCCCTCCTGTGCCCCGACGACGTAAGCCGCAATCGCCATGCCCTCGATGACGGCATGGGGATCGCCCTCCAGCACACGGCGGTTCATAAATGCGCCCGGATCACCCTCGTCGCCATTGCAGACCACGTATTTCTCGTCGCTCACTGCCGCACGGGCAAAGCTCCACTTGAGCCACGTTGGGAACCCCGCGCCCCCACGGCCCCGGAGACCGGATGTCTTCAGCACTTCGAGGACCTCGGCGGGTGTCATCTCAGTAAGCGCCTTGCCCAGAGCTGCATATCCATCCTCGGCGATGTAGTCGTCAATGCTTTCGGGATTGATCGTGCCCACATTGCGCAACACGACCCGCACCTCTTTCGCAGAGGGTGCATCCAGCGGCTCGGCGGGATGCTCCTCGAAGAACAGGTCCTGGACGGGACGCCCCTTGAGCAGGTGCTCCTCGGCAATCAATTCCGCTGCTGCAGGTGTGAGGCCTGCGTAGTGCACGACCTCAGGATAGACGACCGCTTCGACTCCGCGTGACGCCATTGTGACTGACCGGGGTGTCAGCCCGGTAGCCTCCCGGACCTCAATCTCCTCGTTCAAGCCCAAGGTATCGAGCTTGCCCATCAAGGCCGCCTTAACCTCCTGCGCCTGTTCTGGTGTCCCACTAATAATCACATGCGCACGATAAGCCATTCTACCTCCTCAAATATCGCGGTTCGTCCACGAAAGACACGCTATGTGCCGACGCTGTTATTTCCGCACCAACCACTTCTCAACGGGCTCGCCACCGACGACATGCTCCTCGACCAAGGTGGAAACCCGATCTGTATCGATGTTGCCATAGGTGACCATATCCTGATCGCCGACCTGTACCTGCACAATCGGCTCATATTCGCAGAGACCGACACAGCCGGTCTGGGTCACGACCACATCCGCAATCTGTCGCTTCTCCAGCTCGCCGAGGATCGCCGTCATAGTATCACGCGCACCCGCGGCAATACCGCATGTCCCCATAGCTACGACCACACGCGCGCGCGAGCCCTCGCCTGCCAATCTTCGGCGTTCCAGTGCACGTTCCTTAATCTTCTGCAGTTCTTCCAAGCTCTTCATCTCGGATGCCTCCTACCTAGAATAGAAAAGATTCGAATTCCCTACGCGGCTTCACTTTCCAGAGCCATGAGCTCTTCGGTAAGCGTCCCGCGAATAAACCCCAGTATCTCCGGATCGTAGAGCGGGACCTCAGGGCCCAACAATTCGCGCAACTCCCGGGTGTCGAAGACGAACTCGCCCGGCCCTACGTGATGGCAGTAGACCACATCGAGCGTTGGATTGCCGACAATAATGCATAGCAGCGTCCCTGCCAAGTCGCCCAATGGGGGACGATCAATATGATCGAACTCAAACGCTGCGCGCGTCGCCGTCCCCTCGCCGGGCACAGACGTGATCTGAAAGTCCCCGCCACACATCTCGGCGGTCTGCTTAAGAAAGGGAATCCCCAGCCCGACCTTGCGGGTGGTGCGTGTGGTCACCCAGGGATCACTCACGCGAAGCAACATTTGGGGATCCATCCCCCGGCCATTATCTCGCACCTCTACCGAAAGCCGATTAGCGTCGGGATCTTCGTCAATGTAAATGTGCAGCAAGGTCGCTCCCGCCGTCGTGCTGTTCTCAGCAATATCCATCAGGTGCTGAGAGAGATCGCGAAAGACGGTCATCGGTGATACTCTGGGCGACGCACTGCTGTCGAATTCCGGATAAACAAGTCCACCAATGAACTCTACTCGTAACCACGCAACGTCTTGGCCACATCCTGCAGCGGGACGCGTCCAATGATATCGTCGTCGATCATAACCACAGGTGCCTGCGAGCAAGCCCCTACACAGCGACATACTTCCAGGGTAAAACGATTGTCCTCGGTAGTTTCGTCCAACTTGACACCGAGTACCTGCTGATACTTCTCCACGAGCGTCGGACCGCCCCGGACATAGCAGGCCGTCCCCATACAGATACTGACCTTATGACGGCCAATAGGGCTCGTGCGGAAGAAGGAATAGAAGGTCAGCACGCCATAGATGTGGCTCAGTGGGACATCCAACTCTTGGGAAATGTAGCGCTGCGCCGCGGGAGAAACGTACCCCACCTGCTCCTGAGTCAGGGTCAGAACAACCATGGTAGCACCGGGCCGGTCGCGGTTCTCAGCAAGAATCCGGTCGAGTGCCAGCTTCTCTTCAGGTACAAGCTCCAAGAGCTCTGAAGATACCTTTTCTGTCGCTACGTTCATTATTCTCCACCTTTGATGAGTTAACTGTGGTTTACCTTCAGGCGTTAACCACCCCAGTCATTCCATTCTATGCATATATGCGACTAGACTTATATCGCAACGAGAGGCCAGATAGAATTATACCCCTTTACTGGCCATTTTGGACGGTGACAAAGGCCAATACTTACGCTTTCAGGGTACGTAAACACGGCGCCCATCCAATCCCTGCAAAGCGCGCCGCAGCTCCGCGACATCCGGGCGACCGGGCATTTCGAAGATCGTCATCACCTTGCCCATCCAATCCAACCAATGTGCATCGGAACTGCTGATCAAGGCCAGATCTGCGGGTAGAGAAGCGAACTTCCGCCGTGCCTCACTGGGCCGGATATTGGCCGAGACTTCGGCCGCATCAGCCTCCAGCTCCGGCGACCAGAGTCCCAACATCGCCATCAATCCGTTGGCCTGACGATCGATGTGTGCCGGAATGACGAGACCACCCAACGCGCGCACCTGGCGCGCCGCCTCCTCAAGACCAATCGTCGTCGGTCCTTGCAGCAACCGTGACTCCTCTGCGACGAGATCGCCCTGCGCATCGACGACATACTGTGGGCCGAAGCGCTCCGGATCGTTGTCCAGGGGAAACAGCCTCCCGTCCACCTGCTCCTGCCACTTCTGGGCAGCAACGAGATCATCGAAAATACAGAGGAGATCGACTTCCTCGCGGGTCTGAAGCTCCATTCCAGGCAGGACGATCAATGCTGTGTCGTGCGCGGCTGTCATCACAGCCCCCGCATTTGCCGTCGCATTGTGATCCGTGATAGCGATAACATCCAATCCCTTGTAAAGTGCCTCTTCAACAATCAGCGGCGGGACCATTTCGATCTCCGCACAAGCCGAAAGCACCGTATGAATATGCAAATCAGCCCGGTATACTCGCATCTCTCAGCCCGTTTCCTGCCCGGCCTGAGGCAGGCTACGCACGCTAGATACCGAGCTCCACCATGCGTGCCACCGTCTGATAGACCGGCTCCGCAGTCGACAGAACGGGAACACCCTGCTCCTCCGCCTTGGAGAGCGTGGTCTCAGGCACCGGCGCTCCCTCGGCGACCACAATCGCGGAGATGTTGAGCAGGGAAGCGACCGCCACAATGTTGGCATGGGTCTGAAGCGTGATCCACAGATCCCCAGACTGGGCCCCTGCCATCACACAACTGAGCAGATCGGCGACGTAGCCGCCATTGACCTCGCTATCCAATTTTCCGGCGCCTGCCAGGACACGCCATTCCAGAGCATCGACGACTTGGCTTACCTTCATTAACTCCGCTCCTGTTGCTCCAGGCATTGATTCATTACAATGACTAACCGCCGAACGCCTCTCGGTCTAGACCAGCTCAAGTTGCCTCGCAGTCGCGCTCGCTCTCACCAGTCTCAGCCGGCGTCACCTTGAAAACCATCTGCAGTCGGGTACCCACACCCTCAACCGACCAAAGGCTCATACTATCGGTACAACGATCGATGTTCGTGAGCCCCATCCCGGCGCCAAACCCCATCTCGCGTATCGCAGAGGTTGCCGTTGAATAGCCGGGCTGCCGTGCCAACTCCACATCCGGTATGCCGGGCCCCGAATCCTGGGCCACCACCGTTATCTCCGCCGGTTGAATATCGGCGAGGATCAGTCCGCCCGCGTCGGTGTGAATAATCAAGTTCATCTCCGCCTCATAAGTCGCAATGGCGACGCGACGCGAAAGCTGTGGCGAGGCACCAATGCGTAACAGCGCACGCTTGATTTTGGCAGAGGCATCACCACCGCGCGCGAAATTACCCTTCTCCACCGTATACCGCAATTGGAGGCTGGTGGCCTCCGACTCCAGCGCATCGAAGAAGAACTGCGCGCGGTCCTGAATCTGTTCGGCTTCCGTGTAGAGATCCTGCAAGGCGTGCAACAGGGCCATAGTAATGTCCCCACGGGTGATAATGCCGACCAGCTTGCCCTGCCCATTCACAACCGGCATACGCCCGATACCGGTTTGCTCGAAGCGCCGGAGCGCCTCCATCACCGGCTCTTGGGCACGCGCCAAAATCAGTTCTTCACTGGTCATGAAGTCGGCGACAGGCGCATCCAGTTCCTGCCTCTCCAGAGCGTGAATCAGGTCCTCGATACTGACGATACCGACCAGCTTGTCATTCACTACGACGGGAGCGCCGGAGATACGGTGTTCACGCAGGAGGTCTTCCAACTCCTTCATCGTCGCGGTCGGCGCAAGCGAGTAGAACGAGGACGTCATAACGCGGGCGACTTTCATCTCACGAACCAGTTCGTGGATTTTGGAGAGCGCGCCTCCACGGCCCGTAAACCCCAGAAATGAGAACTCTCGCTTCATAACTTCAATGCATGTGCGGTCTAGTCGTCACGCCCGCGCTAACTCTTGCTCGCGGTCCAGACTTCTTTGCGCCCTTTCTATACTTATGTATGGCGGCTAACGCTGCTGCCGGATAATCGGCAGTTTACCAATTCCTTTGAGCCCGGCTTTGTATAATAGACCGGCGGTCTCGAACATCGTATAAGGCGAGAGCAACACCGCAATTCCCATTTCATCGGCCAACTCCAGCGTCTCGCGAGGCGGATACTTGCCCCGCACGAAAACAACTGCGGGCGCCTCCGCCATATCACACGTACGAATGGCCTGTGGATTAGTCAATCCTGTGATCAATAACATATTGGGCTTCGTAAAGAGCAAGACATCGCTCATGAGATCTGAAGCACATGCGGACAAAAGGTTGATGTCAAACGGTGGCTCCAGCAACATCTGTGCTTCGGTTGCCTCCATAATCTCATCTAGTGTCATCCAGCTATCCTCCACCCTTCCGCTATTCGACCGGCTCACCCGAAGTTAACCCCTGCAACTCCCGCGCGTGAAGCCGTACATATGCAATGAAGTGCATATATCGTTACATAACAAAATCTGCTGTGTCTCCGATATATAATCCAAGGGAGTCTATCACAAACCACCGTTCTGTCCAGTGACACTTGACGCTCGGGCGTGAAAGCTTGTCTTAGCCTTCAGATCACCTATAATGCTGCCAATTGAATTCTGTTGGTCAACGCTGTTAGTATAGGGGTGTAGACACTATGGCGCAGTATTCCCGTCCAAAAGGGACTCAAGACATCCTCCCGGAAGATCAGCCTTACTGGGAGTATCTGTATGCGGTGGTTGCCGAGATCGCCCGTAGCTACGGCTTCGAGCGCATCGACGTCCCGATCTTCGAGATGACGGAACTCTTCGCTCGGGGTCTGGGCGAGGCGACAGACGCCGTCGAGAAGGAAATGTATGCGTTCAAGGACAAAGGTGACCGCGACATCGCTCTGCGACCCGAGTTTACCGCAGGCGTGATCCGGGCGTACATCGAGAACGGCATGCAGGTGTATCCGAAGCCGGTCAAACTCTATTCGACGGGCCCGGCATTCCGGTACGAGGAGCCCCAGGCCGGGCGTTACCGGCAGTTCCACCAGTTTAACGCGGAGATCCTAGGTGTGCAGAGCCCGCTTGCCGATCTGGAGGTTATGCTCCTGGCCTGGGATATCTACGATCGCTTGGGCTTCAAAGGACTTGCATTTCAGCTCAACTCTACGGGATGCCCCGAATGCCGCCCCGGGTACATCACGGCCTTGCAGGACCATTACCACGCGCATATCGATGAAGTCTGCGAAGACTGCCAACGCCGTATCGTGCAGAACCCGCTGCGCGTCCTCGACTGCAAACAACAGCGGTGCCAACCGGTTATAGCGACGGCACCGAAGATCACGGCGATGCTATGTGAGGACTGTGAATCACACTTCCGCGAGCTCCGCGGCTATCTGGATGCTCTGGGCAAGCCCTATACACTCAATTTCCGCCTAGTGCGAGGGTTGGACTATTACACCAAGACCGTGTTTGAGGTATGGGCCGAGGGAATCGGCGCTCAAGCTGCCGTCTGCGGCGGCGGACGATACGATGGCCTAGCCAAGCTGCTGGGCGGTCCGCCTACCCCCGCGGTGGGCTTCGCGGTGGGTATGGAGCGGATCGTGATGGTGATGAAGACTCAGGGGGTGGAGATTCCAAAGCTGCCTCAGCCCCCGGTCTACCTCGTTCACCTGGGCGATGTGGCGCGCACGCACGCGGTTCGGCTCCTGACCGACATTCGCGAAGCCGGAATCGGCGCGCAAATCGCGATGAGCGGCAGCCTGCGCGCCCAACTGCGTCACGCGCACCGACGCGGCGCGCGCGTGACGCTCATCGTGGGCGAGGATGAGTTGGCCCGCGGCGAGGTCACCCTCCGCGATATGGAGAGCGGCGAGCAGGTGATGGTGCCGGCGGACAACGTCGTGGCTGCCTTGGCCCAGCAGATGAGTGAAAGCTCAGGGGCAAAGACGGCAGCTAACTAGCACTATGAAGAACAGAAGCCGGAACTCCTACAACATCGAGCAAATTGGCCTGGTCTATAATGCCCGAGCCGAGAATGCACAGCCGCTCGCAGAGAAGATTGCAGGGTGGCTGAACGCCCGCGGCATCCATGGATGGACCTGCTCTATGCCGGAGTACTCGAGTGTCACAGAGCCCGCGGATCTGCTGATCACACTGGGCGGAGATGGCTCGATTCTGCGCGCGGCGGCATATGCGGCACCCTCCGGCACGCCGATCTTGGGCATCAACCTAGGGCGGGTGGGCTTTCTCACCGAGGGGACCCCAGAGGGCTGGGAAACTACGCTGCAACGTGTCCTGGACGGCGAAGGCGAGATCGAAAGACGGATGATGCTCTCAGTCACTCTGCTACGTGACGATGTTCTCGTAGCGCGAGAGCAGGCGCTGAACGACGCCGTGGTGAGCCGCGGCGCTTTGGCGCGGACGGTACGACTGTATGCCTCCATCGACGGGTCGTTTATGACTCGCTACGTCGCCGATGCCCTGATTCTGGCGACGCCGACGGGCTCGACGGCTTACGCCTATGCAGCGGGAGGGCCAGTCCTGCCCCCGTGGCTCAACAACATTATCGTGGTGCCCACAGCGCCGCATCTGAGCATGGAGCGTCCCCTGGTACTCGACGCCGACGCCATTGTGGAGGTGGTCGTGGAGACTCAGATTCCCGGTATGCTCTCGGTCGATGGGCGAATGGAAGGCGAGTTATTGAATGGGGATGTCGTCCAGGTGCAGCGCAGTGAGACAAAAGCGCAGTTTATGCGGCTGCGCAGCCGCGGTGATTTCTACACGAGCCTGGTCAACAGATTGGTGCCGCGCAACGGTGAGCGCGAGCGTGACAGCCGCGCATGATGCGGGAGAGAAGGCCAGCGGAGTGAGACTGGCGGACAGGATGTCCGGGATCCAAGAGAGAGAAGACACATTGTGATGGAAAGAGAGAAAGTAACGGAAGAGCAAGAGCAGGAAGAGGGAATCCTGTTCTGCCAATGGCATCCCAAGGTCGAGACCCAGTTGCGCTGCTATCAGTGCGAAACACCTATGTGTGTGAAGTGCGCACGCCGGACACCGGTAGGCTATATCTGCCCGGATTGCCGGCGCGGGCATAGAAGGCGCTTCGAGCAGTCACGGCCGCTCGACTATGTCATCGCGGGTATCGGCGCGACGATCCTGGGCGGCATTGCCAGCCTCCTGACCCTGCTCGGCTTCTGGTTTATCCTGATCTTCATCTCCCCGCTTGCCGGCGCGACGATCTCCGAAATCACCTGGCGGCTGATCGGACGTCGCTTCGGGCGCCACCTCTGGTGGATCGTGGGCGCCGGGATCATTCTGGGATCTCTACCAGCGCTCGGTCTCTACCTCCCCGCGCTCATCGCCTTCCTTCAGGGCAACTTCTGGGCGATCACACGGCTCCTTAGCTGGGGCTTGCACGTCGTGCTGGCCGTGGGTGCCGCGGTAGCACGCTTGCGCATGGGATGATCGATCGGTGAGCGCTGCGGCCTCCATCTTGATGCTAACACCTCAGGTGCCCTACCCGCCCCGGCAGGGCACGGCGCTGAGGAACTGGGGCCTGCTCAAAGGATTGAGCGAGCATCACAGCGTCTCCCTGCTGACCTTCGCCTCGCCTGACCAGAGTACGGTTCCCGATGCCCCACTTACCGACCGCACAGCGCGGATTAAGATCTTGGGCCAGCCGACCCGCTCTACCGGCGACCGGCTGCAGACTATGTTCCTCACCGGTAAACCGGACCTGACCCAACGACTCGTGAGCCCGGCATTTACACAGGCGCTGGAAAGGTGGCTGCATGCCCACGAGTTCGACTGGATTATGGCGGAAGGACTGGAGATGGCGCCCTACCTCGACCTGCTCCCGGCGGGCGCGCGGACGGGTGTCATTTTCGACGACCACAATTGCGAATATGTGTTGCAGCGCCGCGCTGCTCAAACAACCGGGTCGGACCCCGGTCCGGTGAATTGGGCCAAGGCTAGAGCCAGAGCCGCTTACTCTGCCATCCAGTGGCGGCGCCTACGCCGTTATGAGGCCGCCGTATGCCGAAAGGCCAGGATCGTGATAGCAGTTTCGGAGCAGGATGCCGCAGCTCTCCGGGCGATCGAGCCCAGCTTGGCGCCCCTCGTCATCCCCAACGGCATCGATGTTAGGGCTTACGCAGGATTTGACAAAGCCGCGGAGCTCGTGCAGCCGGCCTTCGTCTTCACCGGCACGATGGACTTCCGGCCCAACGTGGACGGCGTGCTCTGGTTCGTGGATGAGGTTTGGCCGCAAGTACGCGCCGCATTGCCATGCGCCACCTTCTACATTGTCGGTCGCCACCCACATGCGCGCCTTCAGCGACTCCGGTCGGCGCCGGGCGTAGTTATCACCGGCGGCGTACCCGAGACACAGCCCTACATTCGAGCCGCTGCCGTCTACGTGGTCCCCCTGCTGGTCGGCGGCGGCACTCGCCTCAAGCTGCTGGAATCGACTGCGATGAGCAAAGCCATCGTCGCCACGCGGCTGGCAGCGGAAGGCTTCATCGAACCTGAAGCAGCCATGGTCCTCGCTGACACCCCTACCGCCTTCGCCGAAGCTTGTATTGCCCTCGCCGGCGATCCCGCTGCGCGCGAGGCTTGGGGTCACCGTGCACAGGCCTTCGCAGAAGGCTACGACTGGGACGTGCTCCTGCCGGCCCTATTAGCGAAACTGACTACGAAGGCGCAAAGAACACAGATAAACCCAACGTGATTGTATCAGCGCAGACGGGACCTTAAGTCAACGCCTCTGCCTCCGGCCCTCTTCCCCAGCAGCCGGCCTCCCATCCACAATACAATGCACACAGTTCCTCGATGGTTACATCCGTCTCCGGCCCTGGATCGCGGAAATAGGGGTGGATCGGAAGCAGCCGGTCGGGACGGCGCCCTACAGGGTTCGCCACGACCGCCTCGATCTCCGCAAGGTAGCCCTCGGCGGTACGGCCCCACGTATAGCGATCGAGCACGCGCTGCCGCCCCCGCCGCGCGAAGGTCTCCCAGGTCTCGCGATCGGTCAGCACTCTCAGCAGACCCCGCGCGATATCGGCAGGATCGGTCGGATCCACGAGCACGCCGTACTCGGTCCCGCCCTCACGCAGACTCTCAGTCGGTCCGCCATTCGATGTGACCACTACCGGGAGACCGGCAACCGCCGCCTCCAGCGGCGCGAGCCCAAACGGCTCATACAGCGACGTCAGGGCGAACACCGATTGCCGCTCCGCCATGAAGCGATAAGCCGCGGCCAGCGCCACTTGCCCTTGCAAAGCGAAGGCACTGATCTTACCTTCCAACCCGTGCGCCGTGACCACCTGCAGGATCTCGTCCAGCACCTCTCGTTCGGCGCTAGACGTCTCCGCTGATGACAAGGCACCGAGCGGGGCATCGAACTTGCCGGTGATGAGCACCAAGTTGGCCGATGACTGCAGCGCCGGCGTCTGGGCGAAGGCCCGTACCAGGCTGATATGGTTCTTCTTAGGGTCGAGACGGCTGGCGGCGATGATAGCGGGCAGCTCACGCCGCTCGGGGTTGAGGTCGCGGGCAAACATCGCGCGCACGTGCGCCCTCGTTCGAGCCTCGTCGGCAGCCACCGACTCCCGCCCGAAGATTTGCAGGTTCGCGCCGGGTGGGATCACGGCGAAACGGCGATCATTCTCGACGTCGACCGCGCCCCGGTAAGCACGGTGCGCGTACTGCTCCAACTGCTCCTGCCGCGTACTCGTAATGTTCACCGCCGAGCGATTCATGCTAAGGCGCTCGGCCACGATCCGACGTGCGAAGTAATACTGTGCATTCATCTTCTCCAGATTCCCGCGGTCAACTTCGAGCTGATCCATCTTTTGCGCACCCAGCGAGTGAGCCGTGAAGGTGAAGGGAACCCCCGTCCGCGCCTCGATCAAGGCGCCGCACACACCCCCGTCGCCATAGTGCCCGGTGAAGGCGGCGGGCAACCCACCCTCCCGCGCGTAGTATTCCAGGATGTTGGGCACCCACTCTCGTACCAAGTGCGGCCAGAGCAACTCCTTGCGCAAAAAACCGGGGGGACCTGCCGAGAAACGCAGAGTGCGCACGCGCTCAACTCCGGGATAAGCATCTTCCGCCTCATCAAACTCGGGCCACTCCGCATCGGTGATCCGACGAGTGAGAATATCCACCCTATGTCCCAGCGCTGCCATCGCCAGCGCCACCTGCTTCACATAGACTAACTGCCCGCCAAAGTCCGGGTGCTGGGTCCAGTAGCTGTCCTCAGGGTCGAAATTCCCCTGTGGATTCAGAAACGCGATCTGCATACAACCTCTTTCGGTAGATAGTTACCTCGATGCGTATTGTGGGTCTAAGCCACCGGAAAGGCAAGGGCTCGGGAAGCAAGCAAATTCAGAACATGACGCGGTTGCCATTTGTTGACGTCGACGTATACTGGTCATGAACTTATCGCAATGGGAGAAGTGGACCTTGGTAGATCGACAGCACGTGCTCTTCGTCGTCGCGCGCCGGTCGGTGGAGCGACGACTGCTCCCCAGCCTGGAACAACGCTATGCGGTGAAGGTGACCCAGCTTCGACGTGAGGCGCTACAGGTGATTGAGGAGGAGCTGCCGGATCTCGTGATCGTTGATGTGCCCTCGATCAGGTTCGACGTCGGGCGCTTCTTCGATAGCTTTCCCGATCCCCGGCTCTCGATCGCAACCTTCCTTCTGTTGGGAAAGGGCGTGCGGCTGGATCAGATGCCGCGGGCCAACGGGTATCTCCGCCATCCATTCACCACGCGCCAGTTGATGCGGCGGCTCGGTCGCGCCGTGCCCGCCGGATCCAGCGACATGGTGGTGTGGGAGGACCTCTATCTCGACACGGAGAATCGGTTCCTCATCTGGGACGGGCAGCAGGTTCCCGTGACACCGAAGCAGGTGACGCTGGCCCAGGTTTTTCTTTCTAGCCCAGACACGATAATTTCACGCGAACACCTGATGCAGGAAGTTTGGGGCACCGCCTTTATGGGCGACACGCGCACCCTCGATGTCCACATCCACTGGCTACGCAAAGCCATAATGCAACTTGAAGCCCCCTTCCTGATCGAGACCGAGCGCGGGATCGGATACCGGCTCGTAAGCCATCTCCCGCCACCGGATTCGCCTCTCCTGTCAGACACTATCTCCTAAAGCCGGGCTATGCAACGGCACCGCGTAATCGCGTTTGGACTGTTGTTTGGGATCTCCCTCCTGTGCCACTCGTGACAAAAGGAGGATGAAAGCTTGGCGCACATAAACCGATCCTTTGTGCGGATGCGCGTCTTCATCCTGCTGATGAGCCTCACGCTGCTCGTGCCGGCGCCGCCAGTGCCGGTTCATGCAGCCCCGCGTACAGCGCCGCCCGCTATCGCGCCGGCAGCACGGGCGGCAATCGCAACACATGGCTCGGTGGAGGTGTTGGTGATCCTGCAGGCACAAGCCAAGCTGCCGACTCTGCCCGCGTACGCGGACAAAGCAACACGGGGACGCATCATCGTCCGCGTGCTCCAAACCTACGCAAAGCACACGCAAGCCCCGCTGCGAGACTGGCTGGAGTCACAGGCAGTCTCCTATCGCGCCTTCTATATCGTCAACGCCTTGCTGATAGAGGCGGATGGGCCGCTGTTGGACGAACTGGCCGCACGTCCGGAGATCGCGGCGATCACCACCAATCCGGCGGTCGTGGCGCCGCTTGCAATTCCCGAGCCGGAGCCAGCAGCGGGAAGCCTGCTGGTTCCAGCGCAACCGCCCTGGGGCATCGAGCACATCGGCGCTCCGAAGGTATGGGCATTGGGCTATCGCGGCCAGCGCGTCGTCGTCGCCGGACAGGACACGGGCTACGATTGGAGCCACCCGGCACTGAAGTCCCAGTACCGCGGATGGGATGGCATCACGGTCGACCACGACTACAACTGGCACGACGCGATTCACGC
>SLDA01000275.1 GCA_007125545.1 Thermoflexales bacterium | reverse complement strand
CTCACCTGGGGCGCGGCTTGGACCCTGCTCAACGTTGGCGGGATCGCGATGATCCACGACGTCAGCACCACGGCCAACCGCGGCCGCTTGAGCGGCGCCTACAACGCCTGGATGCTCGCCGGATTTGCCATTGGTCCGCTCCTGGGCGGATTCCTCGTCGACCTCCTCGGCTTCCGCGAAACAATGCGGCTCTACGCTGCCATTACGGCGATCGGCTGGCTGGTCGCGCTGCTTGCCCTACCGGAGACGTACCGGCCCAGCTCTGGACCGACCGATGTCCGTCCCGCCACCGCTCCTGTGCATATGGGGCTTGTCCAGCTGCTGGAACGAGCGCGCCAGCTGCTCGCCGCCGACCGCCAACTGCAAGCCGTGCTACTCCTCGTGCTGCTCTTCCAATTCGCCGGCGAAGGCGTTGCGCTCTCGACTTTCAACCTGCTTCTGGAGCGCCGCTTCGGCGCTACCCTCCAACTGGGCACAGTTGCCCTTGGCATTACCTCCGCCACCGGCATCCTGGCAGCCCTACGTTCTTTGATGGCCGCCGGTGCCGGTCCGCTCGCGGGATGGATCGCCGACCGGCGCCGCAGCAGAACCGGTGTGCTGGCGGCCAGCCTGATTTTGGGGATGCTTGGCTTCGGCCTCCTGAGCGTGGCGCAATCGCCCAGCCTCATCCTCGTGTCAGTCATCATCAGCGCCCTGAGCGCCGGTGCCGGTATGGCTGCCCTCACCGCCGCGCTTGGGGACCGCACTGCCAGTCACCGGCGTGGTCTTATCGTGGGCGCCTACGCAACAGCCGGTGATACCGGCTCGGCTCTCGGCCCGCTCGTGGCCTATCCTCTCGCCACCGCCGTTCCTCTGGCCTGGGCCTACGTGATCTGTGCCGTCGCCTTCGCCATCGGCCTCCTCTACCTTGGCGTAACAGCCGCTTCAAGGGCCGGCAACGAGGAGCGGGTGACAGAGTCGTAGGCAATAGGCAGGCGCACGGGGAAGGACACGGTCGAGGCGCGAGGTGGCCCGTCGACGTCTACTCGTAGCTTTCCGACTCGCCGCCACGATTTGACACCTCCCCAGAATGTGTACAATAGCAACATTGGCATACGCAAGGCCTTGGCAGAGGTCAGGCACCGGCTGATCGCCGGACTGCCAAAAGCAGAGAATCCCTTACGGTCCCTATAGCCGTAGCATTGGCGCTCCGTGATGTGGCGGGTCTGTCCCAGCAGACTCACCGCCACAACATCAGATCGGGTTGCGGCAGCCCGCCGTCAAGCCCCAAGGAGCCCATACATCATGCTACGCTTCAACCGAGATCAGGCTGCCGCACGTAATATCATCTGGCCCTCGCGCACCGCCGACCGTGAGCGCACCTCCAGCCGCATCCGTATCCAAGCACCCTCCCTCACTGCTTGCCTGGCGTGGATAGCAACCCTCGCCATCTCCACCCTACCCAACATCATCCTCCGCGAGGTCTTGGGCGTCCGCACGGACTGGGTACCCACCGCAAAACTCATTCTCATCACAGCCCTGGTCGTCCTCAGTCTCGGCTGGCGACGCGCACGCCCGTTGCGCCCTTACTTTTTCACCCTCTTGACCTTCTACGGTGCGGGCCGGGTCTTCCGTGAAGTCCATCGCTCACCGATGTGGGCCTCCTTGTTCCATAGCCGGCGCCTCTTCACTGACGAGATGCTCGGGGCTCAAATTCTGCGCATGGCCACAGCGACCGTCGTCATCGCAGCAGTACGCATAATGGGGCGGAGCTTCAAAGACATGTTCCTTACGTGCGGGCACCTCTGTGCGCCGGCAGAACCGGTGCGCTGGCTCGAAATCCGATCCGGCGCCACGTGGAACCGGCTGGGTATCACCTTCTCCTTTGTCGCCTTCCTCGGCACAAGCACGTTCCTCTTCACGCTGGGTCAGCCCGGTAGAGGGGGATTTGCCGGCCTGTCACCCCTGATCCCTGCCATTCTGCTCTTTGCCGCCATGAATGCATTCAGCGAAGAAGTCACCTTCCGCTCCGCCCTACTGGCTACCCTTCCCGACAGCCTGGGGAAGCAGGGTCGTCTGCTGATCACAGCGGCCTACTTCGGCCTGGCCCACTATTGGGGTGTGCCGTACGGGCCGATGGGTGTGCTCCTATCCGGACTCCTCGGATGGCTGCTTGCGAAGATCATGGTCGAGACCAAGGGCTTCTTCTGGCCCTGGTTCATCCACTTCCTGCCGGACGTGGTGATCTATACGTTTATGGCAGCGGGCCTGGTCACAGCAGGAGGTCGTTGAGACGCGTCTGTATGACCGGATAGCCCCATTTTCGCACTTGCACTCGCGCAAAACCATTGTAAAGTGTGCTGAGTTACGCGATCCATAACCCAGTTTGGGGCGAGCACACCTGCCTCTGTGTGTGCAAGCCCCGGCCACAGCGCTTTCACGGCGGAGGAGACAGTCTATGTCAGAACAACGTGCATTTGCTCGGCATCTTGCCACTACCCGGCATCCTCTCACGACGATGATCCGTGCCACGACCCATCTCGCGGCCCTGATCTTGATGCTGCTCCTGCTCTCCAGTCCCGCACACGGACAGGAACTGCCCTCCCCTCTGGGCTTCGACAACCCGGGCGCTGTCACCGTGATATGGCCGGCGCCCATCCGCGTCACGGTGAACAACAACACCACCGACCGGATCGTGGCAATGATCCACGTTACCAACCTGACCGACCCGGCAACGGAGGCCACACTCCTGGCCGATGAGACGATCACCGATCTCCCGAGTTCCATCACACTCGAGTCCGCCGGACAGTCTCGGCTCTCTCTGACGCTGGCAAGGGGCATCCAGCCGCGCCCGGGGGCCTATACAGGCTCCATTGTCATCTCCGAGCCGAGTCGCAATATCGTCCTACGCAAATCCGTCACCGTGATCGTACCTGAGGAACGGGGCATGCCGATGCCCGTGCCCGCAGTCCAGACCTGGACCCTCAACGCACTGCGCATCTTTCCCTTCACCAACCCCATCTGTCTGCGTGGCCTCTCCTTCAGCTGCACGCTACCTGTGTTGGATACCGGTGGTACCTACGAACTGCCGGTATTGTTGGGCTACCTGAGCAATGAGCGCGGGGGTGGCCTTGCCGTCACACTGACGGGCACCTCCGCGGCAAGAGCGGCTGCCCATCGCGGCGCCGCACCGGTCTCCGCCGCGGCCCAGGATGCCACCCGCACGTCCGCGCCAAGTGCTACGCACAACGCCCGGCTGGCGCTGGCTTTCGTGGACGAGCATGGCGCTCTCCCCCGCTGGGGATTGACCGGCGTCTATGCAGGGCAACTTCAGCTCGGTTCGACAAGCAACACCCTTCCCAACACCGACCAGCCGGCGCCACCAGACCGCAACGTCGATCTGACCATCACCGTTAAGGATATTTTCCTCTGGCCGATTCTCGTGCTGATCCTGGGCGTCTGGGCAGCCCGCGAAGCCCAGCGCTACCTCACCGTTCACCGCGACACGCGCGGGTTATTGATTCGGCTAGATGCCGCGAGCCGTCAGTTCGCCGAAGTCCGCGCCTCGATCTATGGTTACACCGTCAGAGAGGATTTTCTCGCCCGCAGGCAGCAACTGGAGACGCAGATCAAGGCATGGGATCGGGCCCACTTTGGCGTGCCAACCGCAGCGGAACAGGAGCGCTTCAATCAGCTCATCGCGGATCCGCTTGCCGCACTGGAGTCACACGTCGCCGTCTGGTCCACCTTCCGTGACAAGCTGGACCGGCTCCGGCGCAAGATGGAGCACGCCGCCAAGCCCGCTATCCAACAGGCCGAGGTCCCCACCGGCCTCACGGTAGAGATTCAGAGCGGTGGCCTACCTTCCCATCCGGAGCCCCGCTTCTTCACCGTAGCGCGCAGCCTGCTCCAGGGATGCCAGGTAGAGTTGGGGCAACTGCCCAGCATAGCGCGGCGCATCGACCAAGCAGCGGATATATCCACGGTGTGGGGTGAATACGATCAGATGGTCACACTCGTGCGCGATGGGCTGCGGCAGCTTTATAGTCCCGCGGTCGAATTGAGCATCAGTGAAGAGGAACTGCTCGAGAGGGCCCGGCATCACCTAAACTCGGCGGCGCGAGATCTGTGGGAAGCACGCGATCTGGCGGAGCTACGCGAGCGCGAGACACACGCCGAGCTGGCCGAGGCTCGCGACATCGTCCAGCGACTACTGGATCCATTCGTCTACTATGCGGGTGCGGAAGAAACGGCCCACCCTCTACCCAGCCCAGAGCACCCATCCACGGATCAAGCCGAACGTGGCAACTTGCCGAAACGCGAGGTCCCCGATGTGACCGCCATCCCGGGCGCCACCGCCATCCTGGGCGCGGCCGTCTCAGGCACAACCGCCGTCCGAGGCGCCGCCGTCCCAGGCGCCGCCTTCGCCCCGGATGACGGCGCATCCCTGCTGGACAGCTATCCCACACCGGCGGTCGCCTTTCTGAAACCGCTGGTTCGCAGTTACGCGCGCCTCAATACCTATCACCTGCCGGGACTGGATGCCGAACGCAGCCGTACCCGTCCCACCTCGGCGACAAGGACCACCTCACGCGAAACTGCCGTCGTCGGCGAGCGCACGGTGACCTGGGCAGCCCTCATCACCGCGCTGATCGCGGGTCTCAACTACTATGCCGCCACCCAATTTGGGACCTTCGCCGACTACCTGACCCTCTTCACCTGGGCCTTCGCCATAAAGATCGGTCTCGAGCTGGCCAACGCGCTGCTTCGCCCTATTAACAAAGCTTAAGGGCTGGGCATAAGCTGCCCAGATCATATCTGGCATAGACCACGAAAACGAGGAGCCGGACGCCGGGGTTACGATTACCCCCGGCATCCGGCTCCTCTTCCAGAGCACCCGATCTCTGTCCCTACTCGAGCAACCGCTTCTCGCCCTCTAACTTCCGCAGCCGCGCGATGTTCTGCGTCACCTCAATCGTGCCGCGGTAGGTACCGTCGGCATCGCGCAGCGGGTAGTAGATAATGTGAATGAAGGCTGCATCCGGCCCGGCCCCCGCCTGAATCCAAAATTCCGCCTCGTCCCGCCTGCCCGCACGGAAGTCGTCCAAAATCCCCTGAACAATGTCCAGACTCTGTGGCGGATGGCAGTTCTGCACCTTCCGTCCAATAATCGCGGGCGATCGCTGGAAAATGCGCTCGCGCGACTGCGAGAAATACCGCACCTCATCATTCTCATCCACGAAAGTCACATCCACAGGCAATGCACGCAACATCATGTCGATCTGGGCCTCGGTCAGCACGCCGGTGTTCAACGCGATCCGGTCCACAGCCGCACTCGCTTCCGCCACCTCCACCGCCGCACCGCCATGCGCCTCGGTCGGCGAGGGCGGTTCTTCCGCACCGGTGCCCATCCCGGGCACCCACGCGCGCCCTGGCCGTGCGTATGCATACCCGATCTCCTCACCCTGATCCCGGATCGCGGCCCAATCGGCATCATTCAGGCGCTCCAGAGCCGCCGCAAAGAGTATGTGCTCCTCCTTGTAAACCATCTCCTCAATCTGGTGCTTCAGCGGCTCCCAGATACCATCGATGCGTGTTGCGAGCACCTCTTGATCCTGTTCCTGGGCCTCTGCCAGCAACTGGGTCAGTGCCTTCCACATGTCCCGAACCTGGTCGTGCACACCCCACATAACCTTCGAAGGGCCCGAAAAGCCGGTGCGTTCGAGGAAAGGAAAGAGAAGGTTTTCCTTCCGCAGGTAGTGCCGGTCGTACTCGCGCAGCTTCGCCACCGCATCCTGCGCCGCCTGTCGCGTGTCAGCATTCGGCGACGCTTTGTAAGCCGTCAGCGCTTGCTCCACACGCTCCAGTACGCGGCGAACGCCCAGGTTCTCAGCACGATAGGTGAAGACCGGATGCCCCGGGACCGTCTCCGGAGCCTTTTGAAGGTCCAGAGCGTCTCGGAACACGGCCACGTGCACATCACACAGCGGCTGGATTTCGGCGGGGTCCAGCCCCTCCTGCACCAGCGCCTCCTCAATCCGCACAATCTCATCCGGTCCCACATCTTCCAGCAGATCGGCGAAGGCCAGCTTTACCTCCTCGACTGAGGCCCCAGCGTGCAGTTGTCGGATAATGCCCTTAAGCTTCTCCTCACGCGCTGACGTATTGTCGATATACTCACTCATCTTATCCTCCTCATTCCGTGGTCCCTACACCCAACTGCTGCTCACGATGTTTCCCTGCCACCGCCAGCGCCAACCGGTCGAGCGCCGCGAAATCCTCTGCACGCGGCTTCCCCTTCACCTCTACCGGATCGAGCAGCTCGACACGCAACCCCGACACCATTCCTGCCAGCGTGCGGGCGGCACCTGCGGTCCAACCATACGAACCGATCACGCTCGCGAAACGAGCCTTGGGCCGTAAGGCATTCGCCAGGCTAGCAGCATACGCCGCCTGCGGATGCGCCCCGCCCAGGACCGTCGGCGACCCCAGGATCACCGTGCCGGCATCCACCAGGGCCATCGCCAGCTCTCCCAGATCCGTTACGGTCAAGTCGAAGGGCTTGACATGCACACCTTCACGCACCAGCGCCGTCACCAGATAGTCCACCATCTCAGCGGTGCTGCCGTGCATCGAGACGAAGGGGATGAGGGCAATGTTCTGCGGCGGGCCTGTCACCCAATCCTGATACGGCTCGAGAATCAGGCGCGGCTCGTCCCACACGGGGCCGTGGCTCGGCGCGATCATCGCGATATCCAGCCCTGCCAGCCGCTGCAGATGCTTCTCTATCGCCTTGCGGAAGGGCATCATAATCTCCGCGTAGTAGCGCTTCGCGGCGCCGACAACCGCCGCATCGCCCTCCACGCACACCTGCGAGGTTGCGTAGTGCGCGCCGAAGAAGTCACAGGTAAACAGGATGCGCTCCTCGGGCATATACGTCAGCATAGTCTCGGGCCAGTGAACCCATGGCGTGTACAGAAAACGCAGTGTGCGGTCTCCCAACGACACCACTTCGTCGTCCTCGACTGCCCGGATGCGCCCTTCGTCCAGGTGCAGCAGCGCGATGAGCATATCCTTGCCCTTGGGCGTGGTTAACACCTGCGCCTCGGGGAAACGGGCCAGCACCTCGGGCAGCATGCCCGTATGGTCCTGCTCCGCGTGCTGCGCGACGATATAGTCGATACCGTCCGGTTGGGACGCCAATTGCCCCATCAACTCCCCGCCCGTGCGAGGGTCGGCAGTATCGAGCAACGCCGTCTTCTCGCTTCCGCGTACCAGGTACGCGTTATAACTCGTCCCATCCGGGAGCGGAATCAGCGCATCAAACAGGCGCCGGTGCCAATCAACGCCTCCCAGCACCTTCACACGCTCTGTCAGAACTCGTGGGTCCATGCCACCTCCCTCCCTCAACTGTGCTCAGCGCAATTAAACCAGGATACTATCTGTAGTATAGCCCAAACCACATTTCCCGACAGCAAGCGACGTGCTGGGG
>SLDA01000375.1 GCA_007125545.1 Thermoflexales bacterium | reverse complement strand
TCCGTTTGGATTAGTTCTTTCAAGAACACACGCAAGGTACAGGAGTTGAGGCGTAACGCTCGCTGTGCCATGGTCATCGATACGGAGGGAAACGACCTTGGCGTGAGCGCCGTGCTCTTCGAGGGTGAGGCGGAGTTGCTCACCGAGCCGCGGGATTTCGTGCAAGAGATGGCGACCCGTATCTACACTCGCTATCTGGGTCAAGATGGCGTCTTGACGCACGATCCGCAGTCCTGGATCCACGATCCCGAGAACCTGATCATCAAGCTCAAACCCGGAAAGACCCACACCTGGTAGCCGCAAAGGGGAGTATAACCCTATGAAAGACACCGGCTCACGCGAACACACGACCCAGTCACCCACTGCGCCGAGCTATCTGGCCGATTACGCCCACCTCTATGGCCAAGACCCTCACGCAGCCGCCCTGACCTGGTTCGGGGATGCAACCTTCGGCCTCTTTCTGCACTATGGGCTCTATAGCCTGCTCGGACGGCACGAGTGGGTGATGTACCGCGAAGCCATTCCGCTCGCCGAGTATGAACGGCTTCAATCCCAGTTCACGGCGGCCGAGTTCGACACCGACTTTATCACAGACTTGGCTCTCGAGGCCGGCATGCGCTATGTTAACCTGACAACGCGCCATCATGATAGCTTCTGCCTCTTTGACAGTGCCGTCTCGGACTATACAAGCGTCCACAGCCCGGCCCAGCGCGACCTCGTCGGGGAGCTGTCGGAGCAGTGCGCCCAAAAAGGATTGGGCCTCTTCCTCTACTACTCCTACGCCCTGGACTGGCGTCATCCTTACTTCTACTCCCGCGATGTTTTTGAAATGGCGCGCCCGGCCTACAGCGAGCCCGAGCCGCGCTACAAATGGGAGAAGGATGAGGATTTCCAGCACTACATCGACTTCGTGCATGCGCAGATCCGGGAATTGCTGACCAGCTACGGGCCCCTGGCAGGCATGTGGTTCGACCCGATTATGGGCTACTACGCGCGTCCCGACCTCTTCCCCATCAACGAGACCTACGCCATGATTCGGGCTCTGCAACCGCAAGCTTTGATCGTCTTCAAGCAGGGAGCGACAGGTACCGAGGACTTCGCGTCCCCAGAGCGCGAGGGGCGCTCACTGGCGGACCGTGTTCGGGAGCGCATTGGCCCGGAGGCTGCCGAGGTCGCGGAGCTGGCGTGGCAGGGAAACAGGGACAAGCACAACGAGATCTGCGACACCCTTCAACCCGGTGCTTGGGGATACACGGTTGCCGATAATGGCGCTCACCGAGGACCGGACGAAGTGATGGAGATGCTAGCAAACGCCCAAGAGCAGGGGTTCAACCTGCTGCTCAATACCGGCCCTTTGCCCGAGGGCGGTATCCACCCGGAAGATGTCGCCACCCTGCGCGAGGTAGGGCGGAGGCTGCGAGGCAACGGTGCGTAGGCAGAAGGAGAGGAACTGATGGAGCCCGATGGTTTGCGAAGGGCATGCTTCATCTCGTCCCCTGCGCTGTGGCGCCGGGGGTTTGGCGGCAAGCATCCCCTGAAACCGGAGCGACTGGCCCGTACCGTGGCGCTGCTGGAGGCTTACCAAGCCTTTGCCGCGCCCAACGTCATCCGCGTCGAGCCAAGGATGGCGACGGACGAGGAAGTGACCCTCTTCCACACGCAGGACTACGTCGATGCGGTGCGCGCTTTGAGCGCGGGAGAGACGCCGGGACAGGCTGTCGCACGCTACGGCTTCGGCCCGGGCGATAACCCTGTTTTCAGGGGGATGTACGAGAGTTCCGGCCTCAAGTCCGGCGGCGGTATCCGTGGCGCCGAGATGCTGATGGCAGGGGAGTGCGACGTGGCCTTCAACTTCAGCGGTGGCCTGCACCACGCTCATCCCAGCCAGGCGTCGGGTTTCTGCATCTTCAATGATGCCGCCATCGCCATTCACTGGCTGGTCCGTGAGGGCGCGCGGGTGGTCTACGTGGACATCGACGCGCATCACGGCGACGGTGTGCAAGAGGCCTTCTACGACTCTGACCGGGTACTGACCATCTCCCTGCATCAGGATGGGAACACGCTCTTTCCCGGTTCAGGCTTCGTGAACGATATGGGCGTAGGAGCGGGAAAGGGCTACAGCGTCAATGTCCCCCTGCCTCCCTACACAGATGATGAGACCTATCTCTGGGCCTTTGACCAGATCGTACCGCCTCTCGTGCGCAGATTCAGTCCCGATGTCCTGGTCAGCCAGCTCGGTGTCGATACCCACTACGGCGATCCGTTGGCAAACCTCGCCCTCACCACACGGGGGCATCAGGCACTCTATGCGGCTTTTTCGGAGTTAGCGCCCGCGCGATGGCTGGCCTGTGGCGGCGGGGGGTACAATCTGGACGTGGTGCCCCGCTCCTGGACACTGGCCTTCGGCGTAATGTCAGGGCAGACGTTTCCGGATGAGATTCCTGCGTCGTACCGCGAGCAGTACGGCGGCCACTGGCTTCACGACCGCGAAGTGCCATCGATTTCGGAGGCAGTGCGATCCCGCATCCGCCACCGTGTTGAGGAGACCATCCGGGCACTGCAAAAACAGTACGATCTCTGACGCTGCTGAGGCGCGACTACCGGTCCAGCCGCACGACGTCGAGACCGCGGGCGGCAGCCATCTCCGCCAGCGCCTGGGCGTGGTCACCGTAGGTCACGACGTAGTGGTTTTGGATGCCCTTCACCGCCTCGAAGACCCGGGCCCGGTCAGGGACATCGATCACGAGCATATTCCGGCAGCGGTGGTTGTCCGTCTCATTGCCCACGAGTGTGCCGGAGAGCAACAGCAAGCGGTCGAGATCCTTGGTCAGCCGGCCAATGGTCACGGTCTCCCCATATGGAATGTCGGCCCACACGGTAGGACTGTTCTTACGCCCGTGGTAGGTGCTGATCATATAGGGCGCGAGGTCGGTACCGGGATCGGGCAGATTTCTGCAGATGACGCAGTGGTTGATTCCCAGGTGTTCCTGCGCTTCGATAGCCCCGCCCATGAAGCTTGCCAGCCCTGTAGCACGCTTGAACAGGACCATCGTTAGTAGAGCATCGATGTCGCCCTGGCAGGCAGCGGGCATGCCCTGCTCCTGGAAGAGCATCAGGGCCACGCACGGCACCGGGAGCAGCTCGCCGTGGATCCACGGACCGCACGCGACGGTCACAGCATCCGCTTGGCGGGTTTCGGCAAAGTGGCGCATAGCAATGTAAAGCGCAGTTGCCTTCTCAACCTCTTCCACGGGCGGTGCAGGCGGCATCTCGCGCAGCGGCTGGGACGATGCGCCCTCAGCCAAATCGTGGGCAAGCTCCACCGCCTCTCGACGCTCCTCGCCGGTCAACGACTCATAGCGCGCCAGCAAAGCATCTTGAGACACGGTGTCAAACGTGACGCCGACGCGCGACTCGGCAAGCGACAGGTTCTCGGTAATGTCCCACTCCGCCAGGTACCTCGTGGGTAAGCCCCCAAATAGCAACAGTTTTTCAGCCCCACAATCCATATCCTCGCTCTCCTTCTTGCCAAGTTTTTTTTCGAACGCTAACTCTGACGTAGGCCATCGCCGCCCGGCACGCTTCTCTGGCATACCCCTTGCCGTAATGGACGGGATGGAAGATATAGCCCCGGTTGTGAAAATGCTGTGCTGGGACGTCACGCCGGTCGTCTGCCGGGAGCATCTGCCAGAGGTGCTTTCTGCTTGACAAATCCGTACACCATGTCGGTGACGCGGTACCCATAATTGGTGTAGAAGAGCTGAGCACGGTAGTTGGTCTGGGCAGTACTGATGATCGTGTGCCGGTACCCGCGCCTATACGCCTCATCGAGCGCCCGCATCAGCAGGTACCGACCCCAGCCTCGTCTCCGCACCTCTTTCATAACCCATAGTCCTTTGACGAAGATGCGGTTCTGGGCCTCGTGCGCGCCGTTATAGTCGCCGCACGAGACCAACACACAATTCCCCAGATCCTGTCCCAGATGCACCGCCTCGACCGTAATGTTTGGCAGCTCGCCGTGGCCCTCCTTCACGCTAACCTGGATATCGCAGGCGGGCCTGGGAAGCACGGGTACAACGACATCGTAGTCGAGATACTCCATGAACATCTCGCCCTCGTCCGCGATTGTATAGCCATTCATCCCCAGCAAGCCACACACGTGTCCCATCTTGTCTGAGGCCAAAGGGTAGCCCAGATGATGGAATCGGTAGAAGCGCCCATCGAACGCGTGCATCGTATCGGCACCCAAGTCCTCGCTGTATTGCTCGCACTGCTTGAGCAGCGCTTCACCCACGTCTCGGTGCCCTACCTCGTAGGTCAGGAAGTGAATGAACCCACCGTCCAGCAGCGAACCGGACTGCATGATGCCGCCCACCCTCACGTGAGCGAAGCCGCGCTTCTTGCCCTCCCTCAGGCCCACAAGGACGCATCCGTCCGGAAAGGATGGAAGAGCGTCTGTGTTCGTAGGATCGTGCCATCCAGCGGAGAACCAATCGGGCGTGATCGGGTAACAATGCGGCACCAGCCCCGCAACTTGGGCGTTGTAGATATCGGCAAGTTCGCCGATGCGACCGAGTGGCCAGTCTTTGATCTCCAGCGTCATAGCACCTCCATATTCTGCCGCAGTACTGCCAAGCCCTGCGGGTCGGCCTTTCTCGCATGCCGTTCAATCCAGCGCTTACGGATGCGCAACCCCATAAGCTCCTTCATCTTCAACCTTCGGCAATTTCCAGCATTGCGTGAATCGATGCGAAGTCCTCCGGCGCGGTCAACGTCGTGTAGATTCGGCGCGCTTCGGCACGACCGCTGCACAGCCAAACGCCGTCGATCTTCTTCAGGCTCTGCCCCTTGCACTGCTTAGGACACTTGACGCAGCGGAACGCTTCGATCCCGTCCCGAATGGGTGCCGAGAAGCCCTGTCGAGCAAGGATGATCCGCTCCGCAGGCTTCAGCGGCAGCGTGAACTCGATGAAGACGATATCCGGACCCAACGTGAAGATGGCCAAGGGTCGTTTGCTCCCTTCGGCGAAACTCACGCTCCAGGCGGGCGCGGCAGCCCCGCCTGGACCCCACAGCCCTGAGACCCTCAGGCCACACTTCTGGCGCAGATGATCGACGAGATCAATCCACTCGCGCCTATACGCCCCGATCGTACCTACGAGATCAGTGCGCAGCGGGTCCAAGGTCTCCCGCGGTATAGGTTTCCGTAGCATGGCCGTCTCGAAGTCTGCCTTCAGGAAGATCGACAACCCGTTGTAGATCGGCGTCGCAGCGCCCTTGGGGTACGCTACGACACTGCCGGCGAACAGCTTGAGCGCCGGGAGGAGGTTCGGATCCCGTGCGTAGGCCATACCCAACTGCGACGCCTTGCTGAGCGACGCCGGCTCACCCTCCGGTGTCAGGTAAACGAATGAGAAACCGTGGTGCTCGAGATGGCCCCGGCGCTTGGCGTAGCTCCCTCTCTTATACTCGCGCTTCAGGGTAGACTTGTCGATCGATAGGCGACACCCATCGCCCTCGCAACTCAGCGTTCCGAACCCGGCGAACGTATATAGGAGCGCCATCATAGCAAGAAGATCCTGGTGTCGCGCCCTATCCTCTTTCCCCTCGATGATGTCGGCGTCCGTGTAGATGCGCTTCTGCAGATCGTGGTAGGCCCTCAGCCCGGCAGCCGCATCAAAGTCGGTGTGCCCTTGCAGCGCCGCGGCGAACTCCGGACTATCGGGATAGGGGCACATGCTATTGAGCATGAACCTAGCTCGTTCCTCAAATGGGACGTTTGTGTGAAGTATCATGGCTCAGCCCAGCCTCGTGTTACAGTACGTACGCATCCCTCCCCCGACGACAGCTCCTTGATATCGGTAAGGACGGCGAGGGATCCATTAGGTTGCTCAGCTACTGGTCGGCAATGACGTGTGACACAGTCCTTTCCCCTCCATCCACCGCCCTTATCTTGCCTCACAGGGCTTCCACAATCGCCTGCAGCGACGGCAACCCTGCGCGCTCGGCTTCGCGTGCGGCCTGAAGCGCCTCGATGGCAGCCCGGCTGTCGCCATCGATCGGGAGCAGATCTTCGTCGGAGGCCTCCCACTTCCATGGGTAGATCTCAGTCACCTTACCCAATCCCTCCGCGACAACCCGATAGGCCGCGATCGCCTGGTCAAAGGCCGCGTCGGCCCGCCCTGGCAGCCGGCCCTTGGCCTCCTCCAAGAACCCGACGGCATTGCGACGGCACTCGGCCCAGACGCCGGCATTGTAGCGGGTACCCATGTCCGAGGCCCTGCCCGCCTCCAGCGCCCGAATCCAGGTGTCATAGGCTGCCGGGCCAGAGGTATAGTGCTCGAAGATAATGTCTTTCGGACTGTCGGCAACCTCGAGCGCAAAGGCGAGGGCCGCCTTCAACGTGGTCGCATCATCCGCGGCCTCGCCGGGTGTGACACTGTACATCTCCAGCATCCCGATGCCTGTATCTCCCAACTCCTGCCAGGGCTTGGGTCCCTTACCGTCATCCGCGCCGGGACCGTTGAAGTAGTACCCGGCATCATCGTAGCCGTGGACAACGTAGTATTCGGGAATGTCCAGCTCCCACCCGTAGCAGGGATATCCGCGATCGATAGCTTGGCGAGCGTATTCATAGGCCTGCTTCTGCTTCGCGGCAAAGTCCTCCTGGTCCCTGGAGGCAGAGATGCCCTCGGCACGGTAGCCGAGGTTCCGTCCCAGTTTGAAAAGCTTCATACTGTTCCAGGCGGTTGGCCCGCTAGGGCAGAGCTCATCGTGGACGTTGATCACAAAGGCGTGCCCGGTTCCACCGTAGAGCCACGGCTCGGACATCTCAAGCCCCAGATAGTCCAGGCATCCTTTCACGCACCCCAGATGCGCCACCCACCTGGGCACCCACTTGACGTTCTCAAGCGCCTTCATTTCGTTCTCCTTTCCACACGAGTTTGCTTCTGCATGTCTTTCAGCTTACTTCTGCAAAGACATCAGCTACTGACGCTACCCTATGCCACAGGATCAGTTAGTGGGACTGTGCTCCCGAATCGTCTCCGTAGGCTTTTCACGGCTTCCCTGTGATGCGCATACCCGTCGCCGGCAAACGCTTCGAGCTTCCCGCAGCTCATCAGCTCCGCGCACTGCCCGCAATGTGTCAGGCGGCGCTCATCCACACAACAGCTCATGATCTTGCAGTCGGCGGACCAGTGCACGGCGCGGTCGCCCTGGCAGCCATTGCAGACCATCCCGCGCTGAACCACCTCCGCCACCCCCTCGCTCTCTTTGCGCCAACCCATCTGTCTGTCCCACCGGATCACGCTCTCGGCTGCCTCCGCATCGAACGGAAGCTTGCGAATCCCACAAGTACCGCAGTCAAGTCCGCAGGCAGGCAGCATCTCGCCTTCAGCTTGCGACATTGCTCGCCTCAAAAAGGTTCACATAGACGTAAACTCTCGGTTCGGTCAGTTCTAGCATCGCTGTGGTACTCCTTTCCTTTCGGCTCGCTGCATTCACTATCCGAGCACAACTGTTTCACCATT
>SLDA01000091.1 GCA_007125545.1 Thermoflexales bacterium | reverse complement strand
CTTTTGGTGCGCTCTATGTCATCTGGGCGGGCATTCGGGGAGCGCGTGAGGAGAGGTCGCCGCCATTCGATGGCGGCGATGACTCGGTTTAGGCACCTTTCGTTCCGATTGGTCGCCGGACTTTTCGCGTGTGTGTCTCCGACTATGCTGCTCTGCTTGGCGTTCTGACACGCAGCCGTTTGGTCTGCTGACCGGCGGTGCCCCGCCTCTTAGCGTGTGTGTTGCGGCTGCGCCGGAAGCGGCGGGTCGTGACCAGGGGCGGACGCGTGGCTTGGGTCAGCATAGTGTTGGGAATACGGAGAGGCTGCGTCTAGACTGGCCTCGCAAGCAAGGCTGCGACAGCTACGAGTTGCGGAGTAAGCTGTAGTGCGACGAGACGTGGTTGCGTGGCTGTGGTTAGCATAGTGTTGAAGGATGCGGAGAGGCTGCGTCTAGACTGGCCTCGCAAGCAAGGCTGCTTGCGCTACGAATTGTGGGAGCACGTTGTGGTGCGGAAATCTGGCGCGTATGCAGACTCTGCAGGATGCTTGCGTACTCGCCAATGCTTGGTTATACTGAAGGTGCCGCAATCATTTAGCTTTGTGTTACCTGTAGCTATTGGGGTAGTCGCCTTCAAGCAGTAGCATCGGAGGCTGCCATGACCAGAAGGGTTGAACCATATCAGCTGTCCCCGCGCCTTGAGGGCCGGGGAGTTCGGCCCACGCCTCGCTGGTTTCATCGCCTGACCTACGTCGCGAGCGCACCCGTGTTGCTCGCACTCTTGAGCATTGCGTTGTTGATTGTCCTTCCCACTACCTGGAGGTTCGAACCTCCGGCCGTGCGGCGGCTCTTGAGTTTCCTCTTCGACGTGATGGGGCCACTGCTTGCGGCCTCCTTCTTGGCTGCTTGCTATTTTACGGGCGGTGGCATCCACTGGCTTCTCCTGGGAATGGGAGCTCTGGCGTTGGGGGCTGCCGGCTTTGTCGACGCTACGCACCTCGCCGGTGATCCCCTCGATACCGGCCTAACGATTCACGGCATTTGCACCCTGCTCAGCGGGGTTCTGAGCCTGTTGGCCGTACCCTTCGCCTACCGTCCACCGAAACAGCAGTCGACGCGCCATTCCTTCTCCGCTCTCGCCGGTGGATATGGGGGTGTGTTTGTTCTGGTGACGTTGCTGATCTGGGCCAAGCTCCAGGATGCTATCCCTCCCTTCTACAGCGCCGAAACCGGGTCGACGATGCTGCGACAGGTTGTGCTTTCGGCCGCGGTTGTGGCGCTCGCAGCAGCAGCCTCTCTGCTTTATGTCATTGCACTTCGCCGGCACCCTCTAGCTTTGCGTTGGTACGCGTTGGCTCTGGCGTTGATCGCCATTGGGACCTGGGGACAGGCGAACCTCGAGAATTTCTGGGGACTCTTGGCGTGGGCCAGCCGCGCCGTGCTTGCTTTGGGTGTGGTCTACCTCGTGGTCGGGAGCTTACTGGCGATGCGCGAGCCGGAATCGGAGCCGAGGGTGCCGCTCACCGCTCTGCTGCAGAGCGAAGCGCAGTTCCGTGCTTTCTTCGAGAACGTGGGCGTCGGCGCGAATCAGATCGGTCCGGACTTTCGCTTCCAGCGGGTTAACGATCGTTACTGCGCGATCACGGGATATAGCCGTTCGGAGCTGTTGCAGATGTCGCCGTTGGAGTTGGATCATCCTGACGAGCGCGAGGCCGATCGAGCGCGTACCGAGCGTCTCTTTGCAGATCCAGACTACACGTACGATGTTGAAAAACGTTACCTGCATAAGCGTGGTCATACGATCTGGGTGCACGTCACCGTTTCGCTGGTGCGCGACACAGCGGGGGAACCGCTGCACACGGTTGGCGTCGTCGAGGACATCACCGAGCGGGTGCTAGAGGAGCGCCGTGCGGGCCGGTACACGCGCATGGTCGCAGGCATCAATCGTGTCCTGTCTGAAGTCTTGCATGCAGAGACGGAGGAAGAAGTCGGGAACGCTTGCCTGGCGGTTGCCCTGGAGATAACGGGAAGCCCCCTCGGATTCATCGGCGAGGTCCGGGCTGATGAGCGGCTGCACAACATCGCGATCACGGACACCGGTGTAGCATTCGGTGGCATAGGCGGTGACCCCAGCCGTGTAATCTCCCCGCCTGACTTTGCCATTGACGGGCTCTGTCGACGCGTAATCGCGGAACGTGCCAGCTTCTTCACAAACGAACTCCCTTCGCATCCTGAAAGCGTCGGGACACTTGATGACCACTCGCCTCTGACCTCGTTTTTGGGCGTGCCCCTAATCCAGCGTGATAGAGTCGCGGGTGTGTTGGTCGTAGCGAATCGTGAGGGTGGGTATACTGTGGAGCAGCAGACGGATCTCGAGGAGCTTGCTCCCGCCCTGGCCCAGGCCCTGTGGAAGAAGCGGGCCGAGGAGGACACACGGCAATACTTGTCGGAGTTGGAGGTGCTCGATCGTACAAACCGGACGCTACTCCGTGAGATCAATCACCGGGTTAAGAACAACCTCTCGGCCATTCTAGGCTTGCTTCACGCGGAGGGGCGCCGGCTCGCAAATGAGGAGTCATCCGGGTGCGAGCTGATTCTCAAAGATCTGGCCGAACGTATACGCAATCTGGCAGCGGCGCATACACTCCTTTCGGCGGGGGGCTGGCGCCCGTTGCAGCTCAGCGAGCTAGCTGAGGAGATCATCATGGCAGCGGCGCCCCTCTCGATGGGCGCGCAGCAATGGATGGTGGAAATTGAGCCATCTCCGGTGTTCGTGACGCCCGGGCAGGCGCATCATCTGGCGCTGGTTATCGGCGAGTTGGTGATGAACACCATCAAGTATGGGCACAGCGTGGATTGTATGGGGATTAAGGTAACCATCAATCTGGAGAATGACCAGGTACGGATGGTCTATCGTGACGGTGGACCCGGGTATTCCGAAGCTGTTATATCGGGCGAGGATCGCTCCGTGGGCCTGGGCCTGCTGGATGCAATCGTGACCACGAGTCTGCGCGGCTCCTGGTCCATACGCAATGACGAAGGTGCCGTCACCGAGATACGTTTTCCTGATTTGAACGAGACCGTTGGAGATAACAACGATGAACTCTAAGCCCAACACGCGCGTGCTAATTGTCGAAGATGATGCGATGGTCGCTGAGATGATTAAGGGCATGGTGATTCAGGAGGGCTATACGGTTGTGGGTGCGGTCTGTGACGGGCGAGCCGCGGTCGCGGCGGTGTTGTGTCTTCGCCCGGATGTTGTTCTGATGGATCTGGAGATGCCGGAAATGGACGGGATTGAGGCCACCCGCTGTATACAAGCTACCTGTCCCACGCCTGTGGTGGTTCTGACAGCTTACGATGACATGCAACTGACCACCGATGCCGCGGATGCCGGGGTAGGTGCTTATCTGATCAAGCCCGCGCGGGGACGTGATCTGGCGCGCGCGATCACTGTGGCTCAGGCACGCTTCAGTGAGGTGCGAGCCTTGACCGCGATGAACGCGGATCTGACGGCGCAAAACCAGGACCTGGGAGCTTTCGCGCACACGGTCGCCCATGATCTCAAGAACGCGCTCACACCTCTCGTGGGCCTCGCCAATCTTCTCGGCGAGGATCTGCCCCGAACGCCTATGGCGAAGGCCCAGGAGCAGTTGGATGTGATTGCGGCGGAGGGCAAGAAGCTGGGTCATATGATTGATGACTTATTGTTATTGGCAGAGGTGCGTGACCGGGATTTGGCTCCCCGCCCCATGGATATGGGCGCTATCGTCCTCGAGGCGCAGGCACGAATCGCGCATCTCGTCGAGGAGCTAGATGGCGAGATTAGGGTTGCCGCGTGTTGGCCGCCGGTCCTCGGCTACAGTTTGTGGGTGGTGGAGGTATGGGTTAACTACCTCAGTAACGCGCTCAAGTACGGGGGACGCCCGCCGCGTGTCGAGATGGGATGGGAGTGGGTTTCATCCGACGGCGAAGCCGAAGAGCCGGCTCAGCGTTGGGTCCGCTTCTGGGTGCGCGACAATGGCAACGGGCTAACACGGGAGGAGCAGGGGCACCTCTTCGCCCCCTTCGTCCAACTCAGCCCTGGGGGCAGCCAGGGCTATGGGCTGGGCCTTTCCATCGTCTCCCGTATCGTGCGAAAACTGGGGGGCGAGGTCGGTGTCGACAGTGCTCCCGACCAGGGCTGCATCTTCTGGTTCACGCTATCAGCTGCCGACGAGCGAGTTACGTCGGGATAGCTGGTGAGCTTCTTGGCCGACCAGCAGTATACTAATATGCTGTCCAGCGCGCAGGGTGTGGCCCAGGATTCGGTGTAAATTGGACCCAACGGATGTGAATGTTGCACAGCGCAGCGGCGCACTCTAGTTTTGTAAGGAGAAACCCATGACTTTTTTGGAGGAACCCGGTAGCTATCTCGAAGTCGATTCAGGTGTGGAGCTCTATTACGAGGATGTGGGCAGCGGCATGCCCCTGATCTTCATCCCCGGCTGGACCTTCACCACAGAGATGTTCGCTCACCAGAAGGCATATTTTCGTAATACTCACCGGGTTGTGTCCTTCGATCCCCGCAGCCACGGGCGCTCGACGGTGACGACGCATGGCAATAACTACACAGAGCAGGGTGCGGATTTGGCCAAGCTTATGGATGTGTTGGGCCTGGAGGACGCCGTGCTGGTGGGATGGTCCTTCGGCGCCCTGGCAGCTTGGAGCTACGTGCGGCAGTTCGGTCTGGACAACCTCAAGGGTGTTGTGACCATCGACCTCTCTCCGCGGACGCTATCGCCCGACCCAAACGCCTGGGTCGAGGGTCCGCTGGACGAGATTGGCGCCGCCTATAATGCGTATCTCCAGACGCCGGAGGGCCAACGCGAGTTTGTCGAGGCCTACGCCCAGGGTGTGATGTTTCAGCGCGAGCTGAGCGCCGCCGAGCTGTTCTGGATTGTCGAGCAGTCTCTGAAGACCCCGACGCATCTGGCCGCCAACTACTTCGCGGCGGGCATGTTCGAGGACTACCGTGAGGAGGCGCAGCAGATCGACGCTGATATGCCGGCGCTCGTCGTCATCGCGGAGCACTGGGCCGAGACGGCTGTGCCGTTTATGAACAATCTCTGTCCTCGCACCAGGACTGAAGTCCTGGGCGGGCACATGATGTTCTACGAGCACGCTGAACGCTTCAATGCCATTCTCGAGGCATTCCTGAGTTCGATATAGGCGGCATCCAGGCGGGGTCGTGGTAACCACTCTAACCGTTACCACGCCCCCACCTAATCCGCTCGGGAGATCGTTAGTCTGACCGTGACCGCTGTTTCTGCCGGCTGACGTGATTCACCGGTGCCCTCCGGTGATACCGAGCATCATTCCTCTGTCCAGGCCTCACGCTTGTGGCCATGACACGACCGGTTAGCATACATTTGCACGCTATCGACTGGTGCGCATACGACTATGTGGTACAGTTGGCAGCTGACACCCGCTTCTGCGTTTGAGCATCAACGGTCTGCCAAACCAGTCTATAGCGGCATCCAAATTCGCCTTACGTCAAGGAGTACAAACATATGTTCAACCTACGTGGTGAGGTCATCTACACCGGGTCCGACATCCTGCAGGACAGTTACATCAACGTCGACGGTACCACCCTCGCGGCGGTAGGCGGGGAGGCCGAAGGCGAGCGCGCCGGCGCCTATCCTGTCATCACCCCGGCTATTATCGATCCACATGCACATATTGGACTGATCCGTGCGGGCGAGCCATCGGCTGAAGCGGAGGCCAATGAGTCGATGGATACGATGCTGGCGCATGCCGACGTCCTGGATTCCGTCCAGATGGACGACAAGGGCTTCCGCGACTCCATCGAGATGGGCGTCCTCTACAGCTGCGTCGTTCCGGGAAGCGGCAACATCGTCGGCGGCAACTCCGCCGTCATTCGCAACTACGCTTCGGACACCAACAGCGCCTTGATCCGCCGTGCCGGCATCAAGGGAGCCTTCGGTTATAACCCTATGTCGGTGGCAGGGTGGAAGGGGCAGCGCCCCGGAACGCGGATGGGCGCGCTCGCAATCCTGCGCGCCAAGCTCACTGATGTGCGGCAAAAGATGGCGAAGGAGAAGGGGCAGAAGGAGAACGAAGAGGGCAATGGCAACGGAAAAGCCGAGGAGGTCACCTACACCGCCGAAGAGCAGGTCCTTCGCACGCTGCTGCGGGGAGAGAACCGCTACCGCGTCCACGCGCACAAAGCCGATGACATCGCTGCGCTGCTCCGTATTGCCGATGAGTTTGGACTCAAGGTCACGGTCGAGCACAGTATGGACATTCACCAAGCCGGGGTCTATGAAGAGCTGAAGAAGCGCGATATCCCGGTAGTCTACGGACCGCTCGACAGCCTGGCTTACAAGGTGGAGCTGAAGCACGAGGACTGGCGCAATATCCGTTACCTAATAGATTCCGGTGTGGAGTTCGGTCTGATGACCGACCATCCGGTGATTATGCAGAATATGCTGCTCTTCTCACTGCGCCACTTCCTGCACTTGGGCTACAGTAAGCAGGACGCGCTGGAGATCATCACACGCAAGAACGCGAAAATCCTCGGCATCGACGACATTCTCGGGACGCTCGAGGCCGGCAAGTGGGCGTCTTTCGTGTGCTGGAGCGGCGATCCCTTCGCCCTCGAGAGCGTACCTGTCGCAGTCTACGCTGAGGGACAGCTAGTTTACGAGGCGGAGTAATGGTGCGGCTGCGGTAGCGGGTGATTCGCGCGGGGCCACATCGGTCGCTCGCGAGCCTAATCTATCGTCTGGAGCTCTGAAATCGTCACCAGCTCGTAGCCCGCTGCGTGCAGCTCGCGGATCGTGGGGTCCAGCGCGCGCTCGTCGGTGGTGGACCCGCAGTGCATAAGCACGATGCCATCGGGCTCCGCGTGCGCGAGCACGTGGTCGAGAACCTCTTCAGGGGTCCTGCCCCATTCCCAGCCTCTTGGGTCGATGCTCCACCCAACGACCTGGTAGCCTTTCGCGGCCACCCAGGCGTCGGTTTCAGCCGAGCGGGCGCCGTAGGGATAGCGGAGGAGCGTGAGCTTCTCCGGACCGCCCGCGCGCGCGATCAAGCTCGCGGTTACGTCCAGCTCCCAGGACACCTCGTCCTGTGTCAGCGACCGGAAGTCGGTGTGGCTGTAGCTGTGGCTGCCAATCTCGTGCCCGGCGGAAATGGTCGGGGAGATTATCGTAGGCGTGCGCTGGACCCAGTGGCCTTCGAAAAAGAAGGTGGCGCGAACCTGATGCTCCTCCAGCATCCTCAGGATGCGCTCGAGTGAGTCGGCGTTATAGCCGCAATCGAAGGTGAGCGCGATGCGCGGACGGGCGAGGGGCGTGGGCACCGCTTGCACTCCGCGCGGTGGCACCGCGTCGCTCAGGGGCGACGCATGGTCCAGCTGTCCGGTTTGGTTGCTCTCATTGACCTCGCCAAGCTCATCGCGGACTCTCGCCGGTGTGGCGGTCGGTAGCTCAGGGGCAGGGACAGCGCTCTCGACGGTCGGTTCGATCGTCGGTGTGGCCTGTGTGGCCGGTGATGGTGCCGTCGTTACGGACGGCGTGGGCGCCTCGGACGGCGTGGGCGCCTCAGACGG
>SLDA01000640.1 GCA_007125545.1 Thermoflexales bacterium | reverse complement strand
GGACGAACTCGTCCGCTACGAGCGCTGGTAGGGTAGGGGACTCACTCGGGCAAGCTCTCGCCACGCCAGAGCCGTTGCATTTCCGGACAGGTTTCGAGAAGCTCGTCGAGGGCGCCGGTGGCAGCGATACGTCCGTGCTCCAGGACGATGATCTGGTCGGCACGGCGCAGTGCGGGACGGCGGTGCGAAACCACGAGGCATGTGGCGCCGCGTTCCCGGAGGTGGTCGACCCGTTCCCACAGGGCGCGCTCGGTCTCGACATCGAGGGCGGCGGAGAGATCGTCAAACACCAGCAGTTCGGGCTCGCGGACGAACATTCTGGCGGCTGCCGCACGTTGGCGCTGCCCCCCTGACAGGCGCACACCTTTGGCCCCGAGGAGCGTCTCGAGTCCGTCGGGCATCTCATCGAGATCGGCATCCAGGACGGCGAGCCAGAGAGCATGTGCCAAGTCCACGTGCGTCTCGGGCAGGCCCATCAAGATATTGTCCTTCAGGCTCTCACTGAAGAGCCGTGAGACCTGGGGGGTGTAAGCACTGCGCGGGGGCGTGAAGAACTTCGCGGGCTGGGAAACCGGTGTGCCGTTCCAATGGATCTGCCCCGCGTCCATCTCCAGCAGTCCCAGGAGGACGCGCAGCAGCGTGGTCTTCCCTGCGCCGATGCGCCCGGTGACGACCGTGAAAGAGCCGGCGGGCAGGGTGAAATGTACATCCTCAATGCCGTTGTTACTGTGCGGATAGTGATAAGTAAGGCCGGTGGTGGTAAGGTTGTGCAGGTGGTCCGAAGGTCCTCGGACGGGTACCGGGATCTCGGGCAAAGGCCCGCGGATGTAGACCGGCGAGTGGGCGACGACCTGTTCGGGCGGGGCGTCCTGCATGAGTTCGTTCATACGGCGAATCGAGACGCCGATTTGCTTGTACCAGGTGAACTTGTAGGCGATATGCGTGATGCACTCGGTCACATAGCTGAGATAGAAGGTGAAGAGGGCCAGGTCGCCCACGGACAAAGCCACATCACCTGCCTGGGCCGAGCGCGCCAGCAGGATGAGGATCACGCCCGTGCTGATGCTGGAGAAATTGGTGAACACGGCGTTCATGATAGAGGAGAAGGTCTGGTCCATAACGGTAGTCTGACGCCGCGTTTCTCCGAGGGCCGCAAGGCGGTGAATCACCCGGGATTCCGCGCTGGCCAATTTGATAGTGTGAATCGCGCCGTAGACCTCGCCCATAAATCCCGTCACCTGGCCTGTCGCTTCGCGACTGGCCTCACGGTAGCGATCGACTCGTTTGAGTGCCCACTGATTGACGGCAACGATGAACACAACCGGGACGAAGGCAACGAGCGTGATGACAGGGTTAATGCCCCACATCACTACGACGGCGACGAGCGCGAAGAAGAGGAAGCCGAGAACGATGATGGACTCGGCGATGAAGAAAGAGACCTGGTCGACATCGTCGCGGAAACGATTGACCGCCTCGCCCGATGCGCTCGATAGGGCGCGGGCGCCTGGATGGTTGAGGATGGTTTCAAAGAGATTTTTGCGCACCAGTGCGGCAAGCGTATAGCGGAAGTTGAAGTAGACGACGACATCCGCGAAGACGGCGCCGGCGCGGGCGAGCGCCGTACCCACGATGAGCGCGATTAACCACCAGAGTCCGACCGGCGGAACTCTCGTGCCCGTGAGCGTGTCGAAGATGCTGCGTGTGAGCAGTGCCGTAATCTGCGGAAAGACGCCGAAGAAGAGCAGTTCCAGTACTCCCAGGAGTGCATAGCTACCTGGGCGAAACTTGATGAGTTGCCAGCAGATCCACCAGGTCGGGCGAGGGGGTGCGTTTGTTGCGCCGTGTGCGTGGACGTGGTCCGCCACGGCACCGGTGGCGGGAGCCTCGTTCGGTGCCGGGATCGTCATACCAGCACGTCCTCAAGCCCGGTCTGCAGGAGCCGGTGAAAGAACGAGCCCGGGTCGGTCGCCAACTTGGCCCGATTGCCGTGCTCAAGGATGTGACCGTTCTGCAGGATCAGGATTTCGTCGGCGCGATGAATCGTCTCCAGCCGGTGCGCGATGATCACCGTCGTACGCCCCGCGAGAAGGCGATCCATCGCCCGCTCGATACGCTGCTCCGTTGCCGGGTCGAGGCGCGACGAAGCCTCGTCCAGGATGACCAGACGGGGGTCCTTGATCAGAATGCGGGCGAAAGCGAGTAGTTGAGCCTCACCCGCCGATAGGCCGCCATCCGCCTCAATCCGCGTATCCAGCCCTTCCGGTAGCGCCTCAAGCCAGGTATCAAGCTCCAGAGCCGCGACCGCATCACGCACGCCGGCGTCCGGTATGGTGTTGTCGAATAGGGTCAGGTTATCGCGAACGCTGGCGTTGAAGAGCTGGATCTCTTGGGTGACAATTCCGACGTTCTCGTGCAGGGTCTGAAGTCGCAGAGTTCGGAGGTCGACTGCGGATGTGGGACTGCTGCCCATACCTCCTTCTACGGCGGGCGAAACGAGATGAATGGCTCCGGTGTCAGGGTCATAGAGGCGCAGGAGCAGGCGTGTGAGGGTCGTCTTGCCGCTCCCGGTGCGTCCGAGGAGGCCGAGCGTCTTGCCGGGGGCGAGGTGGAAGGCGATGTCGTGAAGGACCGGAAGGCCGGTGACGGGAGCGGCGGTACCGAGGTTTGCGCTCGCGAGGCTCTGTGTTGTGTCGTTATCGAGAAGGGCAGGCGTAGCGGCTGATGACGCCGGATGACTGTCATCATAGGCGAAGGTGACGTGGTCGAACCGGATACCCAGCGGACCCGGCGGCAGGCTCCCGGCCTCCGCCGGGTCGACCTCGTAAAGCTTCCTCCGGAGGCTCAGGAGTTCACGGACGCGGGCCACGCTGGCGCCGGCACGCTGGAGTTCCTGCAACTGGTGCGTGATCGCGCGCAGGGGTCGATCGAGCATCTCTGTGTACCGGTAGACCAGAAAGATGGTGCCGATGGTCACAATTTGTTGCTGGAAGAGATAGGCGCCGACGGCAAAACCCCCGGCAAGGCCCAGGGCGAAAGTGATCATGCCGGCATTGAGGAGAATGTTCATCATCCAACCGGCCTTGAGTGAGGTGCGGAGTTGGTCGCCCATTAGCGCGAAAAAGCGGTTCATCACGTAAGTTTGCGCACCATTGGCCCGGATATCCTCGGTGCCTGTCAGCCGTTCCTCGAGAAAGCCGAAGAAGGTGGCACTCGCCTCCCGCTCTGCGGTCCAGTGTGGAACGGCGATGTTGCGCAGGCCTCCCAATAGGAGTAGGCTCAAAGCGGAAAAGGAGCCTACGACGAGCCCCAGGCGCCAGTCTTCGAGCGTCAGCACGACGACGACGCCGACAATCAACAGCCCGTTGCCGGCGAGTTGGATCACAAATTGTGAGAAGAAAGAAGAGAGTGCGCTGACGTCTCCATCGATGCGCTCGATCATCTCACCGGGCGTTCTCGTCTTGTGAAACTCCATCCCCAGGTCGAGCGTGTGGGTGAGCAGGTCGATACGCAAGGCGTTGGTGGCGGTCCAGCCGACATTCTCGCTCACGTACGTCGTTCCTACTGTGACAAATTGCTGGATGATCGCGATGGCAAGAAAGAGAACGGCCGCGCGTAGCAGCACCTGATAGGGAGCGCCAGCCACGATCCCGTCGACGAACCCGGCGAGGATCTGGGGGTTGGCGAGCTGCAACCCGATGCTGCTGAAAAGCAGGACCGCAAGTGCGGCCACACGCCACACTTGCGGTTGGAGATAACGGAGCAGGAGGCGCCCGTAGTCGCGTAGAGGTATCCTAAGCATAAGCGGCATAAGCATAACATAAAGCCTACTTTTGGCTACGAGTTAGCGACAGTGGGTTCATAGTCAATTGACTTAGCTCTTGGTTGCGGTAGAATGGCGTGGGTCCGGGATCAACACTATCGGCACGTCCTGCTATCGGATTCCAGAGACAAAGAGAGACATCATGACACCAACAATCCTTAATGAACGCTACCGTGTGTTCGAACTGGTCGGCGCGGGTGGTATGGCGACGGTCCACCGGGGTGAGGATCTCCTGCTGGAACGGCAGATCGCGGTGAAGTTCCTGCGAGAACCTTATGCCAGTGATGTCGAGGCGCGCGAGCGTTTCTTGCATGAAGCGCGATCCGCCGCCAAGCTCGACCATCCCAATATCGTGCGTATCTATGATGTTGGCCTGGATGAGACGGACCGTCCGTTCATCGTTATGGAGTTGGTGCGCGGTGAGGATCTCAAGTCGTTGGTGCGGCGGGAGGCCCCGCTGCCGGTGATGCGCGCGCTGGCAATCGCGCGTGATATCTCAGCTGGGATAGGGCAGGCGCACCGGCTGGGTATTGTCCACTGCGACCTGAAGCCGCAGAATATTCTCCTGACCGACGAGGGCCAGGTGAAAGTGGCCGACTTTGGGATCGCTCGCGCACTTCAGCAGGACGAGAATGAGGACGAGGTGCTGGACGTGGTTTGGGGCAGCCCTCACTACATCTCGCCGGAGCAGGCGCGCGGGCGTCGTCCGAGCCCGGCCTCCGACATCTACTCCGTGGGCATTATGCTCTACGAGATGCTGACTGGCGTGCCGCCTTTCCACGATCCCGATCCGGCGGTCCTGGCGATGATGCATTGCCGAGAGGAGCCGGTGCCCCTGCCAAGCCTCAATCCTCGCGTACCCCCCGGTCTTGACTGGTTGGTGCGAAAGATTCTGGCGAAGGAGCCGACGCAGCGCTATCGCAACGGCGATCAACTCGGGATAGCATTCGATGAGTACCTGCACCGCGGGACAAATGGCACGCAGCCGTATCTGCCGGTGGTCGACGAAACACCTGCCGTGCCGACCCGGACGGCTGCTCCCGGCGACAATGCGAGCTCGGCGTGGCGCGATCCGGATGTGTCCGCACAGAGTGGAGGCGTTCACCGGCCGCCCGTGGGCAATTCCGGCAGGCCGCATCGCGATCCGGAGTTCGATGCCGATCCGGACACAGCGGCGCCGGCAGGTGCAGATATGACGCTTTGGATGCTAATTCTGATCGCTGCCATTGCCGTGATTGGGTTGATCCCCCTGTGGCTCTTTGTCTATCACGCCTACAGTCCGGCGACAACTGCTGCCCCACCCGTGACCGAGGTGGGTGCGACGACGCCAGACGCGTCCGACACGGAAGAGTTGGTTACGGTGCCCAATCTGATGTCGCTCGGTGCCGCAGATGCCCAGCGATTGGCCCAAAGCTTGGGGCTGGAGATTGAAGTGTTGGGCGAGGAGGAAAGCGCTGAGGCGCGACCGGGCGCGGTGTTGCGGCAGGCACCGGGTGTTGGTAACCGTGTTGCAGTCGATACAACGATCAGCATCGTCCTCGCTGCCGGGCGCGCTTTTTCCCTGCCCGATGTGGTAGGGTATGACATTGATACGGTGCGGGATGGATTGGAGTCTGAGGGGCTCCTGCTGGTAATGGACGAAATCCGCAGTCCTGAAGGGCGGGGCGTGATTTTGGAGCAGAATCCCGAGGCAGATCAGGAGGTTCGTGTAGGAGACACGATCACGCTGACGGTGAGCGGGGGCGGCGACGTACCCATTCCGCTCGGCGCCAACCTGAATAATCAGGTTGTATTACAGCAGGCGTGGGTTTCGCGCTTCAGCTACCGTCCGGGCGATAACGTGCCGGTCACGTTGCGGTGGCGATGCACCGCCGAGCTCGGCCGTAGTTATAAGGTTTTTGTGCACATACTAAATCAGGAGACAGGTGCTTTGGCTGCACAGTCCGATGTAATCCCGGTTAACGGGTTACGCCCTACCACCTCTTGGGCACCGGGTGAGATTATCAACGATCCCCATCAGATCGCTCTTCCCCAGGAGATCCGTCCCGGTCGCTATGTTATCCGGGTGGGACTCTACGATGATGGCGGACGGTTACCTGTTGTCGATGCAGGATCTGCACAAGTCCTTGATCACACCATCTACGTAGCCACCATCACCGTAGAGTAAGGCTCGATAAGCTTTTCCCTGCACCGGTGAGGGGCACACCCCAGAATTCCCCTGTTTTGCATCTACTTATTTGGAGTGTTTTCGGGTATAATCCCTTCACACATACTGTGGGTAAATTATGCGACTATGGGTGCATCTCCGCGAAATAGGAAGCACCCCTCTTTTTGAGCGACCCGAATTGCGGGTTAGGAGGCATGAATGAAGTCAAAAGGAAGCACCAGCTTCGTGTATCTGATTATTATCGCTGCCGTGCTGTTTCTCATTTACAGCTATATGTCAGGGAGCAGCCCGAGCGCGACCGTACCGTTGAATCAGATCGCGGAAGATGCTATTGCCGGCAGGATTGACAGCATCAATGTCCAGGGCGATGAATTGACGGTAACCTACCTGGAGGCCGCTGATGTTGAGAGCCTGACGGTCATCTCGCGTAAAGGCCCTGAGTCAACGCTCACAGAGCAGTTGCGGGTTCTGGGCGTGGAAGAGGGCATGCTGCGGCAGATCCGGATTGATCATCAGGAGCCTGTAGATTGGAGCACGCTGATCAATGTCGGGATTACGCTGATCACGATTGTGGCGATTGCGGCATTCTTCTTCTTGTTCATCCGCCAATTCCAGGGGGCGAACAATCAGGCGATGTCCTTCGGCAAGAGCCGGGCACGGATGTTCTCGGGTGACCGGCCCACGGTGACGTTTGATGACGTAGCCGGTGTAGATGAGGCGAAGGATGAACTCAAGGAAGTTGTTGAGTTCCTAAAGGAGCCTCAGAAGTTTGTCAATCTCGGAGCACGTATTCCGAAGGGTGTGCTGTTGGTAGGCGCTCCTGGTACGGGCAAGACCCTGATGGCCAAGGCTGTCGCGGGCGAAGCCGGTGTCCCGTTCTTCAGCATTTCGGGTTCCGAGTTCGTTGAGATGTTTGTGGGTGTGGGTGCAAGCCGGGTCCGGGATCTCTTTGATCAGGCCAAGCGCCATAGCCCGTGCATTGTGTTCGTCGATGAAATCGACGCAGTCGGTCGCTACCGTGGTGCCGGGTTAGGCGGATCGCACGACGAGCGCGAGCAGACGTTGAACCAGATCCTGGTCGAAATGGATGGTTTCGATACCGACACCAACGTGATCGTTGTGGCAGCGACCAACCGTCCTGACATTCTGGATCCGGCGCTCTTGCGTCCGGGGCGCTTCGACCGGCGGGTGGTGATGGATCATCCTGATATCCGTGGGCGTGAAGCCATATTCCGGGTTCACGTCCGGGGTAAGCCTGTGGCTGCTGAAGTGAATCTGGAGATTCTCGCCCAGTCGACGCCCGGGTTCGTGGGTGCCGATATCGAGAATGTCGTTAACGAGGCCGCGATCTTGGCGGCACGGGCCGGCAAGCGCCGGATCACGATGATTGAGTTCCAGGAGGCGATTGAGCGGGTTATCGCTGGGCCGGAACGACGCAGCCGGGTCATCTCGGATGAGGAGCGCGAGATCTTCGCCTATCACGAGGCCGGCCATGCCGTCGTCGCTTATGTGTTGCCGCGCTGTGACCCTGTACGCAAGATCTCGATCGTGGCGCGGGGTATGGCCGGCGGCTACACGCTGACGCTGCCCGATGAGGATCACTATGTTATGCAGCGCAGTAAGATGGAAGACGAAATGGCCAAGATTCTCGGCG